>NZ_JAPDFT010000001.1:2773323-3146647 GCF_025949665.1 Chryseobacterium viscerum | reverse complement strand
CGGTGGGGCTCACCTGTTCCCATTCCGAACACAGAAGTTAAGCCCACCAGCGCCGATGGTACTGCGAAAGCGGGAGAGTAGGCCGCCGCCAGTTTTTATTTTATTTTTAAAAAATCCTTTATCTGATGATAAAGGATTTTTTTTGTTGTATACCTAATCCAGCTAAATAAGCAGCTACAATTCTAAACATAAGTAATGAGCAATAAATAATAAACAATAGTCATCACTCATCATTCTGTCATGGCAGATGTTATTATTACCTATTCATCATCCATGACTCATTACTGATTATTCATTACCCATTATTGCTTTTCCCTTCCTTATCTTCCTACTGACTTCTTATTTGTAGTCACAACTACCGTTCACCACACGCAGTTTGTCACTCCGCAGGAATCTAAACAACCAATTTTAAAGTTCTATCATCAACTTTATCTAAGATTATCAAATCACTAAAATATTACCCCCCTGTAGTTCTGTAGCATCCCTTTGAATCCTTTAGACCCTAATAAATGTGACTGGATTCCTACGGAATGACATAGTTGGGATATTAGATCTTACTATGTAAAATTGACTCTTCCTAATCTGGATCCTCATAATTCATAACTCATAATTTATTATTCATTATTGCTTTTCCCTTCCTGATCTTACAATTTACTCCTTCTTTGTTGTCACCATTACCGTTTACAACACCCATCTTGTCACTCCGCAGGAGTCTAAACAATACATTTTAAAGTTCTATCATCAACTCTATCTAAGATTATCAAATCACTTAAGTATTAAAAAAACTCTGATAGTTCTGAGTATTCCTATAAATTCTTTAGACCCTAATACATGTGGCCGGATTCCTACGGAATGACATAGTTGGGATATTAGATCTTACTGTGTAAAATTGACTCTTCCTAATCTGGATCCCGCAACTCATAACTCATAATTAATAATTCATCATTCATAATTAGTTTTAGCCCCGATAGCAATGGTTACCCCGCAACTTGGGTGAGAGAGAAAGTGGGTTTGAGTGTGGGAGCGCGATGGCGTGAGGAGTATGAATGGATAGCGGGTGAATGCTCCTGAAATATCACTAGCTGTTCTATAAACTATTTCCTTGTAGAAACCCGTTTTACTCGAATAAATTCAATAAGTTTGTATCAGTTTTCCAAAAATAATTATAATGTCAGGAAATATTCTGATCATCGATGATGAGATCAAACTCCTTAAATTGCTAGGAATGATCCTTTCCCAAGAAAATTTTAATGTAAAAGAAGCTTCTACAGCACGCTCAGCGATGACGATGCTGGAGCAATATGATTTTGATGTTGTTCTTAGTGATGTTCGTCTTCCTGATGCTTTTGGGGTAGAATTGGTTAAGTCGATTAAAACTAAATATCCTCAACTGGAAATTATTTTAATGACTGCATTTGGAAATATCACGGATGCGGTACAAGCCATGAAGAATGGCGCTTACGATTATCTGGTGAAAGGTGACGATAATGAGAAAATTATCCCATTGGTGTATAAAGTTCTTGATAAGGTAAAAGATAACAAGTCAAGAATGGTTCAGCAGGTTGTTACCAAAGGTTTTGATCAGATTATTGGTAAATCACCTTTAATTCTGCAGGCTAAAAAGTTGGCAGAAAAAGTGGCTTTAACAGATGCAGCCGTTCTTCTTACGGGAGAAACAGGAACGGGTAAAGAAGTCTTTGCCAGTGCTATTCATGAAGGGAGTGACAGAAAGAAAAATAGCTTTGTGGCAATTAACTGTTCAGCATTTAGTAAGGAGATTCTGGAAAGTGAGCTTTTTGGTCATAAACAAGGGGCTTTTACTGGTGCTGTGAAAGATAAAAAAGGACTGATTGAAGAAGCTAATGGAGGAACACTATTTCTGGATGAAATTGGTGAGATGCCGATAGAACTTCAGGCTAAGTTGCTCAGGGTTTTGGAAACCAGAGAATTTATCAAAATGGGTGAGACGAAAGTTTCAAAGTCAGATTTCAGATTAATAGCAGCAACTAACAGAAATCTTGAAGATGAAATAAAGCATGGAAACTTCAGAGAAGACCTTTATTTCAGATTGAATGTATTTGAAATCAGTCTTCCGCCTCTGCGTAATAGAAAAGAAGATCTGAAGGTACTTGCGAAGAACTTTATTGATCTTTTTTCTCACAAACTTCACTTGTCTTCTGTTCAGGTAAGTCCGGACTATTATAAAGCTCTGGGGATAAATGACTGGAAAGGAAACATCCGTGAGCTGAGAAATGCCGTAGAGCGGAGTTTGATTTTAATGGATAATAATATTCTTGATGCTGATAGCCTTCCTCATTATTCTGAAAAAGCAGCTCCGGAAAGTGATTCATTGAGCATTCGTTCGCTGGAGAAAATACATATACAGAAAGTACTACAGTACACAAAAGGAAATAAGGCAGAAGCAGCCCGATTACTTGAGATTGGTATTGCCACACTGTACAGAAAGCTTGAAGAATACGGATTGAAATAAATTTTTTATCATTTTAATAAAGAGCCTATCATTTTGATAGGCTTTTGTTGTTTTATAACAATTGTTGCCTTGCTGTAATGTGTTGTTATTTAATGATTTGAATGTTTTTTATTCAAAATGGACTTTCTTTTGGCATATAGTCCTTGAATAAAATATTTAAAAATGACAATTTCAAGAAAAACGTTTAAAAAACGGGAGCATTCAACTTTGAGTTTGCTGATTGTATCGTATGTATTGTTGACTCTTTTAACCCTAATGATTAAGATATGATGCTTATAAGTTTAATTCTGCTTTTTGCAGTGTTGTTTTGGCTTTTATATAAATCAGTTGAATTTTTTGATAGAATATAAATTATGTGGAGTTTATTTTTCCTCTCAATACTTGCCTTTGTGTATATCTGTTATGTTTTAATTAAACCTGAAAAATTTTAATTGGTCATGAATACAGAAATTTTAGGCATTATAGCAATCTTTGCTGTCACGTTAGTTATCGGAATATTTTTAGGTAAATACATAGCTAATGTTTATGGATACAAAAAAACTTTTCTTGATCCGGTTTTTGAACCCATTGAAAAGTTAATTTATAAAATATCGGGAATTAATCCTGCCCGCCAGATGAACTGGAAACAGAATATGTATGCCATGCTGGCGATCAATCTGATCTGGTTCATCATAGGTTTTCTTCTTTTACTGAATCAGGCCTGGCTTCCTTTAAATCCTGATGGAAACCCGAATATGTCACCCGACCTGGCTTTTAATACAACCATTTCATTCTTAGTCAACTGTAATTTGCAGCATTATTCGGGAGAAACAGGAGTAAGTTATCTGAGCCAGCTTTATCTGATGTTTTTACAGTTTGTAACAGCAGCAACAGGTATGGCGGCAATGGCGGTTCTTTTCAAAGCTTTTAAAGAAAAAACAAGTACAGAATTAGGTAACTTTTATGATTATTTCACAAAATCAATGATCAGAATCCTGGTTCCTATCAGTGTAATTGTTGCTTTAATTCTTTCTATCAACGGAAGTCCGATGACTTTTGAAGGAAAAGATCATATCATCACATTGGAAGGTCAGAAAGCTGATGTTTCCAGAGGTCCTGTATCTGCATTTGTAGCGATCAAACACTTAGGAACTAATGGAGGTGGATTTTTCGGAGCGAACTCAGCACATCCGCTTGAAAATCCTAATTATATCACCAATATGACAGAAATGGTTACTCAAATGATTATTCCTTTTGCATTGGTATTTGCCCTTGGTTTTTATCTGAATAAAAGAAAGCTGTCATGGGTAATCTTTACTGTGATGACAGTCGGTTTTCTTGCTCTTACCGTTCCGAATGTTGTGAATGAAACAGGTGGTAATCCTTTGATTACACAAATGGGAGCCGATAGCAGCCTGGGAGCGATGGAAGGCAAAGAAATACGCTTCGGAAGTGCTTCATCCGGCTATTGGAGTATTGCAACCACAGTTATTTCTACGGGATCTGTGAATTCTATGCATGACAGTACAATGCCTCTTTCGGGGATGAATGAGCTGCTTGCCATGATGATCAACTGCTTCTACGGAGGCTGCGGAGTCGGAATTCTGAACTATTTCATCTTTATCATTCTGGCCGTGTTTATCAGTGGTCTGATGGTAGGAAGGACTCCTGAATTTATGGGGAAAAAGATTGAAGCCAAAGAGATGAAGATCGCGATGATTGTGGCTTTGTTTCACCCTTTCTTAATTCTTGCAGGAACAGCTTTAACAGCTTATTTACCGGAATTTGGAACAAAAACATTGAATAACCCAGGTTTCCATGGTTTCAGTGAAATGCTTTACGAATTTACCTCTTCTGCGGCGAATAACGGATCCGGATTTGAAGGACTTGGAGATAATACACCCTGGTGGAATATCTCAACAGGAATTGTACTGTTACTTTCAAGATTCATCCCGATTATAGGCCCGGTAGCGATTGCAGGACTATTAGCACAGAAGAAATATATCCCTGAAAGTTCAGGAACACTGAAAACAGATACGGCAACTTTCGGATTTATGACCCTGGCGGTGATTTTACTGATTGCAGCACTGTCTTTCTTTCCTGCATTGACCCTAGGTCCTATTGCAGAGCAGATTCAGTATTTCTCAAAATAAAAATGTGAACATTAAAAATTAGAATCAATATTCAACCATTAAGGAAGCCGGAAAGTTGGAGAAAGCTAGTCTTACACTTACTGAAACGTTCACTTATATTATCCATATCTCTCCTTATTATTTGGTATACCTTGATGGTTATTATTGATTTACAATGATATAAACTCTTTCAAAAAAATGAAAAATCAGTCACAAACATTGTTTCAGAGAGATTTGGTAAACGAAGCGATCAAACAGTCCTTCGTAAAGCTGAATCCGAAAATTATGTTTAAAAATCCGGTAATGTTCCTGGTGGAGATCGGAACTATTGTCATGTTTATCGTAAGCATGTTCAGTCTTACTGGTGATAAAACCCAGGGAAGCTTTTCCTATAACTTTTTAGTATTTATTATTTTATTTTTCACTGTTCTGTTTGCCAATTTTGCAGAGGCTATTGCAGAGGCAAGAGGAAAAGCACAGGCTGATACCCTTAGAAAAACAAGGGAAGAAACTCCAGCTAAATTAGTGCTTGATAACAAACCAGGATTTCAGGTTGAAACAAGACTGAAGATGTCTGCAGAAATGACATTAGGCGATATTTTCCTTTGTGAAGCCGGAGATCAGATTCCTATGGATGGTGAGATTATTGAAGGTCTTGCAACCATTGATGAGTCTGCAATTACAGGAGAAAGTGCACCGGTAATCCGTGAAGCAGGAGGAGACAAAAGCTCTGTAACAGGCGGAACGAAAGTACTTTCAGACAGAATTAAAGTAAAAGTAACTACAAAGCCAGGAGAATCCTTCTTAGATAAAATGATTGCCCTTGTAGAAGGAGCATCAAGACAGAAAACACCTAACGAAATCGCATTAACTATACTTTTAGCAGGATTTACCCTTACATTTATTATTGTTACCCTCACTTTAAAGCCTTTTGCAGACTATGCGCAGACTCCGATTACTATTGCGGCATTTATATCTCTTTTCGTTTGTCTTATTCCGACAACCATCGGCGGTCTGCTTTCTGCAATCGGGATTGCGGGGATGGACAGAGCATTGAGAGCGAATGTGATTACCAAAAGCGGTAAAGCTGTAGAAACAGCAGGAGATATTGATGTTCTGCTGCTTGATAAAACGGGAACAATCACTATTGGAAACCGTAAGGCAACTCAATTTCATCCTTCTAATGGAATTCAGCTTGAAGAATTCATTAAAGCTTCTGCATTAAGTTCTGTAGCCGATGAAACACCTGAAGGGAAATCCATCATTGAACTAAGCGCTTTGAAATCTGAGGATTTATTGGTTCCTAATCCTACTTATATTGATTTTACAGCGGAAACCAGAACTTCAGGGATTGATTTTGACGACACAAGAATCCGTAAAGGAGCTTATGACACTATAAAAAAACTGACTGAAAAAGCCGGGAATATCTTCCCACAGGAAACCCAGGATGCGGTGACCAAAATTTCTGAAAACGGAGGAACACCTTTGGTAGTAGCCGTAAATGAAAAAGTATGGGGCGTTATTGAACTTCAGGATATCATCAAAACCGGAATTCAGGAACGTTTCCAGAGACTGAGAAAAATGGGCGTGAAAACGGTAATGGTAACCGGAGATAATCCTTTGACAGCAAAATTTATCGCAGAAAAAGCAGGAGTAGACGATTTTATCGCCGAAGCCAAACCTGAAGATAAGATGAATTACATTAAAAAGGAACAGCAGGAAGGTAAGCTGGTTGCCATGATGGGAGATGGTACCAATGATGCTCCGGCACTGGCCCAGGCAGATGTAGGTGTAGCGATGAACAGCGGAACACAGGCTGCTAAGGAAGCCGGTAACATGGTAGATCTTGATAATGACCCGACAAAACTAATCGAAATTGTGGAGATCGGGAAGCAGCTGCTAATGACAAGAGGAACCTTGACGACTTTCAGTATTGCGAACGACGTTGCTAAGTATTTTGCCATTATTCCGGCGCTCTTTATCACTTTTATTCCTTCTCTTCAGAAGTTGAATATTATGAACCTTCACAGTCCGGAAACAGCCATATTATCAGCGGTTATTTTCAATGCGGTAATTATTCCGTTCCTGATTCCGCTGGCGTTGAAAGGAGTGGCTTACAAACCAATTGGCGCAAGCGCATTACTGAGAAGAAACCTTTTGATCTACGGCCTTGGCGGAGTAATTGTTCCGTTTATTGGAATCAAAATCATTGATCTGGTAATCAGTTTATTCTATTAAAATTTAAAAAATGAAAAATCATATTGTCTCAGCATTCAGATTAACTGTTGTAATGCTGGTGGTTACAGGTATTTATCTGGCAGTTGTATACGCAGGTTCTAGAATACTTCCGAACAAAGGAAACGGAGAAATCGTTTACAATAAAGGGCAGAAGTTCTATGCCAATATCGGGCAGGAATTTAAATCTGAAAAATACTTTCACGGCCGTCCTTCCTCTGTCAATTATAATGCAGCAGGAAGTGGAGGGAGCAACAAAGGTCCAAGCAACAAGGAATATCTGGAAATTGTACAGAAAAGAATTGACACTTTAAAAATGGACAATCCTGAAATGGGAGGTGTGAAAGTCCCTGTAGAGCTGGTAACTGCCAGTGGAAGTGGGCTGGATCCGGATATTTCTGAAGAAGGAGCATTGTATCAGGCAAGGAGAATTGCAAAAGTGAGAAATATTTCAGAAGAGCAAGTTAAAAGCTTAATTAATAATCAGACAGAAAAGCCTTTCTTAGGACTTTTCGGACCATCAAAAGTAAATGTTCTGAAGCTTAATATCGCTTTGGATCAATTAAAATAATAAATTTAATAATCGATAATCATGTTAAGGTTTTAAACTTTGACATGATTAACATACCTTAATAATAGTGAAAAAATATCTAGCTATATGTGTGCTATCAGGACTATTTTTAGCCAAAGCACAATCATCAGATTCATTGAAAACAGAGAATAAAGTGACATTTTCTGCTTATGCAGAACTCTTTTATACTTATGATTTTAATGAGCCGGGCAATCATATGCGCCAAAACTTTTTATACTCATATAACAGACATAATGAAATGAATCTTAATCTTGGATTGGTTAAAGCGAACTATCAGAGTGAAAATCTACGGGCCAATGTAGCTTTAATGGCTGGAACTTATGCACAGGATAATATGGCTGCTGAGCAGAATGCACTGCGCTATGTCAACGAAGCCAATATCGGGATCAAAATTTCTAAAAATAAAAACCTGTGGATTGATGCAGGGATCATGCCGTCTCATATCGGCTGGGAAAGTGCTATAGGAAAAGATAATATCAATCTTACCAGAAGTTTTGCTGCAGAAAACTCTCCCTATTTTGAAACAGGTGCCAAAATTTCTTACACCTCAGATAATGGGAAATGGTTTTTAAGCGGATTAATACTGAATGGCTGGCAGAGAATTGCAAAACCGGAAGGAAACCAGAGTATTTCTTTCGGACATCAGGTGACCTATAAACCCAATGATAAAATTACCCTGAACAGCAGCTCATTTATCGGGAATGATAAAGCTAAAGAAGATAAAAGAATGCGCTATTTCCATGATTTGTATGGAAGCTTTCAGCTAACAGATCAGTTTTCTGCAGTATTAGGATTTGATATCGGAGCAGAACAGAAGTCAAAAGGAAGCGAACAGTATAATATCTGGTACAGCCCAAATGTATTAATGAAATATCAATTAGACAACAAATGGGCATTGGCAGGAAGATTAGAATATTACAATGATAAGAACGGTGTGATTATCAATACAGAAACTCCCAATGGATTTCAGACTTTTGGATATTCTCTCAATGTAGATTATGCGATCTTTAAAAATGTGGTTTTCCGCACAGAGGCAAGAGGTTTTACTGCTAAAGATGCCATTTTTGCGAAAAACGATGAATTCAGAAAAGGAAATTTCTTCATTACAACAAGTCTTTCAGCCTGGTTTTAGTAATCAGCTTAACCACAGTGAAAAGTGTTTAAAGTAAAATTAAAAAGAATAAAATCAATGTCATCAGCAAAAGATTTTTTAGAACTTATCCAGAAATCCCGTAAAGGAAAATTCAAAATTTATATCGGGATGAGTGCAGGTGTAGGAAAAACCTTCCGTATGCTTCAGGAAGCACATTCCCTTTTGCGAAATGGCATTGATGTAAAGATAGGCTATATAGAAACCCATGGCCGGGAAGAAACCGTGGAGCTGGCAGAAGGACTACCTGAGGTTGAAAGAAAATCGGTCTTTTATAAAGGAAAAAATCTTGAAGAAATGGATCTTCAGGCTATCATTAATGAACATCCTGAAGTGGTTTTGGTGGACGAACTTGCTCATACTAATGTAGAAGGTTCTAAAAATAAAAAAAGATGGCAGGATGTGCTGGAAATCCTTGATAACGGGATCAATGTCATCAGTGCCATGAATATTCAGCATATTGAAAGCCTGAATGAAGAAGTCAAGAAAATCACAGGAGTAGAAGTGGCAGAACGGGTTCCGGATAAGATACTGGCTCTAGCCGATGAAGTTGTCAATATCGACCTTACTGCGGATGAACTGCTGACGCGCTTAAAAGAAGGAAAAATCTATAAAAAGGAGAAAATTCAGACCGCACTCAGTAATTTCTTCCAAAGCGGGCATATTCTCCAGCTTCGTGAATTAGCTTTAAAAGAAGTGGCCACTCATGTGGAAAGGAAGGTGGAAACTGAGATCAAAACTGAAAATTTTAAACCCATAAAATTCCTGGCCTGCATCAGCAGCAACGAGAAAATTGCTAAAACAATTATCCGGAAAACAGCAAGATTAGCCAGTTATTATAACAGTCCATGGACTGTTTTGTATGTTCAGAAACCTTCCGAAAATCCGGAAAAAATTGCACTCGATAAACAGCGGTATTTAATTAATAATTTTAATTTAGCACAGGAATTAGGTGCCAAAGTTGTCCGCATCAAAGAAAGCAGTGTTCATAACGGAATCCTGGAATATGTGATTGCTCATAATATCACAACGGTCTGCATTGGTAAACCTCACGCCAGTTTCTGGCAGCGGATGCTGGGGTACAGCTGGATCTATACCCTCATGAACAGGCTGAATGAAAGACAGATAGATATTATTATTTTATCATAAAAATAATGAAACTTAAAACGAAACTTACCTTAGGCGTTGGCCTTTTATTTCTGCTGATCGTTCTGCTTTCAGTGATAGGTTCTGTATATATTAATAAATTAAAATCCGATACTGAAAAGATCCTTACGGCCAATTACAACAGTCTGGAGTTTTCCAAAAACATGCTTCTGGCGCTGGATAACATCAGTATTGATAGTACTGTTGCGATAGCAGATTTTCGAAAAAATAATAAGCTGCAGGAAAAAAACCTTACAGAATTTGGAGAAAGAGAAGCCACTCAAAACCTCAATATGCATTTCAGCAGTTATCTGAAAGCACCGGATATCAATAAAGAAAAACTCATCCGTGAAGATCTGGCTAAGATCATGTCTTTGAATATGAAAGGTATAGAACGGAAGAGTGATATCGCGATCATTACAGCAGAAAATGCCACTTTCTGGATTGTAAGTTTGGGAACCGTATGTTTTCTGATTGCTTTTATCCTGCTTTTCAATTTACCCCAAACCATTGCAGAGCCTATCAATCAATTGACCTTCAGTATCAAACAGATTGCTGATAAAAACTATAATGAGAGGGTGCATTTCAAAGGAAGTGAAGAGTTCAGCAGTCTGGCAGATTCATTCAATACTATGGCGGAAAAACTTCAGGAGTACGAAAGCAGTACACTTTCCAAACAGCTGATGGATAAAAAACGTATCGAAACATTGGTCAACAATATGCATGATGCTGTGATTGGCCTTGATGAGAATCATTTTATCTATATGATCAATGATGAAGCACTGAAGATAACAAACCTACATAAAGAAGAAATTATTGGAAAAACGGCCCATGAAGTAGCAATTAACAATGATCTGATACGTGAACTGTTAAAAAATGTTGACCACCCGGTAAAAGATCCGATTAAGATTGTCCGTGATAACAAGGAAAATTATTTTGAACAGGATATTATTCCTATCAATATTGTAAAAACAGGCGAAAAAGAAAAGAAATATATCGGAAAGGTAATTTTGCTGAGAAATATTACCCCTTTTAAAGAACTGGATTTTGCTAAAACCAACTTTATTGCAACGATTTCCCATGAATTGAAAACACCAATTTCAGCCATCAAAATGGGGGTTCAGCTCCTTGGAAACCAAAAATTCGGAGAACTGAACGAGCAGCAGCAGGAATTACTGAAAAGTATCAATGAAGACGGACAGCGGTTATTGGATATCACAGGAGAATTGCTTAATCTTTCTCAGGTAGAATCCGGAAATATCAGACTGACGGTTGAAAAATGTTCTCCGAAAGAAATTGTACAGACTGCTGTAAAGAATGTTGAAAAACTGGCTGAGCAGAAAAATATTGCCATCAGTACAGAATATCTTCTGGAAGAAAGTGATGCTGTAAACGCAGATTTTGATAAAACAGTCTGGGTGATGAATAATTTCCTGACCAATGCGGTAAAGCACTCTTTTCAGGACGAAAATATCAAGATTGTAGTTGAAAAACTGAACTCGTTTATTCAGTTCAGTATTATTGATACCGGAAGCGGAATTGATGAAAAATACCACCGCCAGATCTTTGACCGCTATTTTCAGGTTCCCGGAGAGCATCAGAACGGAACGGGCTTAGGCCTGGCCATTTCAAAAAATTTCATTGAAAAGCAACACGGAGAAATAGGAGTGAAGAGTTCTCTGAATAATGGAAGTACATTTTATTTCAGACTGCCGGTTTCATAAGGATTATTTTATATTTGCGACAAAAATAGAAATGAGGAAAACTTTAGGACTCTTATTATTTTCAGTTTTACTAGGTATTCAGGTCTCTGCACAGACTTTCACATTAGAACAGCTTAAGGGGTTCAATAAACTTACCATGGATGAGTTTAAAAAGGAAATGAAACAGCTTCAGTTCAAATTTTATGACAGAACAGAAGGTTTAGGATTTCTTTTAACCGAATATGATTCCGCTGACTACACCTCGAAAATCGGAAAGTTTGAATACAAAGAAGAAAAATCAGAAGATAGAATTGAATTTGAGTTTAAAGATAAAAAAGAATATGATCAATATCTTAAACTGATATTGACAGCCGGATATAAAGAAACTGAGAAAGGGAAGATTATTACCAAAGAGCCTTACACAGATTACTACAGGAATAAGGAGC
Source organism: Chryseobacterium viscerum (assembly GCF_025949665.1). Classification (NCBI taxonomy): domain Bacteria; kingdom Pseudomonadati; phylum Bacteroidota; class Flavobacteriia; order Flavobacteriales; family Weeksellaceae; genus Chryseobacterium; species Chryseobacterium viscerum. Next base: position 3,134,773 of record NZ_JAPDFT010000001.1, on the reverse strand, counting down.
ATATCAGGTTGATCTTGCCTAAAGCAGGGGAAAGTGTTCCATATACCCTTATTGTTTTTAAGTAAAACATTGAGTATGTTCACAGAATATAAAAAAACCATTGAAAAAAATCAATGGTTTTTTTGTGAAAATATTATTTAAACTTATTGTTTCTCAATCAGATCCAAAAATTGCTGCTCATCCAGAATATGAATGGTTCCTATATCCTGAGCTTTTTTCAGCTTGCTTCCTGCCTTTTCACCTACAACAAGATAGTTGAGGTTTTTAGAAACCGCAGAAATGTTTTTTCCGCCATGCTTTTCTACCATTTCCTCAGCTGCTTCTCTGGTGAATAATGATAATTTTCCGGTGAAAAGGAACGTTTTCCCTTCCAGAACGTTGGATAATACTTCATTTGTGCTTTCTCCTTTTTCAAGCTGTACTCCGTAAGATTTTAAACGTTCGATCATCAACACGTTTTCAGAATTCTGGAAGAACTCAACAATGCTTACCGCAATCTTGGCACCGATATCTTCTACCTGACAAAGCTCTTCTACAGTTGCATTCTTTAGTTCCTCAACCGTTGGGAAGTTTTTGACAAGTTTCTTAGCAACTGTTTCCCCCACATGCTTAATTCCGATTCCGTATAAAACTTTCTCAAAAGGAATTTCTTTGGATTTCTCAATTCCTGAAATGATATTCTGAGCAGATTTCTCAGCCATTCTTTCCAGCGGAAGAAGCTGTTCTTTTGTCAGAACATAGAAATCTGCAGGATTTTCAATCAGTTTTTCTCTGTACAGCTGTTCAATGGTTTCACTTCCAAGATTGTCAATATTCAAAGCTTTTCTGGAAACATAGTGGATCATTCTTCCAACTACCTGTGGCGGACAGTGAAGTTCATTCGGACAGAAATGAATGGCCTGATCTTCAATTTTTACCAGTTCTGTTCCGCATTCAGGACAATGTTTGATGTATTCAATTTCTTTGCTCTCCTCTGTCCTTTTATCTGTGTTTACGCCTACGATTTTTGGAATAATTTCACCTCCTTTTTCTACATACACGAAATCATGTTCATGAAGATCCAGTTTTTTGATGATATCCTCATTATGCAGAGAAGCTCTTTTTACGATAGTTCCGGCTAATAAAACAGGTTTAAGGTTAGCAACCGGAGTAATGGCACCCGTTCTTCCCACCTGATAAGAAACACTCTGAAGTTCTGTTTCTACCTTTTCAGCTTTAAATTTATAAGCCATTGCCCAACGGGGAGATTTGGCGGTATAACCAAGCTGTCTCTGCTGCTGTAATGAATTCACTTTTAAAACAATCCCATCAATTTCAAATGGCAGGTTATGACGTTCCGTATCCCAGAACGTGATAAATTCCTGTACCTCAGCCATCGTTTTGCACAATTTGGCCTGCTGAGAGGTTTTGAATCCCCAGCTTTGGGCTTTCTGAAGCAGTTCCCAATGCGTTTCCGCAGGAATATCTTCTGAGATAAACTGATACAGTACAGAAGAAAGTCCGCGCTTCCTTACCTCAGCGCTGTCCTGCATTTTCAAACTTCCACTGGCTGTATTTCTTGGGTTCATGAAGGGATCAAGACCTTCTTCCTCACGCAGTTTATTGATTTTATCAAAGTTTTTTCGGGTCAGATAAATTTCTCCACGCATAAAAAACTGAGCTGGGAAATCACCTTTTAAAGTCAAAGGAATATCTGAAATGGTACGTACATTCGGAGTGATTTCATCTCCCTGGAAGCCATCCCCACGGGTAACTGCCTGCGAGAGCTTTCCGTTTTCATAAAGAATAGAAATGGAAGCACCGTCATACTTTAGTTCAGCAACAAATTCTACAGGATCTTCAATGGTTTTGATAATTCTTTTTTCCCAGTCTTCCAGGTCGTCAAAATCATAAGAATTATCCAGTGAGTACATTCTGAATTTATGCTGAATAGTAGGGAAAACTTTGGTAACACCACCGCCTACGCGTACAGTAGGAGAGTTCTCATCATAGAATTCCGGGTACTTGGCCTCCAGATCTTGTAGCTCCTGCAGAAGCATGTCGAATTCAAAATCCGTAATGGTGGGTGTATCCAGTTGATAATAATTTTCATTATGCTGGTGAAGCTCTTTGCGGAGCTGTTCTATCTTTTGTTGAATGTTTTCAGACATTGGTTTTCTATCTTTTGAGCAAAAATAACTAAAGTAATTGCATTTAAAAAATAACAGAATTAAATAGTACAGGAAAATTAAGAATGCGTAATATGCCTTAACGAACTGATTGTGTAGGAAATAAAACATATGTTTAAAGTAATTTAACATAACGTTCTGATTTAATTAAAAAAATGTTAAAGCTTTCTTAAACACCCCGCCCTTAAAGTCAAAATACCTTTGCACATCTGATTGAAAGAAACCTCAACATCATCTATTAGCATGAAAATCAAAGAGGTTTCCTGGCGAACATCAAAAAATTAATCATAAAGATCTTCGGAAGAAATGAAAAAAGTAAAGATTGTACTGGGATTATTGTTTTTAGGGCTTGGGACAATGGCGTATGCACAGACCACGCAGGCTTCTATTGTAGGGAAAGTTACCGGGCCGGGAAGTACGGCTCAGGAAAAAGTGAAAGTAACGATCGTGAATGAATCTACAGGGTTCAGAACGGAAACGGAAACCAACTCAAAAGGGGAGTATATTTTTAAGGAAATTCCTCTTGGAGGCCCTTATACAGTTATTGTAAACGATGATAAAAAAGAAGGTTACAATGTGAACTTCGGAGATCAGGTTACTGTAAATATGGATCTGGGGAACGAAAAGACCATTGAAGAAGTAAAAATTACCGGAAACCTTAAAAACAAAATCGGAAACCTTGGAGCAGCAACGGCAATCTCTGCAAAAAATATCAGCATGCTTCCGGTGAACGGACGAAACTTTACCAACCTTGCTGAACTGTCACCGTTAAGTGGAAAAGGCGGAAACCTTTCCGGACAGTTAGGGTCTTCTACCAACTTTACCATTGACGGGATGACTGCAAAAAATCCAACTTCTGCAGGATCTACTACCAGCCGAAGCGGCGCCCCTTTTTCTATCTCCATTGAAGCAGTACGTGAATTCAAAATTACTACCAACCAATATGATGTGACATTGGGAAGAAGCGGAGGAGGAACGGTAAGTGCTGTTACCAAATCAGGAACCAATAAATTTTCAGGAAGTGCCTGGGAATATTTAAGAACCAACTGGCTTTCCAGTCCATATGACATCAGAGGAAACAAAAGAGACAATGATTTCTCAACTTCTCAGTTCGGATTTTCATTGGGTGGACCCATCATTAAAAATAAATTACATTTCTTCGTAGCATGGGATCATCAGTTGGATTCTAGACCATTGGTGATTGCAGATATCAAATCTCCTGATGATGAAAAGAGGTTCAATACTACCACGCAGACGCTTAATCAGTTTGTGGATATTGCCAGAGCAAAATATGGGGTAGGAAGCGGCCCTCAGTTTGGAAGTTTTGACAAAGTAAGAAACTCGGATGCCGGATTTTTACGTTTAGACTGGCAGATCAATGAGAAGAACTTATTAACACTTAGAAACAACTTTACTTACGACCTTAATAAAAACGGTCTTGGTGATAATACCAATATCAATTTCTTTGAATCTTATGGAAATGACAAAAATCTTGATAACAGCTTGTTATTGACTTTAAGATCAAACCTGCAGCCTAATTTAACCAATGAATTGAAAGCGCAGTACCTTTATACTTTCCAGGACAGTTACCAGAACAATCAATTGGGGAAACCTGTTCCGAGAGCTATTGTGGAAGGGGTGTCTTCAAGTGCGGGGTCTACTAATATTCAGATCGGAGGGCATCGTTTTGCTCAGGAAAGTTTTAGAAACAATGTATTTCAGATTGTAGATAATTTGTATTACAATACCGATAAAGTAAAATATACTTTCGGAGCAGATCTGATGTATACCACAGCAAAATCGGTATACGGAAGTGAGGTGAACGGAAGATTCCATTTTCAGGGAATGAGTAATTTTGATGCAATGACGCCTTACAGATTCTACAGAGAAGTTCCTTTGATGGAAGATCCGTCTGTAAGATCAAATATATGGAACATTGGTATTTATGGGCAGTTTCAGACGAAAATCGCAAAAGGTCTAGATTTAATGGCTGGTTTAAGATTAGACTACGGTGGTTACCCGAAGGCAGAATTCAACCAGAAACTGTTTGATGAAATGGGAATCAGAACAGATAATCAGATCAAATCATTCGTAATTCAGCCAAGATTCCAGTTTGACTGGAATATCAATGAAGGAAATAAAGACTTCCTGAAGTTCGGAGCCGGAATTTTCTCTTCAGATATCAACAATTATATGATCATCAATAACCTGGTGTTTGATGGAAGACACCTTGCTACAGTAGATGTAACAGGTAAAGATGTTCCGTTCCCGGATTTCAACAGCTACAGAAATGATTATAACTCGGTTCCGTCGCTTTCCCAGTATCAGATTCCAACCATTAACTATACCGGTAAAGACACAAAAATTCCAATCGTTTATAAAGCGAATATATCTTATACCCATTTCTTCAATGAAAGGTTCAGAGCGGGAATCGCAGGATATATGGCTTTAGGTAGAAATAACTACTATTACTATGACAGAAACATGGTAGCCAATCCTTTCTTTACCCTGGCTAATGAAGGTGGAAGAGGAGTATTTATCCCTACAGGTGCTATTACCAATAATGCCAATAACAGTGTAAGCTTCGACTGGAAACAGGGAAGAATCAATAATAATTTCGGAAGAGTACTGGAGTTGGTAAGTGATGGTAAAGTAAACCAGTTCTCATTCGTGATTGATACAAGCTACCGTTACTGGAAAGATGGGGAAATCACAGCAAGTTATACGTGGTCTGACATTAAAGACAATACCTCTTACAACGGAAACGTAGCCAACTCTGCCACATTATCCACCATGATTCAGAGTGATCCGAGAGATTTAAGAATGACTTATTCTGACAACCAGTTCCGTAATAAAGTAGTTATCTATGGTAACTCTCCTACAATTGCCGGATTTACCTTAGGAATCAGATATTCAGGAATCGGAGGAACGCGTTTCTCAGCAACAACAGGAGGGAATATCAATGGTGACTTCGTAGATTCCAATGACCTTGCTTTTATCTTCCCGAACCTTACCAAATCGATTTTGGATGATCCGCAAGTGGGACAAGCTCTGAAAGATTACATCAACGAATACAATGGAAAAATTGCAGAACGTAACGGAGGTAAAAATGGATTCTATGGGGTTTGGGATGTTCGTGTAGCGAAAAAAATTAAATTTGATAAAGTAGGAGCCTTTGAACTTTCTGTAGATATCTTCAACGTGGCGAATCTGCTTAATAAAGAATGGGGTGTAAATAACTCATATGGAAATACATCCTTGTATAAAGTAACCAAATTTAATAAGGATACCATGCAGTATGAGTACACCAAAAACGTAAGTGGAGGAGGTTTGGTTCCTATGTCAGGAAATCCATACCAGATCCAGATCGGAGCGAAGTATTCCTTCTAATATCTGTTTTTAAAACCACAGAAGACATAAAAGAAATTGAAACGGCAGGTTAAGGAGCATTGAACCTTAATTTTAGCCAGAAAATCTTTTATGCCTTTGTGGTTTCCATATTTTAATAACTACCTTTATCAGAAGTTTAGGACTTTGTTTTTAATAATCTAAATTATATTATGAAAAATTTTATCTTAGGGTTAGCAGTTTTAAGTACAGTTATGATGAAAGCACAAACCCAGATCATTGCCCATAGAGGATATTTCCAGGCTCAGCCTCCTACAACGGAGAACTCGTTACAGTCCTTGGAAAATGCCCAGAAATTAAAAATATATGGGTCTGAATTTGATGTAAGAATGACAAAAGACGGTGTATTGGTAATCAATCACGATGAACACCATGGTAAAATGGAAATTTCAGAAGCTACATTTAAAGAGTTGGAAGCATTGAAATTATCCAACGGAGAAAAGTTTCCCACATTAAAAGATTATTTGAAACAGGGAAAAAAAGATAAAGCTCTGAAGCTGATCGTTGAAATCAAACCAGCCAAAACTCCGGAAATTGAAAATGAGATCACGCAGAAAACGATCAAAATGATTAAGGATATGAAGCTGGAATCTCAGAGTGAGTTTATTTCTTTCAGTCTTAATATCTGTAAAGAGATCAAAAAACAGCAACCTTCCTTTAAAGTTCAATACCTGAACGGAGAACTTTCTCCTGAGCAGATCAAAAAAGAAGGATTGGATGGTATGGATTATCATTACAGTGTTTTCCAGAAAAATCCTACCTGGATTGCTGAAGCAAAAACATTAGGATTAATTACCAATTCATGGACTGTAAATGATGTTGCCGTATATGATGAATTGAAAAAGCAAGGAATTGGGTTTGTTACAACCAATATTCCGGATCAGTTAAAGAATAAATAATGATTGAATATCCTTCACGAATAGTACAACCGAAGGACGAAATATTCCCCTCCTCCGGAGGGGTAGCAAAAGTTCTTTGAATTTTTGCCGGGGTGGTTTAAGGTATTTCCCAACCACCTCAATAATAATTAATAATTTACACAGTCTGTCCCTTAAAGGAGGCAGACTGTTCTTTTTTTATGAACTTACTCCTTAATTTTCTGAGATATAAAAAAAGTATGATTTATATGTATGTAAATTAATTTGTTGTGTATTTCGTGTGGTATTATCTCAAGGAAAGACAATAAAGATACGTAAATACAATTGTAGAATGGTATTAAATAGACTTAATTGATTAAATGTCTGATAATTAAATATTTATTCAATGTTGTTAAGGGTAGATTAATATATCGTTTAATAAATTTTTAAGAAACGTTAAAACTGTGTTAAGATCATCCTTATAATGTCGCTTTAATTTTGCGCAAACAAAAAGGAAATGCGTAAAGAGACACAAAAACTGTTGGTTTTGTCACTGTTAGGATTGGTTAGCGTTAATCTGGCGGCTCAGCAGAAAGTTACAAAAGACACGATTAAAGGGCTTGATGAAGTAGTAGTAACTGCTTTAGGGATCAAGAGACATGACAGGGCTTTGGGGTATGTTGCCGAAAAAGTAGAAGCCAAAACATTTGAAGAAACCCAGAATAACAACTGGGCGCAGTCAATGGAAGGGAAAGTGGCAGGTCTTAAAATTCAGACTGCCGGAGCAGGGCCGCTTGGAACTTCCAGAATTACTTTGAGAGGAGAGAAATCCATTATGATGGATCATAATTATGCTCTTATTGTAGTGGATGGCGTTCCATTGGGAAATTCTACTACAGGTTCCGGTACGGCAGCTTATGGAGCGGGCTCCGGAGGAGATGTTCCGATTGATCTTGGAAACGGACTGAACAGCATCAACCCGGATGACATTGAATCTGTAACTGTATTGAAAGGAGCCTCTGCAGCTGCATTATATGGATCCCGTGCTGCTAACGGAGCATTAATGATCACTACAAAATCCGGTAAAACAAAGAACGGAAAACTGAGAGTGACTTTTAATTCTTCCTCAAGCTTTGATTCCGTATTGAAATGGCCGGACTGGCAGTATGAATACGGACAGGGAACTCTGGCAACCAATACGGCAGGCAATTTTTACTATTCTTACGGCCTTTCCGCAGATGGACCAAGTACGGGCGGTACAAGTAGTGCTTTCGGGCCAAAATTCGCCGGACAGTATTATTTTCAATATGATCCTAATGTATTGGGACAGAGCAAAGAAAGACAATTGTGGAGACCTTATGAAAATAACATTAAAGGCTTCTGGCAAACAGGTTCTACCTATTCAAACAGTATTTCAGTAGAAAGCTCAAACGACAAAACAAGTTTCAGATCTTCACTTACGTACCTTAATAATGAGTGGATGATGCCGAATACCGGCTTTGACAGATTCAATTTTGCCCTATCTTTTGCCCATCAGCTTACCAAAAAATTAAAAATCTCTACAAAATTTGCCTACAACACTACTTCCAGTGATAATCTCCCTGCAACGGGATACAACAACCAGTCGATCTCCTATTTCATGATCTTCCAGAATCCTAATGTGGATCTTGAATGGTATAAGCCGATCTGGAAGCCGGGTCAGGAACAGGTTGATCAGATCCATCCTTTCAGCTCCTTTATTGATAACCCTTATATGATCGCTTACGAAATGCTGAATGGGGTCAGAAAAAAGACTATTACAGGAAACATTACGGCAGATTATCAGTTTAATAAAAATTTCAGTTTGATGCTGAGATCAGGTATTGAAATTCTGAATGAAAAAAGAACTACCAAAAGGCCATGGAGTTCTGCAAACTATCTGAAGGGATTCTACAGAGAACAGTTTATCAAAAATCAGGAATATAACAATGACCTTTTATTCTCTTACAAAGCAGATTGGAATAAATTCAGTATTTCAGCATCAGCAGGAGGAAGTATCCGCTATAATGAATATCTGATGACTGATTATCAGGCCATCGGATTGAAAACAGCAGGCGAATACAGCCTTACCAACGCTCTTTCTATTCCGGTCAAATATCCTGCACCAAGAGATAAACATGTAGACAGTGTTTACGGATTACTTACGTTGGGATATGACAATAAAGTATTTGTAGATGTTACCGGAAGAAACGACTGGAGTTCTACACTTCCAAAACAGAACAGATCATTCTTTTATCCTTCAGTAAGTACCAGCTTCATTTTATCAGATATTTTTAAGCTAAAAAGTAACAACCTGAACTTATGGAAACTGAGAGGTTCATGGGCAAAAGTAGGAATAGACAGTGATCCTTATCTTCTGGATAACTATTATTCGGCAAGCAATATTACCGGAAGTGTGGTGGCACCTACAACTTTTAATAATCCTTCTCTTAAACCTGAGAAAAACACCAATATTGAAGCAGGTATGGATTTCAGCCTTTTCAAAAATAGGTTGAATGTGAATCTTACCGCATATCAGAACGTCAGTGAAAACCAGATTATTCCTGTTTCATTACCTTCCGAAAGCGGATATTCCAAAAGAGTGATCAATGCAGGAAAAATCCGTAACAGAGGTCTTGAACTTTCAGCAGATATCTTAGCTGTAAAAGGTCAAAACTTCTCATGGAAAGTAGGTGGAAACTGGTCTACCAACGAAAACAGAGTGATGACTTTACCTGAAGGATTTGACGGAATCGTTTCCAACGTAGGTGATGTGGTCTTCTATAAAATGGAAGTGGGAGGTTCTCTTGGAGATATGTATGGATTTAAATTATTAAGAACTCCGGACGGAAAAGTAATTTACGGAGATAACGGACTTCCGGGAAGACCTGCAGATATTGAAAAAGTAGGAAATGCATTCCCGAAATGGAGAGCAGGCCTTCAGAATGATTTCAAGATTAAAAACTTTACAATAAGCTTCTCATTTGATGGTCAGTACGGAGGTATTGCTTACTCACAGTCACATCATAAAATGTCTGAACAAGGGAAACTGAAATCTACCCTTCCGGGAAGAGATAATCCTGGCGGAATGATTGTAGGAGATGGAGTTGTCCAGAATCCTGACGGATCTTTCAGTACAAATACAAAAGGAGTACTGGTATCTTCCTATTATGGAGATTACTATAGAAGAGCCAATGTGGAAACCAACAGCTTCAGTACAGATTTTATTAAGCTGAGAGATGCAAGAATTGCCTATTCATTCCCGAAAGAGACCATAAAATCTTTAGGTCTGGATGATCTTACCATTGCCATTTTCGGAAAGAACCTGTGGATGTGGACGAAGTTCCCTCTGTTTGATCCTGAAGTAGCTACGCTGGATAATGCAACCATTACTCCAGGGGTTGAAATGGGACAGCTTCCAACGGCAAGAACAGTTGGTTTTCAGTTAAATCTTAAATTCTAAAATCTAAAAAAATGAAAAAAATAATCATAAATCTGACATTGGCTGCTTCTGTTTTTATGCTTCAGTCCTGCGACAGAACCTTTGAAGAAATCAATACAGATACCAGCAAAATAAAAGATCCTTCAGTAGGAAGTCTTCTTGCACCCATCCAGTATGAAATGGGAAGTTACGGATATAACAGAGCAGATGATTTTACCTTTGATATCATGCAGATCGCTTTAGACTTTCCAAATGAAGGAAATACGTACAGCAGATACTATATGGACGAAAAAAGTGGTAACGGTTACTGGAATACCTCTTATAAATGGCTTAAGCAGGTAAGCGACCTTAGAAAATATGCCACGAAAGAACAGAATAATAACTATCTGGCAATATCAATGGTCCTGAATGCATGGATCGCTTCCAATCTTACCGATGCTTTCGGAGATGTGCCTTTATCTGAAGCTGTGAAAATTGAAGAGAATATTTTGAGACCAAAATATGATAAACAGAAAGATATCTATATCCAGCTTTTAAATGATCTGAAAACAGCCAATTCACTATTCAACCCAAACCAGGCATTAGCTGAAACAGATTTATTTTACAATGCCAATACCAATAGCCAGACAGGGATCTTGGGATGGAAAAAATTCTGTAACTCTCTTTCATTAAGATTGTTAACGAGGATTTTGAGCAGAAACGGTGAAGTGAACGTACATGAAAGAATTCAGGAAATCGTTAATAACCCTGCACAATACCCTGTTTTCCAGAATAATACAGACAGTGCAGTGCTGCCACTTTCAGGAGTATCTCCATACTTGCCGCCAATTGCCCGCCCTCAGGATTTTACAGCATACAGATCAGCAGGAGAATTCTTTGTAAATGCTATGAAAGATAATAATGATCCAAGGCTGAGTATGTTTTTTACCAAAGCGAAAGCAACCACTGGAGAAGATCTTGGCTATAAAGGAGCCCCATCAGGATATGCTTTGGGAACAGCTTTCAACTATCAGCCTTCTAACCTTAACCAAAACCTGGCAAAAGCACCGCTGAAAATCTTAATCATGACCTATTCTGAGGTGCAGTTTATTCTGGCAGAACTCGTGAACAAAGGAATTATTACCGGAAATCAGCAGACCTATTACGAAACGGGAGTAAAGTCAATTATTGAGCAATGGGGAGCAACAGTTCCTGCCAATTATTTCAGTAATAATAATGTAGCCTATGATGGTTCTCTTCAGAAACTGATGCTTCAAAAATACATTTCCCTGTTTTTTGTAGACCATCAGCAATGGTATGAGTACAGACGTACAAAACTGCCTGCATTACCCAATAACGGAGGACTTCAGAACGGAGGACAGATGCCTGTAAGATTCATGTATCCTACCACTACAAAAGTGATGAATACAGATAATTATAATGCAGCGGTACAATCCATGGGAGGAGATAACATCAATGTGAAAATGTGGTGGAATAAATAATAAACTGAATTTAAAAATTGAAAATAATTTAAAGATTAAAAGATAATGAGTATCAATATAAAATTTTTAGTGCCTTGCATCCTGGTTTCAGCAATGACATTCTCGCAAACTTCTGTTTCAGGATATGTATACGAAGACAGCAATAAAAATCAAAAGAAAGAAAACCGCGAAAAAGGAGTTGAAGGTGTAGCTGTTTCCAATGGAGTTCAGGTAGTTCTTACTGATAAAAACGGGCGGTACAGTCTTCCGGTTCAGGAAGATCAGACTATTTTTGTCATCAAACCTTCAGGATACCAGACCGCTTTAAATGCGAACAATCTTCCACAGTTCTATTATCATCATAAACCAAAAGGATTTCCGGCTGATTTCAAATACAAAGGAGTTGCTGCTACAGGAGATCTTCCTAAAGAGTTGAACTTTCCGCTTTATAAGCAAAACGAAACCAAAAACTTTGATATCCTTGTTTTTGGAGACCCACAGCCTTACACAGAAAAAGAACTGGATTATTTCAAAAGAGGAATTGTAAATGAAGTGAAGAACACCAAAAAGAATGCAGTATTGGGAATCAGTTTAGGAGATCTGGTAGGAGATAATCTAAGCCTTCAAAAGCCTTACGCTGATGTAATGAGAGAAGTGGGGCTGCCTTGGTATAATGTAATGGGGAATCATGATATGAACTACGATGCGAAGGAAGACCGTCTTTCAGATGAAACATTTGAGTCTAATTTTGGTCCTGCCAATTATTCTTTCAACTATAGTAATGTACACTTTATCATTCTGGATGATATACTTTACCCCGATCCCAGAGATGGTAAAGGCTATTGGGGTGGTTTCCGTGAAGACCAGCTTCAGTTTATCGAAAATGACCTGAAATTGGTTGATAAAAATAAACTGATCGTGATATCTTTCCATATTCCTTTAGAACACAACAACGAAGACAGCTTCAGAAATGCGGATCGTCAGAAATTATTTGATTTCTTAAATCCTTTCCAGAATGTATTGCTTTTATCAGCACATACGCATATCCAGCAGCAGATTTTCTATGGTAAAAAAGCAGGCTGGAACGGTATCAAAGAACTACACGAATATAACGTAGGGACCACTTGTGGCGACTGGTATTCAGGAACACAGGATGATGCCGGACTTCCTACCTCAACGATGAGAGACGGAACGGCAAAAGGATATTCATTCATCAGCTTTGCAGACAACCAGTATAAAGTTAAATACAAAACAGCGGGAAAACCGGATGATTATCAGATCAAACTATATGTTCCGAAAGTGATTCCTGCATCAAGAACTTCTGCCAAAGTATTAGCCAACTTCTTTATGGGAAGCAAAAAAGATAAAGTAGAATACAGAATAGATGGTGGAAAATGGGAAGAAATGGAGTATGATGAAACCATAGATCCGAATTTTGCTCTTTCTGTTTTCAAATGGGATTCTACAGAGAAAATTTTTCCGGGAAGGAGACCTTCCAATCCTGAAATGTCAAAGCACATCTGGGAAGCAGATTTTCCTAAAAAATTACCATTAGGAAAGCATAAAGTTGAGGTAAAAGCTGTTGACATGTACGGAAATGAATTCACTGCTTCAGAAGAATTTGAAGTTCAGAATTCAATTCAGATTCCTTAAGCATTTTATTTTTTTACTATACCTTTTTTTAGATTTTGAAACCGGTTCTTATGAGCCGGTTTTAATTTTTGATGAGGTTTAATAAAATATAAATTAAATCCATGTTTTCACCGCTTCATAAAAATGTACTTTCGTAACTTTGTATAAAGAAAAGTATTATTACTATGAATATAAACGGGAAAAATGCCATTGTAACAGGTGGTGGAAGAGGATTAGGGAAAGCTGTAGCGTTAGTATTAGCCAATGAAGGAGTAAACGTTGCCATTACAGGAAGAAACGAGGAAAATCTTAAAATGACAGTTGAAGAGATCAAGAAACTGGGAGTCAACTCAGCATATGCAGTTTTTTCTGTAGACAATGAAATTCAGGTAAAAGCTGGAATAGAATCTTTAGCAGAACAATTGGGAGGTATTGATATTCTGATCAACAATGCAGGGATCGGAGATTTCGGAAGTATTGAAGAAATGCCTTCTGAAACATGGGAGCAGGTTATTAAGACCAACCTGTTCGGAGTGTATTACGCAGCCAAAGCAGCTCATCCATTTATGAAAGCTAAAGGAGAAGGTGATATCGTAAACGTAGCTTCTACAGCAGGTCTGAAAGGAGGTCCGAATATGTCCGCATACGCCGCTTCAAAAGCCGCAGTAGTCTCTTTATCACAGTCAATGATGGCAGAATGGAGAAAACAGAATATCCGTGTGATCACCCTGACTCCAAGTACCATTGCTTCAGATATGAGTATCCAGGGAGGACTTACAGACGGAAATCCTGATAAAGTATTACAGCCGGAAGACTTTGCAGAATGGGTAAGAGATATCCTGAAAATGAACAGAAGAGCATTAATTGCAAATGGTTCTATTTTCTCTACAAATCCATAAGAGATTTAAAATTTAAAATTTAAAGTTCAAGGTTTAAAGCTGTCAAAAAATGGATCTTAACCTGCCTTGAATAATGAAACTCAATAGGAGCGGGCTTTAGCCCGCTTTCTCTTTGGCTAACTTTTGGGGCTTCAGCCAAAACTTAGAAATTTTCACATTTCAAAAGATCTGTGTCATCTGAGTAATCTGTGGGAAAAACCAGAAAAAACTCCCCGGTTTCAGCCAAAAATTCCTCCACTATTTTTTTAACAATAATAACATTAGTATTTTTGCAGCAAATTAGTCACATGCAAAATTATTTAGAATTCAATTTCAAAATTTCTCCATTGCAACCTTGGAATGAGATTTTAATGGCAGAACTTATAGAAATAGGTTTTGACAGCTTTACAGAAGAAATTGACGGAATTTTAGGATATATCCAGACAGAATTGTTTCAGGAAGATCAGCTGAAAGCACTTCCGATCTTTGAAAACGAAAACGTAAAAATCGAATACACTTTCGAAGAAATGCCTAATATCAACTGGAATGAAGAATGGGAAAAGAATTTCTCTCCAATCAATATTGATGACAAAGTATTGATCAGAGCAGAATTCCACGAATCAGTACCGGGAATGCATGAAATTATTATTCAGCCTAAAATGTCTTTTGGAACAGGGCATCACCCTACCACCCACCTGATGATCCAGCAAATGATGGATATTGACTTCAATGGTAAAAAAGTACTGGATATGGGATGTGGAACCTCTGTATTGGCAATCTATGCAAAACAGCAGGGAGCAGGAGATACAAAAGCTATCGATATTGATGAATGGTCGGTAGAAAATTCAAAAGAAAATGCAGTAAGAAACAATGTAGAACTGGATATTGAACAGGGAACTGCTGAAAACTTAGGAAAAGAGAATTTTGATGTTATTTTAGCCAATATCAATAGAAATATCCTGATTTCAGATATCCCGACTTATGTTTCAGTATTGAATGACGGTGGGAAACTATTACTTTCAGGACTATGTTTCTTTGACGTAGATGATATTCTGGAAGTATGTAAAGAAAGCGGACTTGAGCTGAAAAAGCAGCTACAACGTGAAGAATGGGTAAGCTTACTTCTTGAAAAATAACACCAAAAAACAAAATACAAATATGAAAACTTTATGGACAGCTTTATTTCTACTGATGCTGCAGTTCTTTACAGCACAGGAAAGTGAAGTATATGCAGATGGAGTCTTTGGTTTTGAAGAAAATAAAACGCAGAAAATCTTTACAGACTGGACCCGCGTGAGATTGGATCCGGGTGTTAATACTCAGATTATAGATTCATTACAGACCAATCAGCAGGTGGTGATTCTTAAAAAAGAAGAAACTGTGCTGAAGTTGGGAGAAAGAGCGGCCAATTGGTATAAAATCTCTTATCAGAAGGGAGAGAGTACATTGGAAGGATATGTTTGGGGAGGTAATCTTTGTATAGGATACCGTAACAAAAACGGATATGATTTCCTTTTTGGGCTTTCCAAAACAATTGACAGGAAGAATAAAGAATACAATGAGATCGAAAAACAGAACATTGCAGGAATAAAAGTAATGGAAGGAAATACACTCATTGATGAGGTGTATTTTGATACAGGAAGAGGAGAGGAGTTGAATTCAGCGGCATTTAATATAGAAAGCGGCCACAAACTGCAGAATGTTGAATTGACTCTGAAAGCAATGGTTTCCGGTGAAGCCTGTGGAATCGCAGGCTATGATCAGTATGTTCTTTTTAAGGATAAAAAACTGATGATCCTTCCGCAATTAACGAATGTGGGTGATGCAGGAGCTTTTTATCACAGCGAAGAATATGTTTTTCCTAATGATAAAGGAGGAATTTCCAACGCATTTATCCTAAAAGTGGAAGACATGGAAGTGGATGAAAAAGACAGAGAGAAGAAGAAAAGCTCTTCCAAAACCTATCTTTGGAACGGAAGTTCTTATAAGCTAAAATAATATCCTCAAAATAAATTAAACCGTTGTAGCTACAGCGGTTTTTTATTGTATAAAAGTCCATAAAAATAGGATTGGAACAAACCGATCCAATCCTACCCAAACATGATTAAGTGTATAGTTAAGCCATAAAGGCTACAAGGAATTAAAGCACAAAAAGATTTTTATTGATCCTTAATCAATGTTTCCTTGATACTAATTAAAACTAACTAAGTGACCTTTCGGCTGCGTTTACTATGTAAAAGTAATAGGTCTTCGCATCTCTTAAGTTAAAAGATAAACTGATTCAGCGAAATAGATAGGTGAAACGGAATTTTCAGCCAGTGAAGCGGATGGAATAGGTATGTGGTATATTCTTTTATTCAAAAATTAAAAGAACAGTTCCAGCAATAATCAATAAAGCTCCTATAGCTGTTTTTAGGGTAAGGGATTCCCCAAGAAATAAAACAGAAAGAACAATCGTCAATGCTACACTTAGTTTGTCAACCGGAGCAACCAGCGTTACTTTTCCGAGTTGGAGAGCCTTGAAATAAAATATCCATGAAAGTCCTGTTGCAACTCCGGAAATGGCAATGTAGATAAGATTATGCCTGGAAAGCGCCGGGATTCCTTTGTATTCACTTCGTACGAACACAATTCCCCAGGCGACCAGTAAAATAATAACGCTTCTTATGGCTGTTGCCAGGTTTGAGTTAACCCCGGTGATTCCGATCTTAGCAAAAACAGCGGTTAATGAAGCAAAAAAAGCTGAAAGAATTGCATATACCCACCACATATTTTTTAAGTTTTAAAAATTATTGATCTGTATTATTGATAAGCCTCTCCATTTTAATGATCGTCCTTGTATTCTTTACTTAAAGATAGCCAAAATAAGTAATAAAATGATGGTATTCTTCTCTTATTTATTTTATCCAATCACTTACGGTAATAACGTCGGCCTGTCTTGGGAAAACTTTATTCATCAGGATGTTATGCACTTCTTTGTCACTGTCTTTACAGCAATCTTCAATCACTGTCAGTTGATAATCTTTATCCGAAGCTTCTCTTACTGTAGATAAAACAACACCGCTGGTAGATACTCCTGTCAATACCAGGTGCTGAATATCAAGTCCGCGGAGAATAACTTCCAGATCACTTCCTGTAAAAGCACTGAATCTTCTCTTGGTAATCACGATATCCTGTTCTTCAGGAGTAAGTTCAGGATGAATAGCAATCCAGTCTTTCATATCAACATCTGCCATATGCTGTTTAATTACTGAAAATGCTTTATTTTTGGAGCTTATTTCCGGCATTCCTTGTCTGAACCCTACTGTAATATAAATAACCGGAATTTGGCGGTTTCTGGCAATTTTAATAGCCTCTTTGACATTAGATAACAGTTCTTGTGTATCATGTACGTTACTTAGTATTGATGACTGCATGTCCATCACCAATAATGCTGTTTTTATGTTTTCCATTTTCATTACACTTTATTAATAAATTGTTCCTCAGATTCTTCTAAAAGTTGTTTGGTCACTGCTTTTATCTTGTTCTTTTTAAATAATAAATGTCTAAAGACAACAGCAACTAAAATTCCTGCAATTCCTTCCATCAATAAGGTTTTTGGTGCTCCTATTTTCTCTGAAACAAATCCAATGAGCACGCTTCCCACAGGCAGCATCCCGAATATAGCAGTCAATAAAATACTGATCGCTCTTGAACGCATTTCGGGAATTACTTCAGACTGGACAATAATATTACAGGTCGTAAACTGTGCGACACCACCTAATCCTGTGAGCGCAGCAAAGAACATAGACCAGTAGAAATTGGTAGCATATGAAAAACAGATCAGTCCAAAACTCAGAATAACTGTACTCAGAATAAGAATGTTCCTCATGGTTGCTCCTTTCTTCAGCGAAGCCAGAAATACCGTTCCGAGAACCGCTCCGATCCCGATGAAACTGGATATATAGCCGAATGTCTTAGCATCACCTTTGAAAATTTCCTTTGCATAAACGGGAATTAAAGTATCATAAGGTAAAATCAGCAAACCTGTAATACTCAGCATGATGATGACCAGACTGATAGATGGTTCTTTTTTCAGATACCTGAAACCCTCAGCTAATTCTGTAAAAGTTCCTTTTTTAGCTGATTTTTTCGGAGTGATCTTTATTTTCATCATAGAAATTGAAAGCATTACTGCTGCAAAACTGGCTGCATTGATAAGAAAACAGGTTCCAGCCCCGAATTTTTGGAGGATGATTCCGGAAAGGGCAGGACCCGCCAATTTAGCGATGCTTGCCATAGCTGCACTCAGAGAAAGAGCACTTGGAAGGTCTTCGTCATCCGTTACCACTTCATTAATCATAGCCTGCCGGGCCGGAATGTCATAAGCATTAATAATGCCTAGAAAAACACTGAGTATAATGAAACTCCATATGTTCTGATGTCCCGTCATTACCAAAAAAGCCAGTAGAGATGCCTGAATTAATGATAAAATTTGAGTGATCTGTATAATTTTATACCGGTTGTACCGATCCGCTGCAACCCCGCCGAATGCTGAAAATAAGAATGAAGGGAATTGTTCTGCAAAAATGGTGAGTCCCAGCATAAAGGCAGACTGGGTCATGCTGTATACAACCCACACTACGGCTGTACGCTGCATCCACGTTCCAAATTGAGAGACAGAACGCCCGAAAAAATACAACGTGTAATTGGTGCTTCTGAAAGCCCGGAATGTACTGATATTACTTAATTTGTTCATTTTTTAAAATAGACTATTTGACAAATAATGTAAAAGTGTCAAAATTGAAATAAAAAATTTTTACCCAATATGTTTAGTAACCATAGAGGTTAGAGTGTTCACTGTATTGTTTAAGTTTTCAAAATTGTTTTTTAAACTCATCTCGCGCCTTATTCCCCTGATACTACTCTGTAAAATAAAGATGATGGTTTCCTGTTCTTCGATGGCAACTTTTGGAATGTTACCATTGCTAATGCTCGCTGAAAATAAATTAAGCAAAAGATTTCTTTCTGCTTCCATCATTCGGTTGTGGGCATCGGTGATGTGTTTTGACTTCTCCTCATTGTCCATTCCTGCTTCTATAGCTCTGAAAAATGATGATCTTTCTTCTGATGTTTTTACTTTAGCCATACAAAACTCCTGAATTTTTCCTTCAAAAGTATTTTTCTTCCTCATATTGGAATCAATCTCAGAAATAACTTCTTTGATCAGATTATCCAAAACCGCCTGAAAGACTTCTTCACGATTTTTATAATAATAATAAATTGAAGTTCTGCTTTTTCCAACTGCTTTTGAAATATCATCCATTGTCACCTTCTTTAAACCATACTTTAAATACAGTCCTGAAGCGGTCTCAAGGATTTGTTGTGAAAGCTGGTCTTGTTCTGTGTGAGCTGACATTGTCTGAAATTATGAGTGCAAAATTAAATTATTTTTGACAAAAAAACAAATTTTGTCAAATTGTAAAAAAAAATAGATGATTTATTCTTCGGATCTATAGAATAAAACTTCTGCTATGTGTCCGCTTAGAAAAAATCAATGAGATAGATTAACTCTTTGTTCTCCCTTAGATAATGTTGCTAAAAAAATAGATTTTGTACTTACGATAGAATATTATAGTTTAAATTTAACGATAAGTAATAAAAACAAAAAAGACTCACTGTTTCCAGTAAGTCTTTCAGTGAGCGCGAAAGGATTCGAACCTTTGACCGTCTGCTTAGAAGGCAGATGCTCTATCCAGCTGAGCTACGCACCCATAAAGTAGTTTTGAGAAAACTACTAAAACAGTCGGGGCGGCAGGATTCGAACCTGCGACCTCCTGGTCCCAAACCAGGCGCGATGACCGGACTACGCTACGCCCCGAAGGTGTCATCAGTAACGAATTTTACTTCGTTTTTGCGGTTGCAAAGGTATAATATTTTTTTAAATAAAAAAATAAAATTAAGAATAATTTTTAATTAATTTTTAGTGAAGACTTTTTGATTAGTCATACTTATTTAAAAACCATAGTCTTATATTTTTTTATTGTCACTTACTAAAATGGCTGACCTTTACACAGAACTGAGCAAAAACAAAAAAGACTCACTGTTTCCAGTAAGTCTTTCAGTGAGCGCGAAAGGATTCGAACCTTTGACCGTCTGCTTAGAAGGCAGATGCTCTATCCAGCTGAGCTACGCACCCATAAAGTAGTTTTGAGAAAACTACTAAAACAGTCGGGGCGGCAGGATTCGAACCTGCGACCTCCTGGTCCCAAACCAGGCGCGATGACCGGACTACGCTACGCCCCGAAAGTATTATCAGTAACGAATTTTACTCCGTTTTTAGGGTTGCAAATTTGCAATTCTTTTTTTAATAAAAAAAGAAAATCAAGGATAATTTTTAATTAATTTTTCACGAATAGAATTTCATTAACTTTATATGATTAATAACCATTAATTTATCATGTCTTTTTTATTCATGTGTCTGTACTTTTTAATAAAGGGACTTTTTATAATCACTTAAAAAAAGTGAAAGAATCATAGTCTTTTTTTCATTATTAAAAATTGTTTAAAAAAAACTTGTGGTATATGTTTCTTTTGTAGATTTGCAAAAAAAAACTAATACCATAATAATACCATGAAAAAATCAGTCATTTCCATCCCATTATACTATCATATTCCTGAATTTCTAAGATAGTTTTCTTTTTTGATGAATTTTTCAAACTAAACTCCGGTTGGCTTCTGCTGACTATCCATTTGGTAAAAAATATCTAGCACATGTATAACCCTTTTTATTCTAAGGCATTCGCGGTAATTTGCTTATCGTGTTCTGTGTCTGTTTATTCTCAATTAGTGGGATCTGATGCCCAGCTATGGGAAAAAGCCAATCCAACACTTCGTGAAGTAATGAAGTGCAAAGATGAAAATTTGCTCAATTTTCATTGCGGTATCAGGGATAAGCTTTTCAAAAAATATATTAAATACAGTAAAAACAAGAGTCATACTCTTACAGCGGTCCACCGGTCGAAGGAAGATGAGTTGATATGGGAAAATACTGAAAAAAAGATTTCCCTGGGAAATAACAACTTTAAAACGGGTGGAGAAAAAAATGTTGAGATTAGAAAAAGACCGAGTATTTTTTCGTTTGTAGCAGTGGCCGATCCGAACCGTGAAAAATCTGATAGTCTGAAAATTAAATTTGAAGATCAAAATCTTTACGAGATGATATTTTTCCCAAGAAAAGCAAAATCTTCGGATCTTGGCAGGATACATTCCTATCTCTCTATTAAATATGGAATTTCACTGGAAAAAGGGAAATATTACAGCAGTGACGGAAAGGTGATCTGGGATCCTGAAAAGCATAAAGAGTTCAGATATAAGCCTACTGGATTAGGAAGAGATAATGGTAATGAACTGTATCAAAAACAGTCTTCCAACCAGTCTGATCTGTTTTTAACAATTGGGAAAAATTCTATTGAAAGAACAAATATTGAGAATCAGGCTGTTTTTGAGAATAATCAGTTTGTTATCTGGTCTGATGATAATAATGAACTGGTTTTAAAAAATGATGGAAACTTTGATGTTTTGCAAAAAAACTGGGAAATTAATTTCATAGGTAATAAAGTTTCTAAAACCGATTACAGCGTAAGAATATTGAAGGAAACAGTGAATCCAAGGTCTCTGCTTATTACTTATTGGATGTTCTTGAAAAAACCTGACGGAAGTATTCAGAAAATTCAAGGATCTGAAGCTGCCAATTACATTGTTTTTAATAAAGTTGATTTTCTTAATGATTTTGATAGTGGTGATACAGCTCATTTTACTTTTGCAGTAAGTCCATTGAAAAATGCTAAGAATGAAGGAACGAATCAAAATTCAGGTTCCGGATTATCAATTAATAGCGAAGAGTTATCATTGAATCTGACTAAAATTAATCTTTATCCGAATCCTGTTAAAAAAGGACAAATTTTTACCGTTACTTTTCCTCCTATGGAAGGACTTGGAATTTCAATTTATGATGGAGCCGGAAGATTAGTCAAATTTGATAATATTGACCGAAAATCAAATCATTATACGGGTCAGCTGGAAGTTCAAAGTGCTTACATCATTAATCTTATCCAAGATAAAAAAATCATAAAAACGTTCAAATTAATTGTTGATTAAACTAAACCATGAAAATAAATACGGATCAATTTCCTGTTACCAGGAAGTCTTGTTTGCTGATAGGCTTCTTTGCGTTGATGTTTGTCTTTGCAAGCTTTACCAAAGAAGACAGGCAGAAGATACAGGTATTCAAAAAAGAGCTGATAAGTAAATGGACTGATAAAAAAGTTGATTTACTTGATCAGGATGTAAAAGAAAATCCTTCTAATCAATTAACACAATCTGAAAAATCACCTGAAAAGAATATTTTAGGTGAAAATCACCCTGTCTTTTTAAATTCAGCAAAGGGAAATTCAGAATTCTCTGAGTTTAAAAATGATGTTGCTGTAGACAATAAGAATTTTTATCCGTCAAAGGAAAAAGAAGGAACTATTGGAGCTTTCACCGATCAGGAAGAGGATGAAGTTTCTGATAACTTCTTTACCATTGATATTCCATCTGCGGAAAAAAACACTGTAGCATATCTTGAATATGACTTATTTGGATTGGCTTCTCATGAGTCAGTATCCAGATCTATCAATCATAATATTGCAATAGGGGGAGGAATTATTGTTCCAAGCGCAAAATGGAGCCATCAAAAAGAGGCAATCAATTCGGAACTGATTAAAACAGGTTCTAATTCCATATTATTTACTTCACCTTCAGCCGGGGTAAAATACAAAGTAAAAAACTTACGTATTGTTTTTGAAAAAGATAAAAAGTCAGATAATAATCTGATCGTAAGTTCTGCACTGTCAGGAGATCAGTTGTATGTAAAAGGAAAGACAACATCATTATCAGATGTGGTGGTTAATAATGAAGTTGTTGCTGTAAAAAATGGTGAGTTTGAAAAAGTTGTCAAACTTTCAGAAAAAAATAAGGAAGAAGGTTCCTTCTCTGTTATTGCAGGAGGTATAACTAATGCTTACAAAATTCCGGCTTCAACAAAAGCCTTTAAAGTAGTTGACCATTACTATGCAAAACCAAAAGGTGTTGAAATTTCAAAAGATAAAGAATTCAGTATAAGCTATGAAAATATGAATGTTTCTATAGAAAAAGGAACATCAGAATCAGCTTACATAGAAGTTCTGAAATTAAGAGAAAAAGATATTCCTGCAGTATCTCAGGGGCTTAAGAATGTAACCCTGAATAATGCCGCTTACAGATTTTCTATAGTTTCCGGGAAGCTGGAGAAAAAGGCAAAGATTACTATTCCTTACGACACAAAAAGGCTGGGACTGTTTTCTCCTAAAGACATTAAAATTTTCCATTTTGATTATGCGAAGAAACAATGGGTAGCAGACAAATCAGTTGTTGATGAGAAAAATAAAACGGTAATGGTAGAAGGAGATGGAGACCATGATTATATCAACGGAATTATTTCCGCTCCGGAATCTCCCCAAACGACAGCTTTTTCACCAACAAGTATCAGTGGACTGAAAGCCGCAGATCCGATGGCTGCCATGCAGCTCATGAATGCTCCTACAGCAAGCCAGAAAGGAGATGCTAATATGAATTATCCTATCAAGGTTCCTGCTGGTTTGGGAGGATTGCAGCCTTCTTTAGCTATAGGTTACAACAGCGGTGCCGGTAACGGATGGATGGGCGAAGGATGGGATCTTCAGGGATTATCTGCGATTACTGTAGATACAAGATGGGGAACGCCTATGTTTGGAGGAGAAGAAACTGAACTTTACACCTTGGATGGCGAAATGCTTGTTTATCCTGGCGGCTACCTGCCTCACAGACACAATAATGTAAGTGAAACCTCTACGGATATTACAACTGCAAGACAACCGAGAAATGCAACAGGAAAAAAACAGTTTTATCTTAGAAAGAATCATGATTTTACCCTTATAGAAAGGGAGGGAAATAGTATAGGTACTTATTCATGGACGGTTACCTCTACCAATGGTACTAAAAGCTATTATGGTGGAAGTGATAACTCTGTTATAAAAAATAGCGAAGGCCAGATTGTTCATTGGGGATTGAGAATGATAGAAGATACCCACGGTAATAGAATGCTTTTTACCTATCAGAACAATACGAATGTTAATATCGGTTCAGGTAATAATGCTAACGGAGGAACTTATTTTCATATTCAAAAAATAACTTATGGTAGAAATCAGGATTATAGTGTCAATTTTGTTACTGAAAATAGCGTAAGCAGGAAGGATATTAATATTAATGCCAAACAAGGAGTAAAAAGGGTAGAGCCCTATCTTTTGAATAGCATTGATGTTAGTTATAAGACCCAAAAAATCCGTAGCTACAAATCGGAATATGAAGAAGGACAGTTCTCAAAAACAAGATTAAGAAGATTATACATTCAAGGATATAATATTAAATATCCTGATCCTCTTCCAATAGTTGATGACTATAGTTTTGAATATTATAATGAAGTTGAAAACAATCAGATTTTTGGTCCGGATAATACAATTCAGGTTAGCAATGGAGTGAGCAGCCCTTATGGCAGTATTATTGGAAATATGCTGAAGCCTTCAAAAATTAATGGGAATGTTTCTACTGAAAGCGGTCTGAATTTCAGAGCAGCAGCAGGATTAAATTTTTTTTACTCCTCAAATGATGCTTATGGCCACTTGATGTTTGGGTTCCCTTTTGGATATTCTACTGCTGAAGCTAAAAATGTACAGCAGCTGATTGACTTTAACGGGGATGGTATACAGGATATGATTTATAGAACATCTTCCGGGCTTATCTATAGTGAAGGGAAATTAGATATATATGGTAAATTATCATTCTTACCGTCTAAACCGATTCTGAATTATAACAGTAATTTTTCTTTTACAGAGACCAAAACCAATAGTTCAGGGTGGGATATGGGAGCAATTGTATATAGCAAGTCCTCCATCACATCCACTTCAAAAGGAATTACTTCTACCTTTCTGATTGATGCTAATTCTGATGGGTTAGTAGATATTGTAAATGACGGAAAGGTTTGGTTTAATAAGTATAATCAGGGAGGAAGCCCTGAGATGACCCAGCATTCAGAGTATACAGAAAATATGGTGGTTAAGGTCAAGCCTATAGCGCCGCCTCTTATTCCACCTCCAGGGCCTAAAGTTCCACCTATTGTGGAGCCTGAATACCCTCCAACTCCTATTGCTGATGTAGTAAAAGTATGGATTGCTTCTCAGGACGGATACATTACTATTAATGATAATGTGAGTATAAGTGGTACAGATCCTTTAAACCCTGTCACTGTGTTAAAACCCACTGATAAGGCATACTATTCTGTAGAGATAGCGAACCCTGATTATGTAGTTGGAAGTACCCAGCCTAATAATTTCTATCATGCAAGGATCTTTTTAACGCAGCTTAATCCTAATAATCTGTCACAGTCTTTCACTATTTCGAAATATAATGATTATTATTCTCAGATTATTAATGTACCTGCAGGAAATACCCAATATAATGTACATGGTGCAATTAATAATCCAAACAGATTATTTGTGAAAAGTGGGGATAAGGTATATATAAGGCTTCACAAGAATTCGGAAGACAATCTGCAAATAGATTCTAATCCAACGGTTACTTATATTGATCCTGCCACCGGGCTGGCATTGAGAGGCAGAAACATGGAGCAGGATCAGTTTCGATTGAATAATGGAAGTTATGGAAACAACTTTTTCCTGAATAATCTTATAGCACCTATATATCTTGATGCTAACGGAGCGGCAAACATTGTTGTTTCCAGTGTTAATTTTCCTTCTTCTACGGATGATTTTACCTTTAAGGTGATCAAGGAAAATGCACTTACCGGTGCTGTCACTGTTTTGCACTCTGAGAATTATGTTCAAAGCGATTCACCATTCAGTACACAGGAATATAATGGTTCAATATCTGTAAATGCAAGCGAACCGGTTTATTTGAAGTTTATTGTAGAGTCAGATTCATATACAAATTTCCTTACCAGTAACTGGAACAACTCAATTTCTGTAGGATATAATGCAACGACATCTAACAACGGCAATTTCAGCGCAAATTTTGATCCGGCAGCTCAGTATCCTTCATTTGCAGTTACTAAACTTAAGGAGAGGCTTGACATCAGATTAACACCAACAAATCCTCCGGTTACCGGAATTCATGAATTTGGGGTTCAGATTAATAAGGATATAGCGAATGCTACTACCTTGGGAACAGGAAGTTTTTATTATGTAATCAAAAAGGAAAATCATGTTCTTGCCAAGAGAAAAGTGACCATTACAGCTGCACAGGGTACCACTCCAACCTTGGTGGAGGAGAACATGTATACAGGACAGGCTGTTCCGGGAATAGATCCAGTTACAATTTATACAGGGAGCTTAACGCAGCCTACTTTTGATTTAGGATTTAGGGTACAGGTTTATTGTCAGACGGGTGCTGAATATGCCTTATTTAATAAATACTCAGAGTATTTTCAAGGAAAACCTTTTAATGTTTATTATGATACTACCAGTTTGTTGACCACTGTGTGGCCTACTTCAGTAAATACAGCAATGTATAATACAAAATCCGCTATTTATAATAACTGGGGTCAATTTTTATATAAACCAAACAATTTTGTAGATTACAGTTATGGTACACCTATTGAAGAACAAGCATTCACTGGGAATGTAGCGCTGCAGAATACATATGCAGCTTGTCAGGGATTAACAGGACAAGCGTTGACAGATTGTGTGGCAACAAACGGTAATACATCTTGTCAGGGGCTAACCGGGCAGGCTTTGACAGATTGTGTGGCATTAAATGGTAATCCGAATACAGGAAATAATACTGTATCTCAGTATGTTTCTCCTATGAGACCATATTCCGAATGGGTTATACAACCCCGTCCTTTACCGATGAAAAAAGTAGAGAGGTGGATAGGAACAAGTAAAGAACAGTTTTCAACGGCAACTTCTTTCAGGGATCATGAAGAAGTAAGTTATTTTTCAAATCCTATTCCAAATCCTCCGGCAATATCACCAACAACTTTAGTGAACGGAGTTCTTTCATTAGATTCTACAATGAAAGCAATCAGTAAGAAACAGAGCAGCCGATCAAATAATACAACCAGCGGTCTAAGTGTAGGAACAGTAAGTGCCGGGAATTCAGAAACACTACCTCTTAAAAATGGTAGTATTGAAACACAGACGTTTGCAGATCTGAACGGAGATGGCTATCCTGATATGGTATATCCGGAATCTATCCAGTATACAAACTCTGTAGGAGGCTTAGATGACATCAAGCTTGTAGCGACTGGTGATTTTCCAACCAATTCTTACAGCTATTTAAAAGTAAATTCTTTAGGGTTTTCATTTAACGTCTTTTCTGCCAGCGGAAGAATTAAAGTAAATGGTTCAAATGGAAATGACTCTCATGCTAACAATTCAATGCCTTGGTCAGTTGGAGTAACAGTCGGAGCGGGAGCTAGTGACTACTTTAATTCATATGATACCGGAAGAGCATTTTGGACAGATGTTAATGGAGATGGATTACCAGATAGAATTATTGATTTTAGTACGGTAATGTTAAATCTCGGAAAGAGTTTATCAGAACCAATGTTCTATCAGAATATGGCTTCTTATCGTTCCCGTCCAATAGGAGGTCTTAACTTTTCTATAGGAGGAGGCCTTGGATCTTTTGCTGATTTAAGTGCTTTAAGCAGCTTCGGTTTCGGGATCAGTGCGAGTGCAGGAGGATCCGGATCTAAAGGTACAGCGGAGGTAGTATATGAGGATATTAATGGTGACGGATTGGTTGATATCATTGATGTAGATAATAGTAATCAGTCTGCCAAAGTGCGTTACAATCTGGGGAACAAATTTGATACTGCAGTTCCATTGCTTAAGTCAACAGGAAAAGTTGATTTTACTGAAGAAACAGGTTCTTACAATGGTTATGTATCTTTTGGAGGAAATCTGATGCTGAATTTTGGACCTATTCCAATTATTCCGCCTGCAATTCTGGTTATTTTTATAAAAGCAGGTGCGGGTGCGACAGCGAATTTAGGAATCAATGTTTCTGAAACCAAGAAGACTTTCAGAGATATGAACGGAGATGGTTTCCCGGATCTGGTAGTAGATACGAACGATGGTTTCATTGTTAACTATTCATTAATCGGAAAAACAAATAAACTTAAAACAGTTACTCATGCTGTAACAAAAGGACAGTATGCAGTAAATTATAAATTTACACAGCCGAATTATCAGGATCCTCATGCTAAACTGGTGGTAGATGAAGTAAGAATTTTGAACCCAGATGTATTCAGCACCAACTATACTCAGTCGGATGCAGCAAAAGATATTGTAACGAAATATACATTTGAAAAATCTAAATACGACAGAAGAGAAAGAGACAACTTTGGATTTGAAAAAGTAACCAGCGAGCAATTAAGTGCTGCAGGAAGTACGTACCGTAAAACAGTAGATACGTATTATAATACAAGTTATTTCTTAAATGGATTAATTAAAGAAAGTAAAATCCTTACGGGTAATGATGAATTAATTTCTAAGGTTATCTATAACTATCGTTTATATAGATTTAAAGATAATGTAACCAAAATAGACCCTAATTACTTAACGGAAAGTTTTGATACCGGAGGAAAAGAAGGAAGAAGAATGGCTACGGTTCTGCTGGATAAAAAGATCAATACGAGATTTGAAAATGGCGGGGAAATAGAGACTACGGAAAAAATGGAGTATGATTATAATACCGGATTGGTTTCAAATTATACCTATACCAGCCCTACCAATTCGTATAAATCAGCTATACAGTACTGGGGACAGTTAAATAATAATATTATAGGTGTACCAAAGCAAATTAATGTATATGACGGAACAGGTTCTACACTTTTAAGGCAGAGAAGTACACAAAACATTAATGCAAATACCGGAGATATTGGAAAGTATATTGTATTTGATGGTTCCCAAAATATTGAAACAGATTATACCTATGAAGCATCAGGAAACGTAAAAACGGTTACTTATCCACCAGATGAAACTTCAAACAGATATTCAATATCCTATGAATATGATGGGGAAACAGGAAAGTATGTTGCGAGAACTACGGATGCCTTCGGATATATTTCTTTCGGACTGTATAATCCTTATTTAGATGTTTTAATAAAAAGTATAGATATTACGGGGAATTCAATTGATTACGCATATGATGATTATGGAAGAATGATTGCTGCAAATGATCCTTACAGTCTTATCGGAAATTCAACGATAGTTCACACCTATTATTTTGATCATTATGGGATTCCAAATTCCAATCAGAGTATTAAAATATTTCGTGCAAAGACATCCCATTATGATGCAGATCATCCAGGTAACCTGATTAACACAGATTCCTATTCAGATTTCATGGGAAGAGTCATACAGGTGAAAAAGGATGTTGATATTAATGGAGTAGAGCGCAGATCTATTTCAGGAAGACCGGTATTTGATGTACTGGGAAGACAGATCTATCAATATCAGCCTCAGGAAGGAGATCTTCAGGATAATAATCTGAATCTGAATCTCAGCCAATATATGCTGGCGAATACCTATGACCATTCTGATAGAATTACGAATGTTAAATATGAAGATAGTGTTGAAAAATCAATTCGCTATGAAATAGAAGGAAATCTGTTTAAAAGTATTGAAGAACTGGATCATACCAAAATAGAGACTTTCACCAATGCGGAGGGACAGATTGTTGAGAAAATAAATTATCTGGATAATGATCCTCTGTCTACAAAGTTTGAATATAATACAATAGGTGAACTGCTTAACGTAACTGATCCGCAAGGTATTAAAACAACTTATAAGTATAATCTTGCAGGAAGAAGAACAGAAATGGTACATCCTGATAAAGGGCTTACCACCTATGTATATGATCCTGCAGGACATCTGACTTGGTTGGGAACTCCGAACCTGGTGAATGATCCTGCTATACAGACGCATCAGATCCATTATAAATATGATAAGAACAGACTTACTGATATTGAACTTCCTAACCTTCCTAGTGGTTCAGTAAATCCTAATAATGTTCATTACGATTATATGCCTGCTAATTCAGGAAATAATTCCGGAAGAATCATCACGAAAACAGATGGTACAGGATATACTACTTATAACTATGGTAAATTAGGAGAGGTAACATCAGAAACCCGCAGAATATTCGGGTACAATATTCCAACCATGGAGTTCAAAACGGATTATGTCTATGACAGCTGGAACCGTCTTAAAAAGCTGACATATCCTGATGGAGAGCAGCTTACTTACAGCTATGATCTTGGTGGAAATTTGAAGAAAATAACCAATGGCAGCTATAATTATATTCAGAATATTAAATATGACTATTATGAACAGAGAACAAATGTAGATTATGGAAACGGTACTAAAACCAACTATTCATATATTGATACCAACAGAAGGTTAAGTCATTCCGGTCTATTGAATCCTACCACTCAATTTCTATCCAACAGTTATGAGTATGACAAGAGAGGAAATATTGTGCGTATTGCTAATGATGTAGGGGTAACTCCGAATCAAATGGGAGGAACCTATGCTTTCAAATATGGATATGATACCTTAAACAGATTGATTGGTACAGAAAGTGATATGGGGCTTAATGACAAAGGAGGAACTCCTACAACACCCAATACTTCTCCATACGCACAAAGTAATTCTCATTTCGATCTTAAGAGGGTAAAATATAACGAAAGTGGAGGAATTGTATTGAAAGAGCAGGTGCATCAGATCGACCAGCAGCCGAACCCATTGAATACTTATTCTAATAACTATAAATATATCCCGGAAACTCATAAAGTAGAAGCAATCATTGACGGTAATGTCAGTGGAAACCAACAATTCTTCGAGTATGATTATAATGGGAATACCATTAAGCATATCGATGAGTTTGGTGCCAAGCAGATGTTCTGGGATGAACAGGATCGTTTAAAAGCTTTTTACAGTGACGATTCTGGTGTATACCAATATTATGCGTATGATGATAAAGGAGAAAGAACGATTAAGTATAACCTTCATGGAAGTTCTCAGCTGTATCAGAACGGAGAGTTGGTAGATCCGGGTAGCTTAAGCTTAACTGATTATACTTTGTATCCTAATCCATATGTAACGGTATCTTTAAACGGGCAATATACCAAACATTATTTTGAAGGATCAACCCGATTTGCCAGCAGGGTGATGGATGGAAGCAATATTTTTGTTCCATTAAACCTTAGAACATCGGATCAGGGAACAACAATGAGAGAACCTGACCCTTCTGTTGACTTTAAAACGTATCTTGAAAAAGCAGGAGTAGGTGATATTTCCTTAGCAGAGCTGAATACTTTAAACGGACCAAGCAGCCAGTTAGGATTATACTATTTACATACTGACCATTTAGGAACGGCAACATTTGTGACCAATTCCAGTGCTCAGAGTACTCAGTTTTTCCTAAATTTACCATTCGGAGAGACGATGCTGGAGCAGCGAACAGGAGTATATGATAACCCATATAAGTTCAATGCAAAAGAATTGGATAGAGAAACAGGGCTGTATTATTACGGAGCGAGGTATTATAACCCAAGAGCGAGTATTTGGTATGGAGTGGATCCTTTGGCTGTTTACAATCCGGCGATGGAGACTCAGTTTTATGGTGATGGAGAACATAATGGAGGAGTATTTTATTGGGGTAATCTAAATCCTTATATTTATACATATCAGAATCCGATTAAGTATATTGATCCTGATGGGAAGCAGGTAGATATTGTTAAAAAGTATGAGGGAAGAGCTCATAATTTTAAATCTTTTGAAACAAATGGTTTTAGGATTAATCCAAATACACAAACTTGGTATTTTGATCATACTGCTAATACTAGAAATAAGACGGCTAAATTTATTGGAGGAATATTTGGGATTCAAGCAGATCCACAAAATACTGTAATGGCGGGACCTGTTCTTGATTTAGTGAAAAATACAAGTTCTGTAAAACAAGCTCAAGTTGAATTAGCAAAATTATTAGGTAAAGATGGAAAAATTGAGAATGGAGAAACCCAAGGTTACTTTTATGATATTGGGAAAATTGGAGGTCAAGAATTTTGGAAAATAGCTATGAATTCTTTAGGAGACTTTATTTCGGGTAAATTTTATGAGGATAATACTTTCTTTAAAGAAAAGAATGTATTAGGAAGTTTTTGGTCAACAGCAAGAGTAAGTGATGATGGGAAAAATGTCATTATGAGTGTTTTTGACAGTAAAACATTAGGGTCGGCAACAGATGGCTTATTAAAAAGGGATAAGAGTAGCAGTAGCAGCAAGTTTCATTTATATATGTGGACCGTACCAACAAAAGATTTTTTTATTCAATCCTATAAAAATTCAAAAATTAAATAATTGTAAAATGAAATTTAAAATATTTCTAGTCATAATCATATTATTAGGAGCTTTCTTTGTCATAAGAATTTTTCTGTCAGATTTCTTTACAAATAAGCATGAGGTTCATCTTATTGATAAATATTTTGTAGTAGAGATTAACGGAGAATATAATTTAATGCATAAAGAGGAACATGGATATAGTTTAACAGTTCCAAGTGTTTTAGATGTATATATAAAGCAAGATGAAATTATTGCCATATCAAGTTTAGAAGGAAATAAATTCATAAATAATAATTATAAAAATCAATATTTAACTCATGATAATACTTATTATTATCATGTAAAACAATACAAGGTACAAGAGGTTAGTGAGGAACAATTTTTAAAACAAAAAAAAATGTATAATTTGATATGGCAATTAGAATAAATAATTAACATTAAAAATACTAGCACCGCTTCGCAAAGTCTCCTGACTTTGAGGTGAAAAAATCAAAAGTAACTTAATTTAATATTAAAAAAAACCTCGCAAAATGCGAGGTTTTGTACTTTAAGAATCGTCTTTATCATTTGTAATGTTATTTATTCCAGTGCTCAGAGTACACAGTTTTTCTTAAATTTACCATTCGGAGAAACCATGCTGGAGCAGAGAACAGGAGTATATGATAACCCATATAAGTTCAATGCAAAAGAACTGGATAGAGAAACAGGGCTGTATATTACGGAGCGAGATATTATAATCCGAGAGCAAGTATACGAACCTCCTCATTATCATAATAAGAAAGGAGCCCATTATACTTTTAAAGGACAAATGCCTCGCTCTACAAATAAAACAGGAAAACAACATTAATTTTTATGACATCCTATATAGATTCCAATAATTATTATCTGTCGAAATTTTTTAATTATGAATTACTCAATTACGATAGTTTTTGGTTATTTTACAGTCAAAGAGATGGTATTCAAATGGCTGATCTTTTTCCCAATCAGAAGGTTTATTCTTTTTTATGGGAATATTCAGATGAAAATATTTTAATAAAAATAGATGAATGGAAAAGGGCTTTCAGAAGAAATAATATTAATATCTCACTAGGTGCCAAGTTATACACTCAAAACTATTTATCAGCTGACAGGATAGTTTATTTGGATTGCTTGGAAACAGATCTTAAAATATCTGATGAACAATTTAAAGATCTTACAGCTTATAATATTGGGCAACATTTTTTTCAAATAGTAACCGAAATGCATACATCATTTGTTGATATCAATCTAAACTTTCTGGAGATTTCAGATAGAGTTGAAAAATTTAAAGAATTTGTTAGAATCTTAGATACAGATGGTGTCCAGGCATTAATTTTAAATGGATATAGTCATAATGGAGAACTAATAAAGCTTTGTATTTGTAATAAAGGTTGTACACTGTTAAATGTAGATAAAACGTTACCACTAGATATTTTTGAAAATACATTTGTAGCTATACCATTTCACTGATGGAATTGAAATGCCTGTTCCACAAAGTCTCCCAACTTTGAGGTGAAAAAAACAAATAACTCAATTCAATATTATAAAAACCTCGCATTTTGCGAGGTTTTTTAATTAAACAAGACCCACTAATCCCTATATTTGCCCCATGAAACGATTAATGCTGCTGTACGTACTTTTCCCCGCATTTCTATTCTCACAGACTACCGGAAAAGTGATCAAAATTTCAGACGGAGATACCATTACTTTACTTTTAAAAGGAAACCAGCAAAAAAAAATCAGGCTGGCCGAAGTCGATTGTCCGGAAAGTGGACAGGCATTCGGGAAAAATGCCAAACAGTTTACTTCTGCCCAGGTATTTGGAAAAACGGTAAGCTTTGTTGAGACGAACACGGACCGTTATGGGAGATCTATTGCGAAAGTGTATTATGATGATGGGAAATACCTTTCCAAAGAGCTTATCAAAGCTGGAATGGGATGGTGGTATTACTCCTATTCCAAAGATGATTCTTTAGGGAAACTGCAGGAAACTGCAAAGCTTAAAAGGATGGGGCTTTGGCAGGATAGTAATGCTCTCGCTCCCTGGGATTACCGTAAAATGAAACGTGAGCTTAGAAATAATAAGAAAATTGAAGCTGCTAAGAACGGAACAAAAGTAAAAGAAGTAGCGTAAATTAGGAAAGGAAGCGTGAAGATGGGAGAGGGAAGTTAATTAATATCTATCAAATGATGTAGTGTGAACTTCTATCCTCCAGCTCCCTGCTTCCAGCAATTTTTCTATCCCCCTTTCTTCTTTACAAAAAGATAAAAACTCGCAGCCATAAAGATAAAAATGGCAGCAATATTACAGTAATCTATTCTTTCAAAAGCGATATTTTCGTTCATGAAGTTTTCCATTGATTTGTAGCCACCGGTATAAATCAAAAAATCAGCAAATTTTTTCTCATGGATAATCGTTGTGAAAAGCAGCATGAATACTCCAAAACCGATAGGATAAATGAAATTTTTAAAAAGAAGACTCAAAGCTAGCTGTACCATAGCAATGGCAGAAAGAGTAATGAAAAACTTCAGAAAGACATAAAATATCACTTCTCTGAAATCATAATTCTGGAAACCCAGCTGTGGAAAAATGATACTTAGCAGATATCCGCTTAGCAGAAAAGTCAGATAAGAGAAAAGCACAGAGAAAAAAACAGTTATCTGGATAAATATAGCTTTTGAGAAAAATATTTTAGCCTTGGAAACCGGAAGTGTGAACAGAATTTTATAATTATTATTCCGGTATTCCACATCACAGCAGGCATGTACAAAAAGCGATACCAGAATAGGGTAGAGAAGATAGAAAAACATAAACACAGTCCTTCCCAATGACATTTTCCAGGGATTTACCGTTCCCTCTGATTCTTCCATTCCAGAACGGAGTACATCATAAACCATGTACAGATCAATCGCAAAGATGATTAAAACAGGAAGCAGCAGAATCCCGAAAATCTCTTTGTTTTTCGAGAGTTTATACTGCTCGGAAGAAAAAGCTTTGAAGAAAGTATTGGTATTAGTCATGTTTTTTAGCAATTAAATTAATGAAGATCTGTTCAAGATTGGTGCTTTGAGATTCTATGTCATAGATCTCAATTCCATTCTGGATCAACGTTGTGAGAAGTCCGTTGAATTCTTTATCATCATTGATTCTTACAGAAATTTTGTTTGTATTATTCAGCGTTGCGGAAAAAGTGCCCTGGAGCAGAGATAATGCTTTTTCAACAGGATTAACTTTTAAAGCAACTTCTTTTTCCACTTTGCTTAGAAGATCATTTTTTGTTCCCTGGAAAATCATTTGTCCCCCTTCTATAATTCCGATGTGGGTCGCCGTTTTTTCAAGCTCGCTCAGAATATGGCTCGAAAGGAAAATGGTTTTTCCCAGCTCATTCAGATGCTGGAAGAGTTTTCTCATTTCAAAGATTCCCTGAGGATCAAGTCCGTTGAGAGGTTCATCCAGAATCAGAAGTTTCGGGTCATGAAAAATAGCCATTGCAATTCCAAGACGCTGTTTCATTCCCATAGACAGGGCGCTTGCCTTCTTTTTCTTTTCGTTAAGAAGATCTACCAGTTCCAGAACCTCATCAATCCTTTTGTTTCCTTTACCATAGATAATGTCCAGGTATTTTAAGTTTTCAGAAACAGTGAGCTTGGTATAAAAACAAGGAGATTCAATCAGGTTTCCTGTGTTGGCGAGAGTTTCTGTTCTATTCTGCTTTAAGCTTTTATTTTGAATGAAAATATTGTCACCTGATGATTCCAGAAGTCCCAAAAGGAGTTTGATCGTGGTCGATTTTCCTGCTCCGTTTCTTCCCAGATAGCCATAAATACTGCCTTCGGGAATATTGAGGTTGATATTGTTCAGAATGGTTTTAGAACCTATGGTATAGCTGAGATTTTTAGTAGTGATGCTTTCCATTATTCGATGGGTGTTAAAGAAGTATTGGTGTCTATATAAAATATTCCGTCAAAAAACCGGCTCCAGACTTTTTTCTGATCTGTTCCCTGGTTGATGGTGGATACAAACTCTTTCTTCAGTACGGAACTTTCCGGGATATTTCTGAGATTGATAAAAAAATAAGGGGTCTTCGTTGCGTGAAATGTATTTTCGATGGCAAGTTTTCCCGGTTTATCTACTAATGTTCTGGTTTTATTGTATTTGGCGTAGGATGAAAAATCAATCATATAAGAAGCCTTTCCGTATTTACTTTTGATATAAGCGCCCAAAGGCAAATAATCTTTGCTGTACCGGCTTGCAAAAGTGTGTAAATTTGCACACCAGACAATCAATTTTTGTCCTTGATAAACGGAGTCAATCTGATGAATAAGGTTTTTAGCCATCAAAGAATCTCTGAACTGCATACTCTGCATAGATCCGGATTTGTATTTCCATATCTTATCGAAATTGTTCCTCATGTCATGTAAATACCGTGCATACATAATGTTTTCAGGATCTTTTTTCAATTTTGAAACCACATGTTCCAGTCTGCTGATTTCCTCCAGAATATCCTTTTTCTGATTGCCGGGTAAGTTTTTACTGGCAAACCCTTTGTACATAAAATTAGAGATCTGATTAAGGTTCTTGTTTAAAAGAGGAAATGGCTTAAGCTCAATCGAATTTTTGTTTAAAAAATCCTTCAGCAGCTTACCGCGTTTTTCATAGAGTTCATCTCCGGAAAACTGAATATCAAACCCGCCCAGTTCTATCGGATGAGCTGAAGTTTTAGTTGTTTGATAATAACTGATCAAAGGATGGGTTTCCTTATTATTCCACCAAAAATCAAAAAGTCCCGTTCCTCCTATAGAAGCTGAGGGAATTTTCAGATTGTGGTTCTTCATTTCTTCATTCATCATCCATGTATCGTATTGTCCTGCTTCATAGAGCACAACATTATACCCCATATTCTCATGAAGATATTTAATGAGCCTGCTTTTGGCCTGCATGGTAGCTCCGTCATAATGGATGTTTTCTCCCAGCATTAGAATCCTGTTCTCTTGAAGCACAGAGTCCAGAACCTTCAGATCGCTATTGTCCGGATAGATCATAGAAATGCTTTTTATGGGATGTTTGTACCGCTGGACGTCGTTCAGGAGTTCCTGTTTTTCTTTTTCGGGAATATCTTTAAAAACAATTTTATTCAGGATTAAAACTGCAATGACAGAAATTATAAAAGTGTAAAGTATTTTTTTCATCCATTCAAAATTACCCAGTTGCTAAATGTATATTCACTTTGTTATTTGGTTTTAAATTTAATAAAAAACAAAAGATTTATATGAAAACTGTTTATTCTTTGGTCGAAAATAATGCCATGCGAAAAATGATGTCAATTCGTCTTGTTTTTCCTGGTTCCGGGAAATATATAAGTCTGATGATGGATTAAAAAATAAAAAACTGTCTCAAAAAAATGAGACAGTCTCTTTAAACAAAA
This sequence comes from Chryseobacterium viscerum, assembly GCF_025949665.1. Lineage (NCBI taxonomy): Bacteria > Pseudomonadati > Bacteroidota > Flavobacteriia > Flavobacteriales > Weeksellaceae > Chryseobacterium > Chryseobacterium viscerum. The sequence goes on along the minus strand of NZ_JAPDFT010000001.1, from coordinate 3,096,999 downwards.
AGTATTACAATCCTGATAAGGAAGTTGTATCTGATTTAATTCCTGTTTTTTACCAGAATCCATCCAGTATAGGAAACAAGCTTTTGGGTATCCGGATCCATCCACTTTATTTCATACCAGTAAGTACCACTGTTCACGGGAGTACCACCGATGGTACCATCCCATTTTAAATTATTATTCTTATCAGAAGAATGAATGAGCTGTCCGTATCGGTTGAAAATACCAAACTTCAGATCTTTCAAAAACCCAAGCTCAGAATAATCCAGGGTGTCGTTGATGCCGTCACTGTTGGGAGTAATGGCATTAATAAGATTCGGAACCAGGATCTGAGTCTCTACAGGAGTACAGTTGCTGGAATCTTTCACATAAAAAATATTTTTACCTCTTGGAAGACCACTGAATACATTAGAATCCTGCCATATCATTCCATCCCTTGAATACTGATATGGAGGTGTGCCGCCTTCCACAGTGAGGGTAACCGTATTTCCTGTGGTTTCTATCTTCTTGATTTTGGGAATAGGAACAGACATTACTTTTACAAATTGTTTTGTTTCACATCCGTTGGAAGTCAGGATTATCCAATAATTACCTATGGAAGCAATGATAGAAGGTGTCGTTGCTCCTGTACTCCATAAATAAGAGGTATAACCCGGCCCGGCATCCAGTGTGGTTCTTGCATCAGGACATATATACTGATCCACTAAAAGAGGAGAGGGCTTGGGTGGAATGACCGTTAAAGTAATTTGGGCGAAATCAAAACAGCCATTACCCGTAGTTACCTTCACATAAACTGTTGTATTTGGAGAAATATAAGCAGTTGGAGTGGTTATTTCATTCGTTCCATTAGTGGCATCTGTAAGAGTAGAATAATATCTCTTCGTCACAGGAGTAGTGGTAGTGACAAGAGCAGTAGTCAGATCAAAAGTTCCTGTATTAGGATTGCTTGGAACAAAACATCCGTTAAGAGTTGCGTTCTGCACATTTGGAGCTGGATAAAACTGAAGGGTTATTTTAGCATTTGCCGTACAGCCTTCAACGGTGGTTACCTTTACAAACGCTGTGGCAGGAACTGCTGATAGATAGGCATTGGCAGGAGTAATTTCATTGGTTCCGGCATTTAAATCTGTCATGGTAGGATAATATTTTCTGATGGCATTGGCCGGTCCTCCTACAGCAGCTGTAGTAAGATCGAAAATACCCGTTCCGTTGGTCTCGCAGGTTTTTACGGTAGTATCCGTTAAAATCAGAGGCTGAACGGTTACATTTACTTTTACCTGTTCACAATCTGTAAAGTCAGGATCATTTCCACAGAATTTATAAGTGAAAGTATCAGTTATTGTTCCTGCGTTGGCCGTATAGGTAAGAATTCCAGTTGTTGGGTTTATCGTTAAAGTGCCATTGGCAGGTGGGGTAATAATCTGCACTGTCCCCGGTACCGGAGTCTGTGTAGAATTGGAGAATGCAGGAGTGATGGTAGTAGGTGTACCGGCACTGCAGACATTCATTGGTTTTACGGTATTCACAAGACAGCTGTATACCTTGTAAGGATAAGTTGTAAGAGGAGTACATGTGCTTTTCGTGATGGATACTGTATAATTTCCTGCCTGAGTAGGATTGTAGGTGTTGCCGTTAGCTCCCGGAATAGGATTTCCATTGAGGTTCCATTGATAATGGTCAAAGCCGCTTTCTACTTCTAAAGTAATTCCCGGAACACATTCGCCTGCAGATTTACTGATCACCGGAATTGAATTGAAGCCTGCAAAATATCCTCCGTAGCCAAGATTTCCACTACCTCCTATAATACCGGCTGTAACTGCTTTGGTAGAAGTCACTGTAACATTTCCAGAGATATTGGGAATTGAGTATGAAACCCAGTTTGGAGTTCCGGAGACAGGGAAAGGTCCTTCTGCTGCGGTAGGAGTTACTCCGTTTACTGTTACTCCGGCTCCTGTTTGGGTAAGAATATTAAGCTTTACAAAAAGCGGTGGATTGAAAGTTGTATAATAAGGAAGTTCTCCTATTTTTCCTATTTCATCAATAACAGTAGGAAGAAAACAGTTAAGAGGTGGTATATAATTGAACCCTTCCGTAGCATCATTGTCTGCAATACCTGATAACAACTGATAGACATAGACATTCTTTGAAGCTTTGATGTACATATTGTGATGAGAAGGCCCATTGAGTACATAATTCATTGCACTTACCCTGTAATACTGCCCTTCGTTGAGCGTTATCACAGGTGTTGGGTTGTTGTTAAGCCTGATCTCTGTATTGTTTTCTGTAGCGACAACAATAGCTCCCTCAATTTCAGGAATAAGATTTCCCATTCCTTTAATAAGCACAAACTCCTGACCTAAACGTTCTACCGGAACAGACTGATCCATGATAATATCCTCGCCGTTATAAGGAGGTGTCATTCCAAACTGACCATGATAATTTCCATTGGTCACAGATACAGGTTTGGTAGCTTCAATTTTAGCACCGATAAACCCGTCTTTGTTGCCCGGTTTATTGGCAAATCCGGCAAAAATATAGGATTGTCCTTTATTCAGGGTGATTGTAATACTGGGATGGGTAAGTCCGTTAAAATTATTATAGAACCACGTAGTCATACCATATCCTGAAACTTTGATCTGGGTATTGTCTTCGGTTGCCAGAATACCACAGGAAAAATTTTGCGAAGGCTGATTGTTCATTAATGGAGCATATACAGCATAAAATTTATTACCAATTCCGGCTTTTCCCTTGGATGTCAGAATTTCTCCATGATTAACTTCCGAAAACCTGTACGTGGCAAAAAACGGGAGGTCTCCGTGAAGATAAAGTCCCCTTGTTTTTACACTCATCGCATCGGTTGTATTTTGTCCTATCATCAGATTCATCGGAACATCAAAACTCTGTGGACTTCCTTTGCTGATGGTAACTGTTCCTATCACAGTATTGTTATTGTAAATACTGACAGGGAAAGGAGTATTGCTGTCTGTGGAAAGATATAATGCCTGTTTGGGTGAGCCGTTCGAAGAACTCGCGATCATAGGTGCAAACCAATGGTCTGTATCCCTTTGTGCACAAACAGATGATGAGGCAAATAGTAATATAAAGATAAATAAGATCCTTTTCATAAGCTTTAAGGAAGATTAGATTAAATAAGGCATGCAGCTTTTCATGAAAGCAAGCTTTGTTACAATTGATTGATTGTGTTTAGATTAATCTTTAATTTTTCAGTAAGATCCATCCTGTGTATTTGATGACAGCGTCTTTCAGAGCCGGTTCTTTCCAGGTGATTATGTACCAGTAAGTTCCTGTGAACAGTTTTTTATTATTGAACATGCCGTCCCATGTATAATTGTTGAAACGTGTGCCTGTAAAAACATTGTTTCCATATCTGTCATGTACTGTAAAGGATAGCGCTTTCTTGTAAGCAAGTTCTGCGTAGGAGATCATATCATTCATGTTGTCTCCATTAGGTGTAATGGCATTGATGATATTGATCACCGTCAGTTCTACCTGTATTGGTTCGCAGTTGTAAGAATCCTTTACATAAAATTTATTCTGACCATTAGGCAGCCCTGTAAATACATTTGAACTTTGCCAGTTGGCTCCATCAGTGGAATATAAATAAGGAGGATTCCCTCCGGTTACGGTAAGCGTTGCCTTATTGTTGTCGAGATCAATTTGCCTGATAACAGCTTCAGGTGCTTTTTTTACAGAAATATGCTGCTTTGTAAAACAATTGTCATGTCCTAAAATCACCCAGTAATCTCCTACACCTGCGTTGGAGATAGAAGAAGTTGTAGCTCCCGTACTCCATTCATATGATTGATAACCCGGACCGGCATCCAGTGTTGTGGTAGAATTAAAACAAATAGACTGATCTTTAAGCAGAGAAGAAGGATGAGGTAATGTAACAGTAAGATTTACTGTTGCAATGGTGAAACATCCTGTTGTATTAACCACCTTAATATATGCTGTTCCGCTGGAAGAAATATAGATAATAGGGTTCGGGATAGCATTGATTCCTGATACTGCATCCTGTTGAGTTTTATAGTATTCTTTGGTAATTCCTGTTTCGCTGGTAACCATTGCCTTGGTTAGGTCAAAACTTCCCTTATCCGGAGCAGCATCTATATAACATGAAGTTAAAGAAGCATTCTGAACTTGTGGGGACGGATTGAATTGAAGACTGATTTTTGCCTGAGCAAAACACCCTTCAGGACTTGATACTTTTACATAAACATCTTTTGGAGCAACAGATACATAGGCATTGGCTGATGTAATTTCATTGGTTCCGGCTGCAAGATCAGCGGGTGTCTGATAATATTTTTTCTGAGCCCCCGCAGGCCCGCCAACATTAGCCGAAGTAAGATCGAAGACTCCTGTCCCATTATTGCTACATGCTTTTAATATAGTATTTGCTGTGGTTATTGTCTGTATGGTAATATTTACCTTTACTTGCTCACAGTCTGCAAATTCCGGAACATTTCCGCAGAACTTATAAGTAAATGTATCAATAGTAGCTCCTGTATTAGCTGTATAGGTAAGAATACCAGTTGCAGGATTTACAGTCAGAGTTCCATTGGCTGGTGGAGTAATGATTTGTACGCTGCTTGGTAATATTGTTTGAGAAGAATTGGAAAACACAGGAGTGATCATGGTAGGATTTCCCGTTGAACAAACTGTTAAAGTCTTAGTGGTATTTGTCAAACAGCTGAATGCTTTGTAAACAGGTGTTGTTGCAGGAGGGCACGTTCCTCCTACAGACACTGTTGCAGTATAATTTCCTGCTTGCGTTGGTGTATAATTATTGGTTGTTGCTCCGGGTATAGGTGAGCCGTTGAAATTCCATTGATAGGACACATAGCTGTCATCTACTTCCAGTACCATTCCGGGAATACACTCTCCACTCTTTTTAGAAATGACGGGAATGGAAGAGAATCCGGCAAAATACCCTCCGTATCCTACATTTCCTTCACCTGCAGCAATACCAGCCGTCACCGCTTTAGTAGATTCTACGGTAATATTTCCGGTAACATTCGGGACAGAGTAAGTAACCCAATTAGCATTTCCGGTTACGGGAAACGGTCCCTGTGCAGTTGTTAAAGGCATTCCGTTAACAGTAACTGTAGCTCCTGTTTCAGTGATAATATTCAGTTTGACAGCAGGAGTGATGGCTGTGTAATAAGGTAATACATTGATCATTCCTATTTCATCTATTTTCTTAGGGAGGAAACAGTTGAGAGGAGGAATATAATTGGCACCGATGGTGATTTCAACAAATGACGTTGCTGTTCCCGCCATCAACTGATAAACGTAGACTTTTTTGGTAGTCCGGATGTGCATGTTATAATGTCCGGTACTATTTTGATTCATGTAAGAAGAAGAGCCGATCCGATAGAACTGTCCTTCGTTAAGTGTGACAACCGGATTCACATCATCATTGAGATACACCTGTGTATTATTCTCCGTAGCGGTTACTACAGCACCCTCTACATTTGATGCAATCGGAGCCATGCCTTTAACGAGGACAAAATCATCCCCTAAACGTTCTACCGGTATCGACTGATCCATTAAAATATCACTACCATTGCTGGAGTTGATGATCTGTCCATTAAAATTTCCATTAGTAACTGTTACAGGTTTACTGGACTCAATTTTTGCCCCAATAAAACCATTTTGATTTCCTGTCTGATTTCCTCTGCCTTCAATGATGTAAGATTGTCCTTTATTCAGCGTAAAGGTCATTGAGGGAGAAGACGCTCCCGAATTACCATTGGAAAACTGAACAGAAGAATCATAATTGGAAACAATTACTACCGTGTTGTCTTCTGTTGCCAGAACCCCACAAGTAAAATTATTGATAGAAGAAGAATTGGAAATAGGTCCATAAGCCACATAAAACTTATTTCCAATTCCTGCCTTTCCCTTAGAGGTAAGAATTTCCCCATGACTTTTGGTAGAAAACCTGAAAGTACAGAAGAAAGGTTTTTCTCCTTTTATATAAAGACCTCGTCCTGTTACCTTAAATACTTCCGATTGAGATCCGGTAATCATATTGTCCATCGGAATATCAAAAGACTGCGGATTTCCTTTACTGATCGTCACAGTTCCAATCACTGTATTATTGTTATAAATAGTGACTGGAAACGGTACCATAGAATCTGTTGACAAAAACAAAGCCTGTTTATTGGAATCATTGGTCCTGGACATCATAGGGGCAAACCAATGTTCAGTATCTCTTTGGGAGTAAAGTTGATTGCTGGCAATGAACAAAAATAAAATGGCAAAAAGAAATTTTTTGAAGGAAGAAAGGAAATGCTTTGTTGTATCAGAAGCAGGTTTATAAACAGAGTAAAAGTCTTTCATTGAATAAGTTTAAGGGGATAAAAACTGTCATAAAAGCGGTGTACAAATTTTCACCGCTTTTGATGACAGAGACAACATTTATTTTTTTATTGCTTTTACGGTTTGAGCAGTACCGTCTTTCATGATCATTTTTACTAAATACAGACCTGAAGGCAAATCTCTTAATGAAATGGAAGTATCAAAGTTTTTGATCTCATTTACCACTTTACCTGAAGTATCATAAATGCTTATCAGTTGTATGTTTTTACTGTCAGTAATAGTAATGATATCAGTAAAAGGATTAGGATAGATGCTTGGTTTGGATTTGATAACCGTATCGCTTACCCCCATAGACTGTGTAGGAGCCCATGAAATATTATCCCAATAATACAATGAGTTGCTTGAAGTGGCATAAGTATTACGGATGGCAAGTCTGGCTCCTGCAGGAACAGTAGCCGGAATATCAACAGTATATTCGCTGGTTCCTGTAGCCGGAGTATAAGATGTATTTGTAATATTCAACTGCTGAATCACTGTAAAAGTAGAAGCATCCGTAGGATTCGTTACATACCCTACTTCCAGCTTTCCGGTATTGACACTGCAGTAGGCATTAAATTTCAAAGAATGAGTTCCTGCATTAATATTAGAGAATTCAGGAAGCACAGCAATGGTTACATCATTTGCAGATATGCTGCGTTGTAATATATGTTTTGTTCCGGAAAGCGCTCCGCTTCCGCTAATGTTAAGACTGGCTATTCCTGTTGTAATTTTTCCCCAACATGGAGCATTGGTAAGAAGCCCGGCATTATAAGAGTCAAAATTCTCGGATAAAGTAGTCACAGGCGCACAAAGGGTTAGTACAGATGTAATATTGCTCCATACACTTTGATCTGTAGCACTGCATCTTGATCTTACCCAGACATAATAGGTTGTTGCAGAATTTAATCCTTGGATGATGTAAGGATTTGATGTTATTCCTGTCAGGTTGGGTGGAGTAGATGAGGTGGGTGGAGTGCTGCTTGTGCTGTAATAAATATCATATCCTAATGCAGGGGCAATGCTTGGGGCTGTCCATGCTGCAGTTACGGTTGCGCTGGTTACATTAGATAAAATGACATTACTTGGAGAGAAACACGTTGGTTTGGGTTCCCAGTACACATTGTCCCAATATATAGCAGTAGCAGGTACACCTCCGTGCCTTACAGCCAATCTTGCTGTAGCCGGAACCGTAGTAGGAATTGTTACATAATATTCATATCCGTCAAATACAGTATTACTGATATTAACAGACTGTATGTTAACAAAAGTAGAAGCATCTGTATCGTTTGTTACATAGCCAATGTCTAATACCCCTGCTGTTGTTCCTGTTACTTTTGCCTTAAATCTTAGCCAGTGAGTTCCTGCGTTCACATTGCTAAATGAAGGAAGAACAGCAATTACCATATTGGCAGGACCGTTAGCACTTTGATACATTACTTTGGAGTTGTTAACGCCACTACCAGTACTAATAGCCTGATAGCCTGTTCCTAAAATAATTTTGTCCCAACAGTTTAAGGTATAGCTTGCACTTGTTGTAGCATTTTCAAAATCTTCAAACATAGTTGTTTGTGGATCACATTTGGTCGTGAAAGTTCCTCTTAAAGACCATGCACTTTTGTCTGTTGAGCTGCAAACAGATCTTACATAATAGTAATAAGTAGTAAATGATGCAAGGCCACTGAGCGGAGCAGAAGTAGAAGTTGTGCTTCCCGATGCAGGAGTAGAAGCATTCGGGACAACATTGGATGAAGAGTAATAGTACTCATAACCATTTCCGGGTATTGCTGTTGGAGGTGTCCAGGAAATTGTTGCTGTATTGGTTGTCAGATTGTTGGATGTAAGTGCTGAAGGAACAAAACATGATGGTGTTGGATCTATCTTCAGGCTGAAATCCACGAAATTACCATAATTATTAGGCCCGCATGGGCTTACCGGATTGGGAAATGAAGTTCCGCTCTGTACTCTGATTCTGTAAATTCCTGCTGCCTGAGATGGAGGAATGTAGAATTGATCATCAACAAATGTATAAGCGGATGGAGTCAGCGGATTTTCATAGAAGTCATCGAAATCCCCATCGGCATTCCAGTCAATCCATACATAAGATTTGACACCTGATCCTGCAAAGTCCAGGTGAACATTCACTGTTCCTCCCGGATAAGATGTTACAATCTGGCTTGATGAATTATCAGTATAAGCCTGATATGCTGTAGCATTATAATACAATGCCCCCTGATCAGAGAATGTCGCATTTTTCAGATAATTGTTTTGGCTGGTCGCACCCGCAGTAGGTATGCAATAGGTCTGAGCGTTCAGATGATAAACCGAAAAGAGGAAAATCATCCATAATAAGTAATGTTTTCTCATTTTATTTCTATTTTTTAAGGGTTGATATACCCGCTTTATTGTCAGATTTTGAGCGGTAGAATTAATTGTTGCAGTACGTTTTTCTAACTTCTTTTCCTACATCAATGAATATTGATCCATTGAATTGTATCTTAAAAATCATATCTTAGATGATTGTAAGATTATCTTTAATTTTTTATAATGATAATGCTTAATACGTGTGATGGTTTCATTGAAATTTGAGAATAAGTCTAATATTTTGAATCGACTTAAAGGTTTGAACAATATTAGCGTTATATTTGCCCTTCGTCAAGGAATACGCTTGCATAATTCGTTGAATTTACAAGAATTAAAAATTTAAAATATTGTAAATCAATCAATTGTATTTATTTGGTTTAAAAGGAGTAATGATAGGAATATCAGGTAAAAACAATGAGGAAATGATCCTTATGTTAAAAAAAATACTGAAAAGTAATATATCAATATTGTTTTTCATTCTGTGGTGCCCGGTTTTTATAAATGGGCAGGCTGCTCCTGATTTCAGTATTTTAACCGATAAAGCTTTTCAGAAACTATATCAGAATCCTGAAGAATGTATCAGCTATTCACAGAGCCTTCTGATGAGTGACAAAAATATTGAGCATAAAGTGATTCTTCGGAATATTATTTCCCAGGCTTATGCCTTGCAGGGGAATTATGTGCAGTCTGTAAGTATTTCCAATCAGAAAGAGGATGATGACAAAAAAGGGAATTTTTCCCATTTTATACAGTTGTTTGATGATTATAACCTGGCGGATCAGTATCAGAATTTAGGGTTGTACGGGCAGTCAAAAAAGATCATTGCAGGTATCTTAAAAGATCCGGAACTTTTAAAGAGCAATAATCCCAAAGAACGGATGGTGATTGCTAAACTGTTTCAGCTTCAGGGCATCAATGCCGGAATTGATAGAAATTATAATGCTGCTTTACTGAATATTGATAAAAGTGATTCTTACCTTAATAATAACAATGAAGAGAACAGGATTATCAAATGGGAGAATATGATTTTCCGGTCTGCTTTCCTGATGCCGCAGAATAAGCTTGAAGAATCAAAGAAATTACTTGATGAAGTTATTCAGGGTATTGAAAAACATGGGAATAATGCTTTTATCTCTGCATTTGCCTATGAAAGTATGTCCCGATATTACTTTCTGAAAGGTGATTACAATGAAGCTGTAAAACAACTGGAGAAAGGATTTTCCGAAATTGAGAACTTTCCTTATAATGATCTGAAAATCATATTTTATGAATTGTTTGCCCGAAGCTATCTGGCCCTAAATAATGATGAAAAATATTATTATTACAATAATTTATATACAGATTTAAAAGCAAAACTGGATTCCAATAAAAAGGAAGGCATACAATATATTGTAAAACTGCTTGAAACATATCATCATAAAAACCTTGAGTTTCAGGAGCAGCATAAAGAGAAACTGTTTAGGACTATTGGTATTGTTATTTTAATTCTTATTGCGGGAATGATTGCTTATTTTCTGAGTGAATCATCAAGAAGCAGACATCTCAAAAAACAGCTTGATTTTTTTGAGAAACTGAAAATAAAAGAAGATCCTATAAGTCTTGAAGTTGAAATGCTGAAAGATGAGACAGCAAAAGAGAATAAAAGTCAGGAAAAGGATCTATCTAAAATTTCCAAAGAAAAAGAGGAAGAGATTCTACAGAAGCTCAAAGACTGGGAAAAATCCGACAACTATCTGAATAAAAACATGTCACTGGCTATTCTTTCTGCCCAAACAGGGATAAATACTAAATATCTGTCTGAAGTCATCAATAATAATAAAGGAAAGAACTTTAACGGCTACATTAATGAGTTAAGAATTGATCATATTGCGCGCCTTTTGAAAACAGATCCGGCTTATCTGAATTATAAAGTAAGCTATCTGGCAGAATACGCTGGATTTTCATCTCATGGCGCATTTACAAACGTATTCAAGTCCATTACAGGAATGTCACCGAACACCTATATTCAGGAAATTATAAAAAATAAAAACTGATGAAACTCTTTATCCATATCATTTTGATGAGTCTTCTGTTTTTCCAGGCACCTCTTGCCGGGCAGAAAATCTCTGATGACTCCCTGATGAAGATTGCCAATCAGGAAATTTATAACAATCCGGATAAAGCCATAAATATTGTAAAGAAACTGCTCCGAAAAGAAAAAGACCTCAATAAATCCATTAAAATCTATCTGATTCTATCCACAGCAGGAATTGCCAAGAGAAACTTTGACGAATCTCTGCAATATATTCTGAAAGCAAGAGAGTTGGTTCAGAAAACAAACGATCCCAAGATCCAGACCAGTTTTTTGATTGCAGTAGCTATACAATACCAGCAGATGGAACTCTTTAGCAAAAGTCTCGAAACATTGGACGAAGCTGATGGGTATTTGGTAAAACTGCCTGAAGATTCCTATCTGAAGCATTTTGAAACAGCCAGAAGTTTTGCCCTGCGCGGAATGATCTATAAAAGCCAGTCGAATCCCGAAATCGCCCTTCAGGAATTTTTAATTGCTATCAGAAACTTTGAAAAAATAAAAGAAGAAGAGAAAACATACTTTAATCAGAGTATTATTTACTATAATATTGGCCATTGTTATCTCAGTCTGAATCAACCAGACAATGCAGAAAAAGCTTTCATGAAATCTATGAATCTTGCAGGTTTGATAAAAGCAAAAAGTTTGGAAGCGTTTGCTTTAAAAGGATTGGCAGAGATAAACAAACAAAAACATCAGAATCAGGAAGCATTGAAACTGTTAATAAAAGCTGAAAACTTAGGCAGGGAAGCAGGAGATCTGTCACTTAATGAAGGAATTTATAAAGAAATGGCGGATAATTATCTGGCGATGGGAAATCCCAACCTTTATCAGGTTTACAGCAGAAAATACTTTGAAACAAAATTTAAAAGAGAACAAAGCGAATTGAGCTCCATTAATCATGCTATTGATGTTCATAATATAGAAACTCAAAAGAAAAGTGAGAAGCTAACCATCCGGTATAATTATTTTATTGCAGGGATGATAATTGTCGGACTTTTTATAGTAAGCATCTTTTCCTATTTAGTTATGAAGATCAGAAAGCAGAATAAGAAATATCAGAATGAAATAAAGAAACTTATCAAGGATTGAATGCTTTTTTCAGAATTATTGACTTTTAAATCATTAATACGATTTATTTATCACTTAAAAAACAAAAAACCTCACAATAAAAATTGTGAGGTTTTTGTGAGCGCGAAAGGATTCGAACCTTTGACCGTCTGCTTAGAAGGCAGATGCTCTATCCAGCTGAGCTACGCACCCATAAAGTAGTTTTGAGAAAACTACTAAAACAGTCGGGGCGGCAGGATTCGAACCTGCGACCTCCTGGTCCCAAACCAGGCGCGATGACCGGACTACGCTACGCCCCGAATATATAAGAAGAGCGGAGGGTAAGGGATTCGAACCCTTGCGACACTTTCGCGTCGACAGTTTAGCAAACTGCTCCGTTAACCACTCCGGCAACCCTCCTTTTTGTTGATTTTTTAATGATCGTTGTTCCGTTATTGCGAGTGCAAATATAGAACAGATTTCTTTATTTACCAAATAAAATTCAAGAAAATTTTGTGTATTTTTGAGGTAATAAATCATCCAAAAACCAAACTGATGCGTAAGACATTATATATCATCGGATTAAGCACTTTTGTTTTTTCATGTACTTCTCAGCAAAATGTGAAAAAAAATACTTACAAACCGAAAACCCCAATAACACAGGCGAAACCGACGGTTCAGACAACAACTCCGGTGGCTCCAAAACCAAAAGTAGTCTCCGATCATGGAGTAGACTTTTTTACTACTAATATAGCAGACCCAACAAAAAATGATAATACAACAAGTTACGGTTCTATTGTATCTGCAAAACCAGGAGGATACAAAGTTGTAAAGACTTATTTCCCCGCAGTAGCCCAAAACTTCAGACAACGTTACTTAATATTACATTATACAGCTCTTGCAGATGATAAATCTATTACCGTTCTTACACAGCAGGCGGTGAGTGCCCACTATCTGGTAAATAATACAGGAGATAACGAGATCTATCAGTTGGTAGATGAAAACAAAAGAGCGTACCATGCAGGAGTAAGTTCATGGAGAAATGATAAAAATCTTAATGATACTTCTATCGGGATTGAAATTGTAAATGCCGGTTACACTACAGATGCTGCAGGTAAAAGAACATTTGCTCCTTTTAGTGATGATCAGGTAAAAAAAGTGGCCGCATTGGTTAAAGATATTGTGGCAAGATATCAGATTCAGCCTACTTATGTACTTGCTCATTCAGATATTGCTCCAACAAGAAAGCAGGATCCCGGGCCTATGTTCCCATGGAAAAAACTGTATGACGAATACCAGATTGGGATGTGGTATGATGAAACAGCAAAGCAGACTTATCTTGAGGCGGCACAGGCAGACATTAGTGCAAAATATAACGAACCCAGCTTTATCTTCCTTATTCAGACTTCATTACAGAAATTTGGATACGGACTGGATCTTAGCGGAACATGGGATGATGCTACCAAAAAAACAATTGAAGCATTCCAGTACCACTTCCGTCCACAGAATTATGACGGAATCATGGATGCTGAAACATGGGCAATCCTGCAAGCTTTAAATCAAAAATATCCAGTAAAATAATTCAAATTAAAACGCATCGGTTAGATGCGTTTTTGCTATCTTTAAACGATCAAAAACAGTAAAATATCTGTAATGGAAAATTTCAGAAAAGAAAGTGATCTATTAGGCGAACTGAATGTGCCTTTAGATGCTTATTATGGGGTTCAGACACAAAGAGCTATCAACAATTTCAAAATTTCAGGACAGCTTTTGTCTTCATATCCTGATTTCATAAAAGGATTGGCGTTTGTAAAAAAAGCAGCTGCTAAAACCAATTATGAATTAGGACTTCTAGATGAAAACCTGTATTTTAAAATAGCAGAAGCGTGTGATGAAATTGTAGAAGGGAAATATCATGACCAGTTTCCGGTAGATATGATTCAGGGGGGAGCAGGAACTTCCATCAACATGAATGCGAATGAAGTGATCGCCAATATCGTGTTGGAAAAATTAGGAAAAAATAAAGGAGAATACGAATTCTGTTCACCTAATGATCATATCAATCTTTCACAGTCTACTAATGATGCTTATCCTACAGCTATCAAAATGGGATTGCTGCAGATGAACATCGGTCTGGTAGAAAGACTTGAAAAAATTATTGCTGCATTCCGTGCAAAAGGACAGGAGTTTCATGATGTTATCAAAATGGGCCGTACACAGCTTCAGGATGCTGTTCCAATGACTTTGGGGCAGGAGTTTGAAGCTTACGCAGCTACATTGGAAGAAGATATCTCTAAGCTGAATAATAATGCAAACCTTTTTGTAGAAGTAAACATGGGGGCAACTGCTATCGGAACAGGATTAAATGCTCCGGTAGGATATGCTACACTTTGTGCTAAAAACTTAGCTCAGATTACAGGTTACCCGATTGTTTCTGCACCGGATTTAGTGGAAGCAACACCTGATACAGGATCTTATGTGATCTACTCTTCAGCAACGAAGCGTCTTGCCGTGAAATTATCAAAAATCTGTAATGACTTAAGATTACTTTCATCAGGGCCAAGAGCCGGTCTTTTTGAAATCAATCTTCCGCCAATGCAGCCGGGATCTTCTATCATGCCAGGTAAAGTAAATCCGGTAATTCCGGAAGTGGTAAACCAGGTTTGTTTCAAAGTATTCGGGAATGATCTTACCGTAACTTTTGCAGCAGAAGCAGGACAATTACAGCTTAATGTAATGGAGCCGGTACTTTCTCATGCCATCATGGAAAATATCAACTTCCTTTGCAATGCCTTAGATACTCTTCGCGATAAATGTGTGGTTGGAATTACGGCCAATAAAGAAATCTGTCTGAATATGGTGAAGCACAGCATCGGTATTGTAACGGCTCTGAACCCTTATATCGGGTACAAACAATCTACACAAATTGCTAAAGAAGCATTAGAAACCGGAAAAAGTGTTTACAATCTTGTTCTTGAAAAGGGAATTCTTTCCCAGGAGAAGCTGGATGAAATCCTTGATCCGAAAAATATGCTGAAACCGCATAATAAATAATAAAAAAACAATAAGTGGTAAATGATCCTGCTAGTGGTCATTTATCACTTATTATTCATCATTTATACCATAATTCGTGAGGTTTTTAATCATAATTCCTGCTCATAACGAAGAAGACAATCTCTCCTTTACACTTGATTCTTTACAGCAGCAAAGCAGCAAAGATTTTAAAGTAGTGGTAGTGAATGACGGTTCTGTAGATGGAACTCCTGAAATCATCAGAAAATATACAGAAACTGATGCCCGCTTTGAAACGATCAACCTTCAGAAATCTGAACATCAGCCAGGATCTAAAGTAGTGCATGCTTTTAAAAATGGTCTCCGGACACAATCTATGGATGATTTTGATATCATCTGTAAATTTGATGCCGATATCATCCTTCCCAGCAATTATCTAGCAGCCGTAGAAACAGCTTTTGCCAATAACCCGGTATACGGACTCGTAGGAGGGCTTTTGTATATAGAAAAAGAAGGAAGCTGGGTCTATGAAGGAAATTCTAATAAACATCACGTAAGAGGGCCTATGAAGGCTTACCGTAAAGAATGTTTTATCCAGATCGGAGGCTTAAGGGAAACATTGGGTTGGGATAATATTGATTCCATATTGTTGGAAAATCTGGGATGGAAGGAAGTTGTTCTTCCGGAACTCCATGTGAAGCTGATAAAAGTAAAAGGAGCCGATTACACCATACGTCCTGCAGATTATTATGGCAGGTACTTTTATTTCTTAGGTCTTAACAGGTTTCTGGCTTATATAGCTTCTTCAAAAGAAGCCATGAAAAGCAAATCTCCATCATTTTTCTTTGATATTATAAATTCCTATGAAAATTGCAGATCAAAAAAAATAGAGCTCAAAATTACAAAAGAAGAACAAAAAGCGGTTAATGATCAGCGTTGGAGAATGCTGAAAAAAAAATGGCTGAAGATGTAGGAGATAAATTATCTTATACATTATAAATGTTCATCAATAGAAACGGGTTTTAACCCGTTTAATGAAAAATAAAAAATCCATCGGCTTTAGCCAAAACTTAAGATGTAACTCCCAAACGTGAAAAAAATAGCTTACATAGAAATAGATACCCACGCAGAAATCGCCCAGGCTTTCATGGATGCTATGGAAGGATCTCAGGATTTTGCAGTAGACTATTATTTTTCAAAAAGGATCAAAGATCAGGTAAGTCATCGCGATGAAGCTGTATTTTTATCAGATAGTTCTATGATTCTGGATCAGCTGAAGGGAAAAGGGTACGATCTGGTGGTCATAGGAACTGTTCATCGTTATTTTAATACATTTTTGGCGGTAACAAAAAAGTACAATACGGCAGTCATTGTCCATAATCTTAATTTTACAAACGCTTCAAAGCTGGATCTGATGAAAAGTGTTTTCAAAGGAGATATTATCTTCAGATTAAAACTATGGCTGAAAGAAGGGTTGTTTTACAAAACTAAAGTTTATCAGACATCCGGCTCTCTTTTTGTACTGGATGAAGCACTGATTTCGGATAGGTATCAGTTTTTGCCACTGTTTTACACCAGAGATTTTGATAAAATTAAAAATGATAATCTGATTGTGATTATTCCAGGTGGAGTTTCACAGAAGAGAAGGGATTATGCTTATGTTTTTGAGACTGTTCAGAATGTAAAGACAGATCAGCATTGTGAGTTTGTATTCCTTGGAAAAGCAAAGGATCATGAACTAAAACGGCTTGAGCAACTGTCTCAACGGCTGCCTGAAAATATCAGCATTACTTATTTTTCTGAAAGAGTTTCTACTGAAGATTTTGATAAATGGATGCAGAAAGCGGATATTCTTTGGTGCCCCATTCAGCAGGAAACAGAGTTTTTTAGCATGAAAGAAACTTATGGAGTGACGAAAATGACGGGAAATCTTGGGGATGCCATTAAATATGGGAAACTGGCTGTTTTTCCAAAAAACTATCTGTCAAATTTAGAATTTATTCTTCCGGAAGAAGAAAACATTCTTAAGCAATGGGGTAAATTATCAGCGGTCGATTTTGATTTTCAAAAAAAATATAGCAAAAAGGAAATTTTAAAAAACCTGGAAAATATTTTGAATAATCATATTAAATAATTACGCTTTTCTGATTATTTTTTTTACGAATGTATCAAATATTTTTTTTGATATTCCACATACAAGAAATACGAATAAAACAGTCTGAACATTGTTAGTCAAAAAAGTTACTAAAAATATAATTGAGAAAGTAATTGTTGTGAATAGCAGGTCAGAAGTGAATTTTTTTCTTTCCACTAAAGTCATTTCAAAAGAATATTCTTTGTGTTTTACAATGGCGAGCCAATAAAGGATATAAATGGCAAGCCCCGCAAGAATATGATTTAACAGAAAAAATCTAAATGCTAATATAACAACATTCTTATTGTCCACACTCTCAGCAAAAAAAGCAGTAGTAAAAGGAAAGAAGATAATGGGTAGCAGCATGATCATATTGGCTATTATAATTTGCTTATTGTAATTATGAATATGCTTAAATAGAAAATGATGACGCATCCAATAGGTTACAATGAGAAAAAAGCTCAGTAAAAGAGCAAAAAAATTGTACTTAAGCTCAACTAACTGTTCCCATGCATTATCAAAAGTGGTTTCTTTAGTTATATGCGGAATTTTAAACTCTATAATAAGAAGGGTAATAGCAATAGCAAAAATTGCATCACTAAAAAAAGCTAAGCGCTCTACCTGAAAATCCTGCTTAGGATGCTTATCACTAAAAGATGTGTGTTGTTGTTTCTGAGTCATACCGATTTCATATTATATAATACTCGGTTAATCTATTTATATAATATTTACGAATGTAGTATTTTTTTTACTTAAACTTAAAAATACTCTTAATAAATTTTACATTCAAATAATCTTCAACCGGGAATATTTTGGTGAAATAATTTCCGATATAGATCAGTATCAGAACAACTGCAGGTTTGTAAACAAGGTTAAGCAGATTGCTGTTGAAGTTGGGAAGAACAATAGCCACTGTAATAGCTAAAGTACAGATAATAGAGACAAAAATCATTTCAATGCTTAAAGGCGAAACCTTAAATACAATATAATTGAAAACGATTTTTACAACATTGTAAATAGTAAGAGAAATAGCTGTAGATAAAGCAATTCCGATCAGCTTCAGATCTGTATTTTTAATGAAATAATAATTAAGCCCAATAGTTAACCCAGCCAGTAAAAGCATCACCAGAATATTGAATCTGTAATATTTTGAAAGAGAAATAATATTTCCGTTGAAGCCTGTTGCGAGATCTATCAGTACAGCAGAACCCCAGATCCAGACTACAGGCTCATATTCTCTTAGCATAGTTCCGTTCTTGGGCATAAATTGTGTCAGATACGGGAATCCCACCATAATGCATGAGAATAAAACAGCGCCAAGGAAATATAATGTTAAAGATGTTTTCTTGTGAAATCTGTCCAGTTCTACCATATCTCCGTCTGCCAGCGTTTTATTGATGATAGGAGCAGATATATTAAACAATCCAAGCTGTGGAATAGAGATTAATGAGATCAGGGCATATAAAACAGAATAGATTCCTACCTCTTCCATTCCCATAAATTCTCCGATCATAAAGCTGTTGATCGCCAGATAATTTCCAAAAGTTCCCAGGAATCCGAAGAAACTGTAATTGAAAAACTCTTTCCAGAAATTATTCTTCTTAAAATAATCCGTATTAAAATCAAGCTTGATTTTCTCCAGTTTGTTGGTGTAATAAATATACCCCAAAAGCATTAAAAAGAAGATTCCAAAAAAGAAAGCAAAAGCTATTTTCTGCGATGCTGCAGCGGTAATATTCTGTGATAAGGCAAAGAAAAAAAGGCAGAAAGCTCCCAGGTTTGCTATTTTCGGAAACAGATTGTCGAAAATATTGGAAACCACAATTCTTTTATAATTGGAAGTATATTTATTGAAAATAGCACAAAATGAAAGGATTAAAATCAGAGGAAGAATCATTTCTTTGATCTTCCATGCTTCTGAGTGCCTGAACTTTGGATAAAAATAAGGAAGTATAAAAAATACAACCGTGAAAATAAGAAAATTGATAAAAACAGTGAGCAGCGACAATGACAGCATGTTTTGTTTTTTACCGTCTCTTTCTACCGTGTGGAAAAATTTCACGTTTGAATAGGAAATTCCCAATACTACAAAAGGAACCAGCATTTCTGCAGTGGGAAGAATGTAGCGCAGCTTTCCATAAAATTCAAAATCATTCGGAAATATGAATATTGCGGAAACTGTGCCCAGCAAAAACCCAATATAACCGATAATGGAATATTTGAAGCCTTGTCTCGCTACTACACTCATAAGTTTTTTTAAATGTTTTTAGGTATAAAAATAATATTGTTGATGTACTGAGTTTTATTTTTTTCGTCGTTTGTATTTTGTGTTATAATGTCCTCTGTAAGACTTTCCAGAGTAAAGCTGTTTCTGTTCAGATATTTTGCTTCATATCCCCAGTTCATTACTTCTGATATTTCATTCCATATAGGAGTTTGATGGTGTCTTTGCTCCATCTCGACCATTAATGTCGGCGTAAACTGTCGGATGGTTTCTCTTGCTCCGAAAAGCGTTTTTATTTCGTTTCCTTCGACGTCTATTTTGATAAAATCAAGCCTTTTGAAATGTTCCAGTGCTGCCCATTCGTCCAGTTTGATCACTTTTACTTTTTCCGTATAGCTTTTTTCTTCTCCTTTTTCTTTGTAAGAAGTGTTTAAAGTGCCACGGGAAGCAATTGTTTTTCCGTTAATAACAGGTACTTTGAACTCGGCAATTATATTTTCATCAGAAAGAGCCAGAGGAAAGATATGCATTGCCGGAAACAGTCTTTTTAATCGACGGTAAAGCTTTTTATTGGGTTCAAAACCATAAATGTTATCGTGGTTCAAAGTGTTTTCCAACTGATATAGGAAAGTTCCTACATTCGTACCAATGTCCAATATAACAGCATTCTTAGGAAGGTATTCTTTGATCCATACCAGCTCCGGTTCTACATTGCGTTCCGAAAAATTATTTTTATTAAGATTATTTAACGTTTTGAAATATCTTTTTTTATAGAAATTCGGGCTTATATATTGTAGCTTTTCTGCGATTTTTTGGTATAAAGACATCGTATGCGTTTTGACGAACAGCAAAGATAAGCAAAAATGTAAAACTTTTCTTAAAAAATGTTAATTATAATAACCTGATTCTCAATATGAATATTTAAAATTTGTTTTTGTAACCTGTTGAATTTAACGTATTTTCAATTTGTCACAGAGGCACCTGCATCCTACGAATATTTCTTTTAAAACATTGTGTGGAAGCGTAATTCCGACCAGAATAGATGTACACAATTATCCTTGAAATCTATGTCTACTGTGGATGGGAAAACCGGTAACTCATTGACGATAAGAGCATCAAAGAAAAGGAGTGTTAAGGAAATCATTGAAAGGTTTCATCAGCTTGAAAACTTTGTTCATATTTTTCACTGCATTTTTATCCAGTACTTCTTCATCTTTTAAAGAATATACTACAATGAAATTTTTAAGTTTCAGATATTCTCCCATAGGATCCTCTTTCTCAAAACCCTGGGGGATTTTTTTCAGTTTGTCATCCTGGTCAAGTTCAGGGAAGTGCTTTTTGAAATCCTTATTGTTGAGAATTTTAAGAAAATCATCACCGTATACCGATATTTCTTTACGAACTTCTTTCAAAACAGAAGACTCTGGCATATAAATACCTCCGGCTAAAAAGGATTTTCCAGATTCCAGGTGAAGATAGTAACCTCCTTTCTGATTCCCTTTTCCCATTCCCAGAGATGCTCCGAAATTGGTTTTATAAGGAGATTTATCTTTTGAAAATCTTGTATCTCTGTAAATCCTGAACAAGGCTTTTTTACTGTCAATTTTAGCAAGTTCTTCATCAAAACCGGACATCTCTTTAATCAGTTCATCCAGAAATGTAATAACGTTTTGCTGAGATTCAGTATACAGGTTTTTATGTTCATTAAACCATTCTCGGTTATTGTTTTTATTTAATTTGTTTAAAAAATCAAATGTTTTGGAAGAAATGCTTGCAGACATATTGTGTAAGGTGTTTTATTGTTGTTGCTAAGTTGGATTTGAAACAGTTTCTCAATTCCAAACCCCGAATCCCGAATCCCGAAACTTAAAACCCACTATTCAAATGTACAAAAACTATTCATATCTTAATGCCTCAATAGGATCAAGTTTTGAAGCTTTCAATGCAGGATAATATCCGAAAAATACTCCGGTCACAGCACACACGATAAAGGAAATGATAATGGAGGATTCCGTAATGAAAGTAGGCCACAAAAGGAAAAAAGTAACCAGTTCCGAAGACAGAATGCCTAAAAGTACCCCAAGAATTCCGCCGGTGATGCTGATAAGTACAGCCTCAATAAGAAACTGATACAGGATATCCTTTCCTCTGGCACCGATAGACATTCTCAGTCCTATTTCTTTGGTTCGTTCCGTAACTGATACGTACATGATATTCATGATTCCGATTCCTCCTACAATAAGAGAAATGCCGGCAATGGCTGATAAAAGTACCGTTAAGAGCTGGCTGGTAGAACTCATGGTAGAAATAAGTTCAGCCTGAGTTCTTACGCTGAAATCATCATTGCTTCCGTCAGAAGGTAGTTTATGCTGTTTTCTTAAAATCTCTGAAACCTGGTCCGTAGCTTGTTGTGAAGTATTCTCGTTTGAAGAAGCTGCGTAAATTGTCTGAACATAAGTGATTCCTAAAAATCTTCTCTGAACAGTATTGAAAGGAGCAATAATAACATCATCCTGATCCTGCCCGAACGCATTGGAACCTTTGGGAGCCAGTATTCCGATAACTTTCATGGGAACTTTATTGAACCTGATAACGGCTCCTACAGGGTTCTCACCGTTAGGAAATAAGCTGTTGTAAACCGTTTGTCCTAAAAGGCAGACCTTATTGGATGAGGTCACATCTTTTCTGGTGAAAAGGTTGCCATCTGCAATGCTCCAGTCTCTGATATTGAAATATTCTTCATTTACACCCTGCAGCTGGGTAGGCCAGTTGTTAGGACCGTTGATAGACTGTCCGTTGGTCTGCACAGCAGGAGAAACATAAGAAACATCAGGCGCTCCCTTTGAAATAGCATCAGCATCCTGCGGTCTCAAAGTCTGTAACCCCGAAGCTCCTATTCTGGCTCCTCCGGAAACATTCACGTTGCTGGAAGGACGTATGGTAATCATATTGGATCCCATTGAAGAAAGCTGATCGCTGATGCTTTTTTTTGAACCTTCTCCAATAGCAGTCATTGCAATCACTGAAGCCACACCGATAATAATACCGAGCATGGTTAAAAATGCACGAAGCTTATTCCGTAAAAGGGCTTTCCAGGCAATTCTGAAGAGGTTTGAGAGATTCATTGCAATGGTTTTTTAAGTTTAAAGCTATTTGTAATCATCATTTACCGGAAGGTTATCAAGGGCCTCTCTGGCAGATTTTATATTATCATTCTTTACATCTTTAATTACTTTTCCATCCCGGAGGGTTACTGTTCTGCTGCTGAACGTGGCAATATCAGGTTCATGGGTCACAAAGACGATGGTTCGGCCCTGTTTGTGCAGATCCTGCATAAGTGCCATAATTTCATACGAAGTTCTGGTATCCAGATTTCCGGTGGCTTCATCCGCCAGAATCATTACAGGTTCATTCACTAAAGCCCGTGCAATAGCAACTCTTTGCT
Source organism: Chryseobacterium viscerum (assembly GCF_025949665.1). NCBI lineage: Bacteria > Pseudomonadati > Bacteroidota > Flavobacteriia > Flavobacteriales > Weeksellaceae > Chryseobacterium > Chryseobacterium viscerum. The sequence goes on along the minus strand of NZ_JAPDFT010000001.1, from coordinate 3,074,321 downwards.
GCTGCCCTCCGGACATCTGGTTGGGAAGATGATCAACTCTGCTTTCAAGTTTTACTGCTGCCAGAGCTTGTAGAGCTCTTTTGTGACGCTCTTCTGTAGAAATTTTTGAGTTATAAAGAAGCGGAAGTTCTACATTTTCTTTTGCTGTGGTTCTGGGAAGAAGGTTGTAAGACTGAAATACAAAACCGATTTTTTGATTTCTCAGAACTGCAAGTTCATCACGGTCAAGGTTTTTAATATTAACACCATCCAGGATATAGTCTCCATCCGATGGTTTATCCAGACAGCCAATAATATTAAGCAGGGTAGATTTTCCAGAGCCGCTGCTTCCCATAATGGTTACAAACTCACCTCTTTCCACCGTAAATGTGACGCCTTTCAGTGCATGAACAACTTCTTCGCCCATTCTGAATTCTCTTTTCAGATTCGTGATCTCCAGAATTTTTTCTGTCATGACTTTTTTGTTTTATTAGTTGCTGGTTGTTGGTTGTTTCGTTGCTGGTTGCTGGTTAGTCTGGTTGGGTTTGATAATCCTTTACAATTTAGGTTATCTTGGTCCGCCGCCACCGCCACTGTTTCTGTTATTTCCACCACCTCTTCTTTGAGGCATGAATGGGCTTTTAGCCTGTCCGCCAGAAGATTTTTTTGACAAAACTTTATAACCGGTGATGATATTTTCATTTTTATTTAATCCTGAGACAACCTGTATTTCAGTGTCATTATCCATTCCGGTTTTTATCTTTTTACGGGAAATGGTGCTGTCCTTTTCAATGATCCAGACGGCGGCTTCATTTTTCTTTTCAGCTCCTTTGTTCTGTTGTTTCCATTGGCCTTTTTCATGTTTTTTACCGTTAGCAAATGGAGAATTTATTTTATATTTTTTGATAACCAAACTATCTGGTCTGAAGCTGGTTGCCGCTGCCGGAATTTTCATAACATTCTCAACAACCTGTGTGTAAATTGTAATATTTGCCGTCATACCCGGCTTCAGTTTTAAACCTGAATTATCTGCGTTGATGATGGTAGTATAATTGACCACATTTGATGAAACGGTAGGATGGAGGCGGACTTCGGAGACCTGACCGTCAAATGTCTCATCTGGAAAAGCATCCACTGTAAACGTTGCTTTCTGGCCTACTTTTACATTTCCAATATCAGCCTCATCCACAGAAGCACGCACCCTCATTTTAGTAAGATCCTTAGCAATACTGAAAAGGGTGGGAGTACTGAAACTTGAAGCTACGGTTTGCCCCTCACTTACGTTCCTGTTAAGAATGGTTCCATCTATTGGAGAATATATATTCGTAAGAGACAGGTTTTTGTTGGCCGTAGAAAGCTGGGCGGTTACAGAACCTACCTGTGCTTTTGCAGCATTGTATTGATTGGTGGCATTATCATAATCCGCTTTGCTGATAGCTCCAACTTTGTATAATTGTGACTGTCTGCTGATATTGATTTCGTTATAAGCAAGATTACTTTTTGCATTTTGAAGATTGGCCTTGATCTGCTGTGACTGAAACTGAAGCAGATCCGGATCTAAAGTTGCCAGAAGCTGCCCTTTTTTCACTGTAGAATTAAAGTCAACGTAAATATTTTTAATGATTCCGGACACCTGAGTACCTACAGCAACAGTATCCACAGGTTGAATAGTTCCCGTAGCGGTAATAGAGTTTGAAATCTCTCCCATTTCAGGTTTTACAGTTTCCAGCTGTATTTTTATTTCTTTCTCTCTGATGAAGAAAAACCAGACTGCACCTATAGCAATGATGCTGCCCACAACCCAGTACAACCATTTTTTATTCTTTGTTTTCATAGCTTACTTTAAATTTATAGGGTTACCTGCGTAAAATTCGTAGATCTGTTTATTGAGAACTGCAGTGTATTTGGCCTGCAGATAATTCTGAACAGATTGTATATAAAGCAGTCTCTGTTGCTGAAGCTGCACATAATCAATACTGCCAAGTTTCATTTGGGCATTTACAATATCATAGCTCTGTTTGCTGATATCCATCTGTTTTAAAGCCGAATCATATTGGGATAAAGCATTCTGAAGGTTGATGTACGACTGTTCCACCTGTTGATTGAGAATGGTTTTGGTATTTTGTAAATCAAGATTGGCTTGTTCAATGGCGATTTTTGATTTCTCAATCTGTGTTTTATAGATTCTGTTATTGTAAATCGGAATTCCCAGACTTAATCCGATAGGCATATAAAAATTGTTTCCGAGTTGATTAAAGTAATTTCCATTACCGTTTGAGTAATTGGTAGAGATATTTCCTACCAGGCTCAGTGTGGGTTGAACAGATGCTTTAGCTATTTTAAGGTTCGTATTGGAATTTTCTACGTTCAGTTCACTATATTTTACTTCGGGGCGTTGGTTTTGTGCTATATTTTGAATATCCTCTAATGGTTTCAACTGATCCTCTACAATAATGCTGTCGGGTTTTACAATCTGAAAATCGTAATGAGAAGGAAGCTGAAGAATTTGTTTTAAATTAACCGTGTTGGTCCGCAGATTATTTTGAGCAGACGTGAGGTTGTATTGATCCTGGGCAACCTGTGACTGGATCTGAAGATAATTTAACTTTGAAAGACTTCCTGCTTTATAGAGCTGATCTCCTTGTTTTAATTGAGTTTGGGTTGTTTTCAGTACATTTTCAAGAGAGATGATATTTTCCTGATTCATCAGAATATTCAGATATGCCTGAGTAATATTCAGGGTGATATTATTTTGTGATTCCTGTACGGAAAGATCAGCCATTTGTACCAATATATTTTTAGATATTTCATTGTTTTTTATGTAATCGGCATGGTACAGGGTCATAGAAGAGTTGGCTCCGATATTTTGAGATTGTGCACCTGTGAGATGAAGTCCGTCACTTCCGTTGAGGGCAAATAATCCTTGTGAAACAGTTCCGCTTAAGTTGGGGTATTTTGCATCTTTTGCCTGAAGGAGATCCTGTTGTGCAGCATTTTTTGAAAGCCTTAGAGAATTAATAGAAATATTATTCTCCTTTGCGTATTCAATACAATTTTCCAGCGTCCAGGCAGCCGGATAATTGGGCGTTTGGGAAAATATTTCCAAGGCTATGCATAAGAATATCAAAAAGAAAAATTTACGTTCCATGGTTTTATTTTTGAAAATTCATAAATAACACAGAAAAAATCAATCCAATTTAATAAAAAAAAATAATGTTTAACAAGTTTTTAACCTAAGGGTGTTTTTTTTACATTTAATTTTCGAAAAATTAAAGATATATTAAAAGATTCTGAATTTAAGTTTGTATATTTAAAACTTTATTCAAAAACAAGTCAAATATTTATTGTATCTTTGCAAAAATTTTAAAATAGTTAATGAATTTATTTACGGAAACCAATTTAAGTCCTGATATCCTTAAGGCAATTGGCGAACTGGGCTACGAAAGCCCAACAGAAATCCAAAAACAGACTATCCCTTTTATTCTTTCAGATATTCGCGACTTGATCGCACTTGCGCAAACAGGGACAGGCAAGACAGCAGCGTTTTCGCTTCCGATTTTGGATATGATTGACGATACGAGTCGCAAAATCCAATTATTGGTGCTTTGTCCGACACGGGAATTATGTCTTCAGATTTCGAAGGACATAAAGAATTACTCTAAGTACATGAAAGACATCAAAACTACAGCAGTTTATGGTGGAAGTAGTATTGTAGATCAGATGAGATCTTTGAAGGATAAACCACAGATTATTGTGGGAACTCCGGGAAGAGTAATTGATCTTATCAACAGAAAAGCACTTGACTTTTCTGCTATTCATTGGTTGGTATTAGATGAAGCCGATGAAATGCTTTCTATGGGATTCAAAGACGAATTGGAAACCATTCTAAGCGAAACTCCGGAAACTAAACAAACTTTCTTATTCTCGGCAACGATGAATAAAGAGGTAGAAAGAATTTCCAAAAATTACCTTACAAAACCACACCGTATTTCAGTAGGTTCTATCAACGAAGTGAAGAAGAACATTACTCACGAATACTATGTAGTAGGGTACCGTCAGAAAAAAGAAGCGTTGAAGAGATTGATCGATGCTAACCCTAATCAGTACTCCATTATCTTCTGTAGAACGAGAATGGAAACACAGGAGGTAGCAGATTTCCTGATGCAGAACGGGTATGCAGCAGATGCTCTTCATGGTGACCTTTCTCAGGCACAGAGAGATACGGTAATGAAGAAATTCAGATTGAAAAACATTGATATTCTTGTGGCAACGGACGTTGCAGCAAGAGGATTGGATGTAAACTCTCTTACTCACGTTATTCACTTCTCTTTACCAGATGATCCTGAAGTATTCGTTCACAGAAGCGGAAGAACAGGTAGAGCTGGAAAAGACGGTATTTCTATGGCTTTGATAAAGCCTGAAGAAAGCAGAAAACTGAAACAGATCAAATCTGCAACAAAAATTGAAATCAACGAAAAATTCATTCCTACTGGTGATGATATTATCAAAGCTCAGGTAGGAGGTGTATTCGAAAAATTATTGACGGAGCACGAGGATCTTTTCGAATTTGATGACAGCCTAATTCCGGATCTAAGCAAATTTACAAAAGAAGAATTGGTGCACCAGCTGCTACAATTCCAATTGAAGGATCTTGCTTTATATTACAAAGACAAACACGATCTTGTTGAGCAGAAATTGAGCAGCAGAGATGATGATTACTCAAGAAGAGACCGTGGACGTGATAGAGACCGAGATAGAGGCCGTGATAGAGAAAACAGAGACAGCAGAGACAGAGATCGCGGAAGAGACAGAGATCGTGGTGGAAAACCAAGAAGAAGAGATGAGAGTATGGTAAGATTCTTCTTTAATCTTGGGAAAAAAGACCACTTGAAGAAGCTTGATGTTCTGGATATTATCAATAAGGCTACTGCTGATGGAAAATCCAAGAAAAGAGCTGAAATCGGGGATATTGAAATCCTGGAAAAATTCTCTTTCTTTGAGGTTGAAAAATCGTTTAAAGACAATGTCTTGAGCAATATTCAATCAATGAAGTTCAAAGGAAAAGATATGAGAGCTGAAGTTGCAAACTAAATCTCATCAATTACTATATAAAACCGGCTTTAAAGCCGGTTTTTTTATTTGATAATCAGTGGTTAAGCGAATGTTAACAAAACTTAATGTCATATAGTTTCACGTGCAATCCTTTTTTAAGAAATTTGCACACGAATTATAAATACTAAAAAATGGGAATTGGTAATATTTTCCACGCTTTTCAACCAAAAGATAAAATCTTCTTTGTACTTTTCGAAAAGGTAACTGAAAATCTAGTTGCAATGTCAGAAGATTTCAACACAGGAATCAAGGATTTCGATCTTAATGATGATTCTATGCTGAAGAAAATGAGTGACTTCGAACACAAGAATGATGAACTTACTCACGAAATTTTCGTAGAATTAGGGAAAAACTTCATTACACCTTTTGACCGTGAGGATATCCACACATTGGCAACAGGATTGGATGATATCGCTGATTATATCTACGCTTCCACAAAATATATTTTCCTTTACAAATCACCTGAGATGAAGGCTTATTCAGACTTCTCTTTATTGATCCATAAAGCATGTCTTGAAATTCAGAATGCAATGAAAAACCTTAAAGGGTTCAAAAACATGGAACAGGTGAAAGAAGCTTGTATTAAGGTGAACTCTATTGAGAATATTGCTGACGATTTGCTTTCCAATTCAATGGTAGACTTATTTGAAACTAATGATGCAATCAACATTATTAAAGTTTCATCTGTATTGAACTACCTTGAAATTGTAACGGATAAAGCAGAAGATGTTGCCAATACAATTGAGAACATCATGATTAAATACGCCTAATACATAGCAAAAAATGGAATTTCCGATTTTACTTGTAGTTATTATTGCGTTGGCCCTGATCTTCGATTATATCAATGGTTTTCATGATGCAGCCAACTCAATTGCGACTATTGTTTCTACAAAAGTTTTAACTCCATTCCAGGCTGTACTTTGGGCAGCGCTTTGGAACTTTGCAGCCTTCTTTATTGCTGCTTATATTATTGGAGAATTCAAAATTGGTAATACAATTGCCAAAACAGTTAACGAGAATTTTATCACCTTAGAAGTTATATTTTCCGGTCTTGTGGCAGCTATTGCCTGGAACCTGCTTACGTGGTGGTTCGGAATTCCTTCGTCATCATCACATACGCTGATCGGAGGTTTCCTTGGAGCGGCTCTTATGCATGCTTTCATGATGGATTATCATGATGTGGCAGCAGCACAGCCGGAACTTGGAATTTGGGGCACTATTAAAGAAGCTTTCAGCCAGGTAACTCATCAGGGTGTGGTAAAGTTTGATAAAGTTATTCCTATCTTCCTGTTCATTTTCATGGCACCAATCATAGGGATGATTATCTCCATCATTATCACATTGATTATTGTACACCTTTATAAAAAATCAAATCCACACAAAGCAGACAAATCTTTCAAAAGATTACAGTTGGCTTCATCAGCTCTGTTCAGCTTAGGACATGGTTTGAATGATGCTCAGAAAGTAATGGGAATCATTGGAGCGGCGGTAATTTATTATCACGTCAATATGCTTCAGGATGCACAGTATTTGAATATTCCTTCTGCGGGACGTTTTGATTATTTTGCACAGCATTATATCTGGGTACCTTTAGTATCATTTATTGCCATTGCTTTAGGGACAATGAGTGGGGGTTGGAAGATCATCAAAACAATGGGAACGAAGATTACGAAAGTAACTTCATTAGAAGGAGTAAGTGCAGAAACTGCGGGTGCTATTACCTTATTTATTACAGATCACTTCGGGATTCCTGTATCTACTACACATACGATTACAGGTTCTATCATCGGGGTAGGATTAACGAAAAGAATTTCAGCAGTAAGATGGGGAATCACGGTAAGCTTACTTTGGGCTTGGGTTCTAACCATTCCAATCTCTGCAATAGTAGCAGGAATTACCTATCTTGTGGTAACCTTCCTTTTCTAAAAAACAAATCATACAATTATATAAACTTTGTCCGTTTGGGCAAAGTTTTTTGTTTTATAAAGCCCCGAAAAATCGTATTTTTGTTCAAATTAAAAGATTTTATGGAATTTTTAGACAGATACCAGCAGATTGTTGCGGACGCCATCACAAAATATACTTTTAAAGATAAACCTTCGGAGCTGTATGACCCGATGAATTATATTATTTCCCATGGCGGGAAGCGTCTTCGTCCTATTATGGTGCTGATGGCTTGTGAGATGTTCGGCGGAGATCTTAAGCAGGCAATTAAGCCGGCTTTGGCTATCGAGTTTTTCCATAATTTCACGCTGATCCATGATGACATTATGGATGAAGCTCCTTTAAGAAGAAACAAGCCTACCATTCATACTTTACATGGTCTTAATGTAGGAATTCTTTCCGGAGACGGGCTGATGCTTAAAGCCTATAAATTTTTTGAGGACCTTGAGCCTGAAATCTTTAAAGCATGTATCAGAATATTTACCCACACCGGGCTTCTGCTATGTGAAGGGCAGCAGTATGATATCAACTTTGAAACACAGAAAGACGTTACTTTTGATGACTACATCAGAATGATTACTTATAAAACAGGAGTTTTGAGTGCTTCTTCATTTGAAATTGGAGCTTTAATTGCAAGAGCAGATTTTAAAGATGCCAAAGCTATTTTCAATTTCGGAAAACATATCGGAATCGCATTCCAGATTATGGATGATTATCTTGATGTATTCGGAGATCAGGCACAGTTTGGGAAAAAACATGCCGGAGATATTTACGAAAACAAGAAAACCGTTCTGTATTTGTTAGCAAGAGAACATGCTACCGATGAAGAAAGAAAAGAACTGGATTACTGGTATTCTAAAAAGACGGAAAACGTTGATAAAGTTTATGGCGTAGAAAAGATATTCAGAAGAACAAAAGTAGACGAAAAAGCTTTACGTCTGATTGAAAAACATAATGAAATCGGACAAAGTTATCTTCAGAAAATAGATGTTCCTGAAGAAAAGAAAAAACCTTTTATAGAACTGGCAAATTATTTGTTGAGAAGAGAAAGTTAAATAAGGTTATAGGAATTAGGGCTTAGGAATTAGACAGCCTGAGCCCTAATACCTAAATCCTAATCCCTTATAAATGAAATTCAGAACAGAAGTTGATATTCCTGCCTCAGATAAGAAGATTGAAGTTGAAAATAAAATATTTTCAATAGGTTCATGTTTTGCCTCTGAAATGACAGATTTACTTCATGATGGACAACTTCAGACCCTTAACAACCCCTTTGGGACAATATTTAACCCTTTTTCAATCAATAACGCAATTAATAGATTACATGATTCTGCGTTTTACGAAGAAGAAGAGCTGATTACCTATAATGAAGAATATATTTCTCTGGATCATCACACCAGTTTTGATACCCGGTATATTCATCAGACCCTTGATAAAATAAATGGAGCTATTGAAGCCGGAAATGCCTTTCTTCAGGAAGCTGACTGGATCATTATCACTTATGGATCTTCATTTATCTATGAGTTTCTTCCCAAGAACAAACTGGTGGCCAACTGTCACAAAATTCCACAAAAGTTTTTTGAAAAAAGGCTGCTTTCTCATCAGGAGCTGACAAGCTCAATTTATCAGACGATTCTTGATCTCAAAGATATTTGTAAAGAAGGAGTACAAATCCTTTTTACCGTTTCACCCGTAAGACACACTAAAGATGGAATGGTAGAAAACCAGTTAAGTAAATCTAAATTAATTACAGCTATCCATGAGTCTATTTCAATGTTTGAAGACTGTCATTACCTGCCAGTCTATGAGATTTTGATGGACGACCTCCGGGATTACCGTTTTTATAAAGAAGACATGATTCATCCCAGCACACAGGCGGTTAATTATATTTTTGAAAAATTTGGAAATGCCTATTTTTCAGGTGATACCCAGAATTTTATTAAAGAAAACTTCAAGATTATGAAGGCTCTGGAGCACAAAACGAGTGATAAGAAAGATCCAAAGTTTATAGAATTCAGGGATAAATTAGATCAAAGAATTGAAATCCAGCGTAAAAAAGTAAAACATAAAATATTTTAAATGCTTGATTTTACAAAAATTGACTATCTGAAAAGCGGAAATGAAAGACAGAAAAAAGCCTACGAAATTCTGACAAAGTATCACGTTTTTGAGAAAATGAAAGACTATTCTCCCATTTTAGCAGGAACTGTTCCTATAGAAATTGACATCAAAGGAAGCGATCTGGATATTATTTTCGAAGTGGATTTAAAATATGAACAAGATTTTCTGGATGATTTAATATTTAGTCAGCTTATTTCTCACGATGCAGAAGTGGAGTATCCCATTGTAAATGGTGAGAAATGTATTACATTAAACTTTATGCTTGAAGGTTTCCCCATCGAGATTTTCGGACAGAATAAGCCTACAACACAGCAGAATGCATACCTTCATATGGTTGCCGAATACAAAATATTACAGGAAAAAGGAGAAAAATTTAAACAAAAAATAATAGAACTTAAAAAACAGGGGATAAAGACAGAACCCGCTTTCGGAATATTGCTGGGACTTGAAAATCCTTACGAAGATCTATTGAAATTTTAAATAAAATGATTGATACACATACACATCTGTACGCAGAAGAATTTGATGAAGACAGAAAAGAAGCTATTCAGAGAGCTTTAGATAAAGGAATTACAGAATTCTATCTTCCTGCCATCGATGCTGAATCTCATGAGAAGATGCTGCAGCTGGAAACAGAATACCCGGAACATATTTTTTCAATGATGGGATTACACCCTTGTTACGTAAAACCGGAATCTTGGGAAAAAGAACTTGAAATTGTAAAAAATTATCTTGATCAAAGACACTTTCCAGCAATTGGAGAGATCGGAATTGACCTGTATTGGGATAAAACAACACTTGATATTCAGGTGAAAGCCTTTGAACAGCAGATTGACTGGGCAATAGAAAAAGATCTTCCGATTGTGATTCATACAAGAGAAAGCTTTGATGAGACATTTGAAGTATTAGAAAGAAAAAAACATCCGAAACTGAGAGGTATTTTCCATTGCTTTTCCGGAAATCTGGAACAGGCAAAGCATGCTATTGAACTTAATTTTATTTTAGGGATCGGTGGAGTAGTGACCTTTAAAAATGGAAAAATAGACCAGTTTCTGAGCGAAATTCCTCTGGATAAAATTGTCCTGGAAACAGACTCTCCTTATCTGGCTCCGGTTCCTCACAGAGGAAAAAGAAATGAAAGTTCCTATCTTGATCTTGTAGCTGGTAAGCTGGTGGATATCTATGGGAAAGATTTTTCTGAGATAGACCGCATCACGACAGAAAATGCAAAGAATCTTTTTAAGTAGCGAAACTGTAATTTTAAGATAAATAAAAACCCCTTTCCAATGTTGAAAAGGGGTTGTTTTTATTTCTTTCTTGTGAAATTCTTGTTCTTAGGCTTTTTAAACCCTACTGAAGCTCCTGCAGAAGGCTTTTTGCGGTTGTTATTCGGCCTTGAATTATTACTGCCTGTTTTAGGTTTCTCACCACCTGCATGCATAGGTTTATTATTGGAATCCCTTTTCTGGGCAACAAGATCATCGGTATGGAACGGATGGTCCTTGATTACCGGGATTTTCTTTCCGATTAACTTTTCTGTATTCTTTAGATTCAAAAGATCAAGACCATCTACAAAAGATATAGAATTACCTTCAGCTCCTGCTCTTCCTGTTCTTCCGATTCTGTGTACATACGTTTCAGAAACATCGGAAAGCTCAAAATTGATTACAAATTTCAATTCGTCAATATCAATTCCTCTTGCAGCAATATCCGTAGCGACAAGAACTCTTGTTTTCCCGGATTTAAAGTTATTCAAAGCATTTTGTCTCGCATTTTGAGACTTATTGCCATGAATGGCTTCAGCAGAGATATTGTCTTTCTGAAGTTTTCTTGAGATCTTATCTGCACCATGCTTCGTTCTTGAAAATACCAGTACTGAATCTGAAATATCATTTTCAAGAATGTGAGTTAGTAAATTCAGTTTATTTTCCTTTTCAACAAAATAAACGGATTGTTTGATAGTATCTGCTGTAGAAGAAACGGGAGTAACCTCTACCTTTACAGGATTATTAAGGATAGAATTAGCCAGCTTCTGAATTTCCCCCGGCATTGTTGCTGAGAAAAATAAAGTCTGTCTTCTCTGAGGTAAAAGTTTAATGATTCTTTTTACATCATGTACAAAACCCATATCCAGCATTCTGTCTGCTTCATCTAGAACAAAGATCTCAAGGTTTTTTAAGCTGATAATTCCCTGAGCAATAAAGTCCAGAAGTCTTCCAGGTGTTGCTACCAGAATATCAACTCCCTTTCTCAAAGCAGCTTCCTGGTTTCCTTGTTTTACCCCTCCGAAAATAACAAGTTGTTTTAATGGAAGATATTTACCGTAAGCATTAATGTTTTCCTCAATCTGAATGGCCAGTTCTCTGGTTGGCGTAAGGATTAATGCTTTTATATGTTTATTGGGAATCTTATTTTTGGATAAATTCTGTAGAATAGGAATAGAAAAAGCAGCTGTTTTACCAGTTCCTGTCTGCGCGCAGCCTAAAAAGTCTCTGCCATCTAATATATCAGGAATTGATCTTTCCTGGATAGGAGTAGGAGTCGTGTATCCCTGCTCCTGAATTGCTTTTGCAATAGGTTCTATTAAGTTTAAGTCTGTAAAATTCAAATGAATTATTTTAAAATTTTAAATAAAAATTCCTTCAGTCTGAAAGAATTACATTCTGCAAAGGTAGTTTAAAAAAAATTAAGATATTATTTTAGCGTTTTGCATCTTTGTAAAGACATTTCTAAGCATGTAAAATAAAATGACCACCCGGATTTGAGTAGTCATTTTATTGATGTGAAATTTATTTTTTATTTAAATCTATATCCTACACCAGCCTGTAGAAATCCAATTTTAATAGGAACTGAATTGTTTTTATTTATTTCTATAAAATTAAAATTGTATCTGGCGTCAACAAAAAACTTTTGATTAATCTTATATTCTGCACCCAGGAACGGAAATAAATTCAAGGTTTTTAAAGATTCGTAATTGTGGGTTTCAGTCTCTCCAAAAACAGTATTCATTTTTACTTTGGATGATATGTTAAATCCTAAGTTCATCCCTACAGAAGCAGAAAGGTCCGGAACAATATAATATTTAACTGAAATAGGAACCTGTATCTGATTGAATTTGTAATCAAAGTGCATATCACCCATGTCTACCACCTCACTGCCTACCAACTGGTACCAGGGATAAGCATCTTTACCACCCAATTGAGTGTACAGTAGTTCAGCCTGCAAGCTAAATTTAGAAGATAAGGGTTGTTCTGCTACGATACCTGCGTAAAAATAGGATTTTGAATCAATTCCATTTCCAAAAAACTTCATATTGGATAAGGAATATCCTCCTTTTACACCAAAGCTCATAGATGCCGGATCTTTTGTGTTTTCTTGTGCATTAAATATTGCTGAGAAAGCAAATACTGCGATGAAAAAAATGTTCTTCTTCATATTGATTTTAAATGGTTAATAGTTTTTATAAAAAATAATTCCTCCAAATGAAGGAATTACTGTTGCAAAGATAATTTAAATATTTTTTTAGTGAAACTATTTCACTTTATTCCATTGTTGATTCTTTCTTAAGTTTTCAAAAAATTGATAGACTTCTGAAAGCTTTTCACTTCCGCTTTTTCCGTAATCTTCAATGTTTTTTGAAGTTCCGTCAGCGAATTTGATTCTTAAATAAGAGGTTGGAAGGTCAGTAATATTATGCTCTCCGTATTTATCACTTAAACCTTTTGCATTTAAGCCATCAAGCAAACTGATTAATTTATTATAATCTTCTTCTTTAATGGTTCCTTTAAAAGTTCCTTCACGCGGCTTGGAAAACTCATCTTTTGAAGGCTTATTATTAAAATTAAAATGTTCTGCCTCAAAAATGGCTGTTCTATCCGGACTGATTGTCATTTTAAAAACAGGGCAGAATCCAAAACAGGGAGTAGCTTCATATTCAATCTTAGAATACTTGGAGTTTACTTTCTGAGAAGTACAGGAAAGTAAGAATATAAATGCACAAAGGCCCAGTAAATATTTCATAGTTTTTTCAATTTCAGAGTGTCTCCCAATAATTGTTCCAAAAGATAAAATTTTCTTTTGTTTTTATGTTAAATATAAAAGTGTTGATGAGTGGCCAGGAATAGAAAGTTCTTTTTCATTTGTAATTTTATAAATAAAAACAGCCTCAGGTTCTCCTGAGGCTGTTTTTTATGATGCAGTTCTATTTAAAATAAAACTAATAAATCAATGTTTTTCTATCCGTGCAATTGTTTCCAGATGGCATCTTTCAGTTCCATAAGGCCTTCTCCGGTAACACCTGAGAAGAACAGAGGCTGTTTGTTTTCTGGGAATTCCGCTGCAATTTCTTTTTTCAGTTCATCATCCAAAAGGTCAGATTTTGAAACAGAAATAATGAAATCCTTATCCAAAAGTTCTGGATTATATTCCTTCAGCTCATTTTCAAGAATCTTAAATTCCTGGAAGTGATCTTCAGAATCAGAAGGAATTAAAAATAACAGGATAGAGTTTCTTTCAATATGTCTCAGGAATCTGTGTCCTAATCCTTTTCCTTCCGCTGCTCCTTCAATAATTCCGGGAATGTCAGCCATTACAAAAGACTTGTAATTTCTGTAATCTACAATTCCAAGGTTAGGAGTCAGGGTTGTAAAAGCGTAATTGGCAATTTTTGGTTTTGCTGCAGAAACAGATGCTAAAAGTGTAGATTTTCCAGCGTTTGGAAATCCAACAAGTCCTACATCTGCCAAAATTTTAAGCTCAAAGACAACATAGCCTTCTTCACCATCCATTCCGGGTTGAGCATATCTTGGAGTCTGATTGGTAGAAGATTTGAAATGTTCGTTTCCTTTTCCTCCTTTTCCCCCCTGCATCAAAATGATTTCCTGCTTGTCATCAAGAATCTCTCCGATAATTTCACCTTCTTCATTTTTAGCGATAGTCCCAATGGGAACATCAATATAAATATCAGAACCGTCAGCTCCTGTCAGCTGGTTTTTCGCTCCGTTTTCACCTCGTTCAGCTTTTATGTGACGGGTGTATCGGAGTGGAAGCAAAGTCCATTCATTAGCATTTCCTCTCATGATGACGTGTCCGCCACGACCTCCGTCGCCACCGTCAGGACCACCTTTAGGAATATACTTTTCACGGCGAAGGTGGGCAGAACCAGCACCTCCGTGTCCGCTTTTACAATGGATCTTTACGTAATCTACAAAGTTAGACATATAGTTTGTGTTGCGAGTTACAGGCTACGGGACGAAATTTCCTATCCCGCACCCGTATCCCGATTATTTAATTTTCTCTACTTCAGCGAAAAGTTTTTGGGAAATCTCATCAATTTCTCCAACACCGTTTACCTCTACATATTTACCCTGCTGCTTATAAAGCTCGGCAACTTCTGCTGTTTTAGTATAATATTCTTTAATTCTGTTTTCGATGATCTCTACATTGCTGTCGTCTGATCTTCCGCTGGTTTCACCTCTTTTCAGAAGTCTTTCAACCAAAATTTTGTCCTCTACTACCAATGAAAGACAGATGTCAATATCGTCATTCAGTACTTCTTTAACGATAGTCTCCAAAGCTTCTGTCTGAGCAGTTGTTCTTGGATATCCGTCAAAAATAAAACCATTGGTATCAGTAGGTTTTTTGATCTCATCGATCAGCATATCTGTTGTTACCTGATCCGGAACCAATTCTCCCTTATCGATGTATGACTTAGCCAGTTTTCCAAGTTCAGTGTCATTTTTCATATTGTATCTGAAAAGATCACCTGTTGAAACCTGTTTTAAATTAAATTTTTCGATTAGATTCTGAGCTTGTGTTCCTTTTCCACTTCCTGGAGGGCCGAACAGAACAATGTTTATCATAATGTTGATACGCTTTCAGCCGTTAGCAATACACTGTTGGCTTTTAGCTTTTTTAAGTTAATATTTTACTTTTATTTCGATTAAATTTTAAAGCTAACAGCCAATAGCCAGTAGCTAATGACAATAATTAATGGTTGATTTGTCCGTCTTCCAATTGATATAAATTAGGTAGGTTTCTTCCCAATTCATCATAATCAAGTCCGTATCCAAGTACAAATTTGTTTGGAATTTCCTTTCCGATATAATCCAGCTTGAAATCTTTCTTGTAGATCTCAGGTTTCAGTAGGAAACTAGCCAGTTTTACAGATTTAGGACGTTGCGTTTCTTTGAAATATTTGAAAAGACTCTCAACAGTGTTTCCTGTATCTACGATATCTTCTACAAGAATGATGTGACGGTCTCTCACATCCTTGGTAAGTTCCATTTTCTGATAAACAATCCCTGTAGATTCAGTTCCTACATAAGAACTCATTTGAATGAAGGCAATTTCACATTCCCCTGGGTAATATTTTAAAAGATCTGAGAAGAACATCACCACCCCATTTAAAACGCCAATGAAAACAGGCACTTCATCTTTATAATCTTCATAAATTCTTAACGCTGTCTCTTTTACAATTTCCTGAATTTCGGCATCCTTTAAATAAGGAACGAAAGTTTTGTCGTGAACTTTAATGCTTTCCATAAAATTTTTAGTAGGAGGCAAAGTTACGGATTTTTGATTAAAATACTTTCCTGTTTTTATGAGTTTGAAAGTTTGACGGTTTAGGAGTGACGGAATGGAGTATCATGATGAAGTCTGTTTAAATCAGAATAAGTATAAGTGATTGAACGATATAGAATGGTATAACCTCAAAAAATGAGTTCTTTGAAAGTAAATAAATGTTTGGTGTTTGAGATACAGAAGAAAAAAGAGATGATAAATATCCTGATAATTTATGAAAAATACATATTGAGGAAAATGAGTATCTTTGTTCTTTCAAAACCCAAAAATACAGACATGTAGGATATCATTTCTTTCAGATTCATAAAAACAGTAACCAAGATGTTACTGGTGTTCAACCATTTTTTAAGAAAGAAATCATGATTTTACTGCAAAATATATCCTTTGGGTTTCCGGGAGGAGATCTTCTATTTAATAATACCAATTTAACAATACCATCTGACACCAAATCTGCTTTGGTGGGCAGTAACGGCATGGGAAAATCAACCCTGCTGAAAATTATTGCGGGCGAAATACAGCCTTTAAGCGGAAATAGTACTATTCCAGGTCATATCTTTTATGTTCCTCAAATGTTTGGGAACTTCAATCATCTTACCATTGCTGAATGTCTGAAAATAGATCAGAAACTGAATGCTCTCCAAAAAATCACTAATGGAGAAGTGGATGAAATTTATTTTGAAATTCTGAATGACGACTGGGATATTGAAGAGCGCTGCCAGCAGGCATTAGAATATTGGGGACTTGAAAACTTTGAACTAACTCAAAAGCTGGAAAGCCTGAGTGGCGGCCAGAAGACGAAAGTTTTTCTTGCCGGAATTCAGATCAATCCACCTGATATTATCATATTGGATGAACCAACCAATCATCTGGATATTGAGGGAAGAAAGTTACTGTATGACCTTATTGATAAAACAAATGCATCAGTAGTTATTGTAAGCCACGACCGAAATCTGCTTAATCTTGTTGATATCATATTCGAATTAAGTAATCAGGGAATTACCACATATGGTGGAAACTATGATTTTTATGCAGAACAAAAAGAAGTGGAGAAGGAAGCTTTGCATAATGATATCCATACAAAAGAGAAGGCATTGAAAAAAGCAAAAGAAAAAGAACGGGAAACACTGGAGCGAAAACAAAAGTTGGATGCAAGAGGTAAAGGAAAGCAGGAAAAATCCGGAGTAGCGAGAATTATGATGAATACGCTCCGGAATAATGCTGAGAAAAACACCTCAAAGCTGAAAAGTGTACACGCTGAGAAAATAAGTGGGATTTCGGGTGACTTGAGAGATCTTCGTTCCTCTTTAAAGAATGCTGAACAGATGAAAGTGAACTTTAATGATTCCAATCTGCATTCGGGAAAGATTCTTGTTGACGCTGAAAATATCAACTTCAATTATGGAATGGAAAAACTATGGAAGGAAAATGTCAGTCTTGAGGTGCGGAGTGGAGATAGAATCTCAGTTAAGGGTTCAAACGGATCAGGGAAAACGACGTTGATAAAACTTCTGCTGGGAAATATTGAACCTTCCGAAGGGAAAATAGACAGGGCTGAGTTTAACAGCATCTATATTGATCAGGAATATTCACTGATTGATAATGATTCTTCGCTTTATGATTTTGTACAGACTTTTAATGACAGTGCATTACAGGAATCTGAAGTGAAAACATTGCTGTCCAGATTTTTATTCGGTAAAAATACCTGGGACAAAAAATGTGGTGTACTGAGCGGAGGTGAGCGTTTACGGTTACTTCTATGCGGACTTTCCATCAGTAACAATACTCCGGATATGATCATCCTTGATGAACCCACCAATAATCTCGATCTTCAGAATGTGAAAATTCTTACCAATTCCGTTAAAGATTATCATGGAACTTTGTTAGTTATTTCACATGACGAAGTTTTTCTGGAAGAGATTGGGGTGGATAGTGAGGTTTTGTTGGATTAAGAGCTATATTCAGACTTTGTCATTACGTAGGAATCTAAATATTATGTGGTTTCCACGAAATGCTAATTATTTATTTTCTGCGAATGAATAATGTAGGAAATATTCAATAAGGGCGGGCTTTAGCCCGTCTTTCAAAATCAATAAAATTCCATTGGCTTTAGCCCAAACCTATTATAATAAAACCTGGAAATCAATTTCCAGGTTTTTATTTTCTATACATTTTAAAAACTATTTCTTTGTTTTCTTAATTGCGTCCAGATAAATCTTTTTGATGCTGTTTTTCTCTTCCTTCTCACTAATACCTTCAAGGGCAGGAAGCAGGGTAGAATTGTGTGGGGTTTTCAGTTTCAAAATCTCCCCTAATGCAAATGCAGCACTCCAGCGTACCACAGTTCCTTCATGTTCTGTATTACCCAAAAGGTTGCTAATGGCCTGATCCAGATTTTCTGGGAATAAATGTGCTGTATTGCCTATCACTTTGGCGCTTTCCCATTTTATTCTCGGTGCTTTTTCGGTAAGCGTTTGGGTGACAAATGAAAACACGGTTTCATCCGCAAGGCTGGGATTTTGTTTTGTAGCATATTCTATCGCTTCAATGCAGGTTGCTTTTACAGGATCTTTTGACTTTTCAGCGAAAGCAATCAGCTCATCGGCAGGTAAAGAGGTGTCGATAATCCATTTGCTGATGATGTCAACTTTTTCTTTTGATTTTACAGTCTTGTCTTTTATAAGTTCTTCTATAGTCATGGTGATTGATTTTGTTTTTTTCAGTGCCCTAAATTAACAATTCCTTTTGAGAACTCCGGTCATTGCCAGCAAAGCGACACAATCTCTATTTAGCCTGAAGGTTTTCCTGTTTTATTTTATCCAGAATGATATCCATCTTTTGAGGCAGATCATAATCACCTGAAAGCTCAATCAAAGGAGTATTCATTTCAGACAGCCATTCAAGATGCGCTTTTAAAGTTCTGTTGGCGATGCCGGTATTGTGATCATAATCCTTAGCCCAGTTCATAAACTCATGAAATTTTTTTGCTCTTTCAGGATTGGTAATAATTTCATCACCATATCTTTCGATCTCTCTTTTTCTGAGTCTTTCCAGTCGTACATCTGGAGGAAGATAAAGGAAAATAATCAGATCAAATGCCGGAAATATATTTTCACCCCAATGAATGATTGAGCCTCCAAAAATCCAGTTTTCAGCCGTGTGAAGTTTGTCCGAAACAATTGAATTTCTCATTTCAGGATTTTGTCTTTCTGTAAAAGGATTTTGAGTTTTTAGCCAGAAAAAATCATCACTGTCAAAATATTCAAGATTGAGTTTATCAGACAAAGCCTTTCCTAAAGTGGTAACCCCGGAACCTGAAGCTCCGAAAATATGTATTCTCATAATTTCTTATTCATTAAATCTGCGAAATCTCTATAATCTGCGAGATATTTTAATATTTTGAAATCCAATTAGAGATTTCCTTCAACACTTCTTCCCGTATTTCCTCATTCAGAATCTCATGACGCATATCCGGATAGATTTTTACGTCTACATGCTGGAAGCCGTCAGTTTTTAAGTTGTTTACAGTATGCATCACACCTTTTCCAAAATTACCAATCGGATCATTCTGCCCGCTTACAAATAAAAAAGGAAATGACTTTGAAATAGAAGAAGCCCAATTCCTTGCTGTAGCTTTTTTATAAATGGTAAATAAAGTATAAAAAGCATTATGAGTGAACGGAATTCCGCAAAGTTCATCCTGTTCAAAAGCTTTTCGGTTTTTTTGATTTACACTCAGCCAGCAGGTATCACTGAAATCTTTATCCTTTTTAAAATGCTTGTTATTGACACTGGTAAAAACAGAATTCAAGAAAGTACGGTGACGAGGCGCAATGGCTGTAGCTAATGATAAATAACCTCTTAATACATCTATTCCCGGTAAAGGTCCGCCGGTTCCTGTAATGATAGCTCCTGAAAATTTATTGCTTGCCTTCTGAAGAAGACAGCGGGTAATAAAAGATCCCATAGAATGTCCCAAAATAAAATGAGGAACATCTGGAAACGGCTCAGCAAGATGATCCGCCATCATTTCTGCGTCTGCAACAAGTCTTTCATCCGGTTTTTCAAGCTGAAAGAAACCAATATCCTTTTTCTCTTTTACAGATTTTCCATGTCCCAGATGATCATACGTTAATACAGCAATGTCATGAGCCGCAAAATATTCTGCAATTTCAGCATATCTTCCACTGTGTTCCTGCATGCCGTGAACAATGAGAAGGGTGGCTTTTGTTGTTTCCGGGGAAAACAGAGTGTGGAAAAGCTGGGACTCGTTGTTTATTTTTGATGGGAGGTATGATGATATCTGGAATACTGGCATGGAAATTTGTTTAGGTGCTTATCAAATATAGAGAATAATAAAGCTTCCAATATAATTATTCTTGATAAACCAACAAAAAATAAACTTTGTAAACCCTATTAAATATTACTATGAGATTTTTGTTGGTTATTTTTTAGTGAGAGATTGAGTTAATGTTAAGATAGTTTCTCTTTTTTATTTTTCCGTTGAATCTTGAAAATTTGTTTCCTTAATGATTTTCACAGTATCGACGAAATCTTGGTCAATTTCGATATCATTTATTAATTTATCCACAAATTTTAAATGTTCCTTCAATACTTCTTTTTTATCTTCAGGAATCATGAAAAAGTTTCTCATTGATTCTATTGCATAGGTTTTTTTCAAATCTTGAGATTTATTAAATGACATTTTACTAAGAATCATTTGTAGCCAAGTACCTAGACTTAAACAAAGAATAGAAAAGCAAATTGAAAGTTTTATTTCTTCATTTTCTTGTTCTTCAATTTTATCCCCAAATGTTTCTAAAAATTTTTTCCTTTTATCTTTTAATATTTCAAAACATTTTTCAAAGGAATTCACAGTGTGTAAATGGGCGAATTTATTCCTTATTTCTGTAAATGTTTGAAATTGCCAAATTATTTCTTTGGGAATAAATTTTAAATCACTCAGTAAATTTACTTTAGAGTTTAGGCTTAATGAGGTGTTTTTAGAGCCAAGTGAAAGTGAATTGTCAATATCAATATCAAGAAGTAATCCTAATAATGATGATATTCCAGCTTCTAATTCTACTCCTTTTTCAATGACTAAGGCTCTTGGAGTTTGATGTTCCATGTGTTTATATTTAGTCTTTATATATTTTTTTGTTAAAAATTGTTTATTAATAGTAATTCTTATTAGTCTAGCATTCTTTTTAAATAATTGTCAATTACTTCCACAACACTATGCTTTAAATTTGATATTAATGGAGGTAGGTTTCCAAAATCATAATCGTCAATAAAAGACGAACTTTCACCTTTTTGAATGATTGTTACTGGAACTCCTGCCACAAATCCTTTCCATTCTATAGGGTAAGTGATGGAATATGGATATATAGTTTTATTAGGATTTAGCATAACGGAACTTTTATTGTTCTTAGCTGAATAGTCTGGAATATCTTTATGAATTTCATACATGAGAGTTAGGAATTTTTAATTTAAAATTATTTATGAGGAGAATCAAATATAAAAATAACAAATATTAATGAAAAAAATAATTATTATAATTAAATTATATACTCATCAAGATTATTTCAACTATATGATTTCCACCCCAACTAAAAATAAAATCCACCACAAATTTGCTCACCCAATTTTTTAAAAGTAATTTTGCACGAATCTAAAAACAAAAGTAAAATATGTCAACTTATGTAGTTGTAGGTCTTCAGTACGGAGATGAAGGCAAAGGAAAAATCACGGATGTTTTATCAGCAAAATCGGACTATGTAGTACGTTTCCAGGGTGGAGACAACGCTGGTCACACGGTTTATGTGGGTGATGAAAAATTCGTTCTACACCTTCTTCCTTCAGGAGTTCTTCAATGCAAAGGGAAATGTATCATTGCGAACGGAGTAGTGGTAAACCCTAAGTCTTTCATTAAAGAAGTTGGTCAGATTGAGAGCAAAGGCTTGAGATCAGATCATATCTTTATCAGCAGAAGAGCGCATGTAATCATGCCTTACCACATCCTTTTGGATACTTACCGTGAAGAGGAACACGGAGGAACTCAGATCGGAACTACCAAAAAAGGAATCGGACCTTGCTATGAAGATAAAATTGCAAGAGTCGGGATTAGAATGGTAGACCTTTTAAATCCTGAAATTTTAAGAGATAAAATTGAGAAAAACTTAAAAGTTAAGAACTCTCTTTTTGAAAAATATTACGGAAAACCAACTTTAGACGTTGAAGAAATCTACAACGAATATTTGGAAATCGGAAAGCAGCTTCAGGACAGAATCGTTGATACTGAATTAGAATTGAACGAAGCGATCAGAGACGGTAAAAATGTATTGTTTGAAGGAGCTCAGGCGTTAATGCTTGATATCGACTTTGGTACATATCCATATGTAACTTCTTCTTCTCCGTCTACAGGAGGAGTTTGTACAGGTGCTGGTGTTCCGCCAACTTCACTTCAGAACCTTATCGGAGTAGCAAAAGCTTACTGTACAAGAGTAGGAAACGGACCTTTCCCTTCCGAACTGGATAACGAACTGGGTGAAAAAATCAGACAGATCGGTGGTGAATTCGGAGCTACTACAGGAAGACCAAGAAGAACAGGCTGGTTAGACCTTGTTTCTTTGAAGCATGCTTGTATGATCAACGGAATCAACAACCTTGTGATTACGAAGCTTGACGTTCTTACAGGAATTGAAAACCTTAAAATCGTTACTCATTACAAAACTGAAGATGGAAAAGTTATTGATTATTTCACTTCATCTACAGAGAAATTATACAACTATGAGCCAATCTATCATGATTTGCCAGGTTGGAGCGAAGATATTACAAAAGCAAGAAGCTATGATGAGCTTCCTGATAACGCTCAGAAATACATCGAGTTTATTGAGAAATATTTAGGAATCAATGTATACTTGGTTTCTGTAGGTCCTGAAAGAAGTCAGAACATTATCAGAAAAGAATTATTCTAATATTCTTAGACATAAAATAAAAAAGAGACTATCATTGGGTAGTCTCTTTTTTTGTTTAAAAATTTCTTTTACCAGTTTATCACATCTTTGTCAAGGTTTTAAACCTTGACAAAGATGCTTAATTCCAGTCTTGAATTTTTGTATACTTTTGTATTAAAGCAAAAGTGTAAATAAGAAAAATTATGGAAGAAAATAAAATACCCCAGCGTTTTCTGGACAATATTGTGATCAGCTTATATCTTACCATTGCCTATGCTGTTTTATTTATTGTGTATTTATGGCTGCCATTCAACGTAAGTTCAGATTTTTTATTGATACTTTTTATTGTCTGCAGTTTGGTTTTTAGCATAGGTGCTATTTATTTTGCGGCTAAAAGTTATTCAAAAACAAAGATCAGTTCTATTATTCTCATTATTATTAATACGCTGGGATTATTAATACCGCTTACTCTTCTCCTTATGCTTATACCAAGCTAGTTTTCTGTTATTTGTGTGTTTTACTCTTATTTATTTTCATCAAAAATAGGTTTGTTTATCTGTGTACATTTTCTATTTACAAATGTTAAATTTTAAGCATTATCATAAAATTTTCTAATATTATGTTGTTTTGCTAAAATTTTGGCAGATGTTTTGATATTACAACATTGCTTATCGATAAGAGCTAACAAAACTAATAATCAAAATTTTTAACAGTTTAAAAAAGTAGTAGTGATGAAACAACATAATCAAAACCAGGAATTTCGTTTTAACGAGGTTCTCTTTGAGCACCGCAATAAAGAATATGGTGCCTATGCATTAAGAAACGAATCAGATAGAATATTAACCAAAGCGCTTTTTATCGGAGCAAGTTTAATGGCTGCAGTATCCATTACACCGTTTGTGATTTCTGCATTCAAACCTGTAGAAGCCCCTACAGGAACTGTATATAATCTTCCGCATGTAATTGAGATTCAAGATGTGGAAAAGCCGAAAGATCAGCCAGTACAAATTGTAAAGCCAACTCCACCGGCACCTGCTGTAAAGACATATGATGACAGAATACCAGAGCCTAAAGCGATTGTCACCAATGAAAAAGAAGTTGAGGATAAAACGAATGCAGTAGCAAGCACACAAACATCGGAAGGTAAAGAAACTCTAAATACAACCTATATTCCGATTGTACCTCGTGTGATTGGGGGCGATGGTCCACCTGCAGTAAAAGCAGATCCGGTAGTTGAAAAAGCAGATCCTAAAAAGATTGAAACGGAATTAAGTGTAGAAGCTAGTTTTACAGGAGGAATAGACTCCTTCAGAAATAAAGTAATGAACAACTTCGATGGTTCAGGATTTGAATCAGAAGATGTTGTAAAAACGACAGTTACCTTTATTGTAGAAATGGACGGAACCATCTCAGGGGTAAAAGCTAATGGAACCAATGCCGACTTTAACAGTGAGGCCATGAGAACAATTAAAAACATCTCAAGCAAAGGAAAATGGATTCCAGCCAAAAACAAAAAAGGAGAATTCGTAAGAAGTTATTTCAAATTTCCTATTTCAATGAAGTTTGATAATTAATACGAAAAAACACATTTTAAATAGTTATCCACAAAGATTTTTTTTTGTGGATAATTTTTTTTATCGATAAATTGCTTATTAACAATATTTTAACTCAATTTTGATTTTCCCCACTCACCGAGAGCAAAGAAAAAAGTGTATTTTTGAAACTTAAAGTTCTAATAATGGCAAAAATCATAGGTATTGCTAATCAAAAAGGAGGCGTTGGTAAAACTACCACCGCTGTAAACTTGGCGGCAGCATTAGGAGTATTGGAAAAAAGAATATTAATCATTGATGCTGATCCTCAGGCGAATGCTACATCCGGCCTGGGTGTTGAAGATGTTCAGTATTCTACATATAATCTTTTGGAGCATAGTGCAGAAACAAGGGTTTGCATCAAAAGAACTGCGACTCCGAACCTGGATATTATTCCGTCGCATATCGACCTGGTAGCTGCGGAAATTGAATTGGTAGACAAGGAGGACCGTGAGTATATGCTGAGAAAAGCGCTGGCCAGTGTAAGAGACGATTATGACTATATCATTATCGACTGTGCGCCGAGTTTAGGCCTTATTACAGTTAATGCTCTTACAGCAGCAGACTCTGTAATTATTCCGATCCAGTGTGAGTATTTTGCATTAGAAGGACTTGGGAAACTTTTGAATACCGTTAAAAATGTTCAGAAGATCCACAATAAAGATCTTGGAATTGAAGGTCTTCTTCTTACGATGTATGACAGCCGGTTGAGGCTATCCAATCAGGTAGTGGAAGAAGTGAATCTTCACTTTCCGGAAATGGTTTTTGAAACCATTATCAGCAGAAACGTAAGGCTGAGTGAAGCACCAAGTTTTGGAGAAAGTATTCTGAATTATGATGCAGAAAGTAAAGGAGCTGTTCAGTATATTCAGTTAGCTGAAGAAGTTCTTTTGAGGAACGAAAACTTAATAAAGAATTAAATTAATAATAAATGGCCAATAGGTGGATGCTAGCCACCACTTATCAAATATCATTTATCAATTATATCTATGAAGGACAAAAAAAGAGCTATGGGACGCGGATTGGGCGCCATTTTAAGCGCAGAATCTAAAGCAACTGTCAATTCAGCTACTGATGAAGGAGCAGATAAGTTTGTTGGAAATATTGTAGAAGTTGCACTTGAAGATATCTATCCGAACCCGACGCAGCCGAGAACTTATTTTGATGAAAAAGCATTAAACGAACTTGCACAGTCAATTGAAAACCTGGGAGTAATCCAACCGATTACCCTGAGAAAAGACGGTGAAAAGTTTGAGATCATTTCCGGGGAAAGACGTTACAGAGCAACCAAAATTGCAGGATTAACGACTATTCCTGCCTATATCCGTTTAGTGAATGATCAGGAACTTCTTGAGATGGCTCTTGTTGAAAATATTCAGAGAGAAGATCTTGATGCCATCGAAATTGCACTTACTTATCATAGGCTTTTAGAGGAAATAGGTCTTACGCAGGAAAATCTGAGCCAGAGAATAGGAAAGGATAGAAGTACCATTACCAATTCTATCAGACTATTAAGACTAAACCCGGATATTCAGAATGCCATCAGAAGCGGTGAGATTTCTGCAGGACACGGAAGAGCAATCATCAGTCTTGAAAGTGAAGAAGATCAGCAGGTGTTGTTCGAGCTTATCATCAAAGAGAAATTAAACGTTCGTCAGGCAGAGCAGGCAGCTGCTGCATTGAAGAATCCAAAGTCTCCTGCTGCAAAAAAAGCAAAAGTGGAGCTTTCCCATAACTATAAAAAAGCCCAGAAGACAATCGCTGATATCTTGGAGGTAAAAGTAGAGATCAAATCTTCTGGAAATGGTAAAAAAGGTAAAATTGTCCTGGACTTCAAAAATGAAGAAGAGCTGGAATATATTTTATCCCATATTAAATAATGAAGAAAATATTTTTCACATTTTTCTTGTGTATTGCTGCATTGGCCTATTCACAAGTGAAACCTATTGATACCATTCGGATGCAGACTCCTCCGAAAGAGGAATCC
Source organism: Chryseobacterium viscerum (assembly GCF_025949665.1). Lineage (NCBI taxonomy): Bacteria > Pseudomonadati > Bacteroidota > Flavobacteriia > Flavobacteriales > Weeksellaceae > Chryseobacterium > Chryseobacterium viscerum. The sequence continues at coordinate 3,048,051 of NZ_JAPDFT010000001.1, read as the reverse complement.
CGTGTGGTAAAACCTGGCAAAACAGAAGCAAAGATCATTGAAGATCTTGAAAAAGCTAATGGTCCCACAGTAAAAACCATAAAGCTGAACCCTACCAGAGCAGGATTGTATTCTGCTGTTTTACCGGGATTGGGACAGTTTTATAACAAAAAATACTGGAAGATTCCCATTGTTTGGGGTGCGGTAGGAGCCGGAGTAGGTATTGCTGTATGGAATGATAACCAATACAAAAAATACCGCGAATACTACATCGCTAAACTTAATGGTACTCCTAACGAATTTGTGGACAGCCACCCGTTTTTAGATAAAAGAGCATTGGGGAACGCTCAGGACAGAGCAAAGAGGCAAAGAGACTACGCCATTGCCATTACAGGACTTATTTATATTCTGAATATTGTAGATGCTGTAGTAGATGCGCACCTTTATGAAAGCCGTCATGACCCGGATTTGGTTTTTAAACCATCAGTTATTCAGGATCAGTATGGATACAGCGCTCCGAAAACAGGGTTCAGTTTAAGTTATAGATTTTAGAAGACAACATATCTGCAGAAGACTCCGGTTGAAAGCAGTATTTAAAAATAAAAAAGATTATATGAAAATAGCATTAGTTGGTTACGGTAAAATGGGTAAGATCATAGATGAGATCGCGCAGAAAAGAGGTCATGAAGTAGTTGCCCGCCTTAAGGAAACTCCAACTGCTGAGAATCTTAATAATCCGGATGTTGTGATTGAATTCTCATTGCCGGAAGTGGCATTTGAAAACATCAAAGCTTGTCTTGAAAATAAAATTCCGGTAATCTGTGGAACTACAGGCTGGCTGGATCAAAAGGAAGAAATAGAAAAACTGGCTGTCGAAAACGGTACAGCATTCTTATATGGTTCCAACTTTAGTTTAGGAGTAAATTTATTTTTTGCTCTAAATGAAAAACTTGCAGATCTGATGAAAAATGTAGATGAATATTCTTGCCAGCTGGAAGAAATTCACCACATCCACAAAAAAGATGCTCCAAGTGGAACTGCTATTTCCATTGCAGAAGGAATCATCCAAAATAATCCGAAATTTGACGCCTGGAAGCTGGAAGAAACAGAAGGGAAACAGCTGGGTATTTTTGCAGTACGAGAAGATGAAGTTCCGGGAACTCACAGCGTATATTACAGAAGTGAAGTAGACGAAATTGAGATCAAGCACACTGCATTCAACAGAAACGGTTTTGCCCTTGGAGCTGTGGTAGCTGCCGAATGGATTAAAGATAAAAAAGGAAACTTCGCAATGAAAGATGTTTTGGGGCTTTAATTTGTAACAAATTCTGTAAATTGCAGACCAATAAACAAAAAATGATGAATAGTGAATTGTAAACAGCGGACTGCTTTTATCATTTATTGCTCATCATTTTTATCATAAGAATAGGCACAAAAAATTTATGAATTATTTTTTAACTTATACAGTATATGTCCTCATACTATCCGTATTGATGGGCATTTCATCTTGGAAACTGTTCAAGAAAATGGGCTATAGCCCTTTATTTGCTTTTATCCCTTTTTATAACTATTTCATTATTCTGAAAGAAACAAAACATCCGAAATGGTGGGCGATTCTGTCCTATCTTCCGATTGTAGGGCCAATCATGATGTCTGTTTTTCACCTTTACTTAGTGAAAAAGTTTGGGAAAACCCTTTTCAAAGATCAGATTCTTACCGTGATTCTGCCGTTTATTTATATGGCAGTAATCAACTATTCTAAGGATGTAGAGTTAGAAGATGAAAATGCAAACGACCTGTTTCTTACAGACGAAGAAAAGAATGATAAAAAGAAAGATACATTTGTAGGTTCAATTACCTTCGCAGTAGTTTTTGCAACCATTATCCACGTTTTTGTAACACAGCCTTTTGGTATTCCTACGGGATCTATGGAAAGAACATTATTGGTGGGTGACTTCCTTTTTGTAAACAAATGGAGCTATGGTTACAGACTTCCGATGCGTCCGGTAGCAATACCTTTCCTTCAGGGGACAATTATGGATACAGGACAGAAAGGCAACCCGAAAGATGATCCGAAATCTTACGTAGACGCAGTAAAGCTTCCCTACACAAGAATTTTACAATTCAACAAGCCACAGAAAAATGATGTGGTTGTTTTCAACTATCCTCAGGATTCTGTACATACAGCGATCGATAGAAAAGATCCTTATGTAAAAAGATGTGTTGCCACAGCAGGAGATACTTTTGAAATGAGAGCCGGAAGACTTTTCGTTAACGGAAAGCCGGAAGTAGTTTTAGGAGATCAGGAAGTGCAGCACAGATACATTGTAACCACAGATGCTCAATTAGATATCCCAACTTTATATAAAGCTTATGGATTTTTACCGGTTCAGGAGTTTCAACAGGACAACGGAGGGTTTATTTATGGTTTTCAGGGGTTAACGGATAAAACTGCCAAAGAAATTAAAGAACTTCCTCATGTTCTTGATATGAAAGAAGAAGTTTCGACAAAAGGAGAAGCTGCAGTATATTACAGAGATGAAGCCAAAACAAAGATTGATACTACACAATCTATCTTCCCGATTAATAAACCTTGGAATCAGGATTGGTACGGACCGCTTAGAATTCCTAAAAAAGGAGACGTTGTAGCCATCAACCAGGAAACACTTCCAACCTATCAGTGGATCATTTCTGAATATGAACACAATAGCTTAGAGAAAAAGAACGGGAAGATCTTTATCAACGGAAAAGAAGCGAGCCAATATACCATTCAGCAGGATTATTATATGATGGTAGGAGACAACAGAGATGCTTCGTTAGATGCAAGATTCTTTGGTTTCGTTCCGGAAGAAAATATTGTAGGAAAGCCGATGTTTACATGGATGAGCCTTCAGGGTGCTTTTGCAGACAGCAGTTCTACTTATCAGGCACCATTCAAAATCCGCTGGGAAAGAATGTTTAAAGCAACCAATACAGGAGAAGCTAATAAAACCTCTTACTGGTGGATTGCAGCGATGATCCTGATCTTGTTCTTCGGATGGGAATATTTCGTGAAATTATTCAGAAAGAAAAAAACTGAAGAATAGTGTTTAAAAGTAAAATATTTAATAGAGTCCTTTTAATAGGTAGCTTTATTGTAACTCTTTTTTTTATTGCAAAACTCTCCGGGGTTTTGCAATATGCTTTTGTACCAACGGCAGGCAATGAACCTACCATCAAAAAAAAGTCATTTATTGTGATGACTAACATCCTTCCTTATGTCAAGTTTAAAATGATTGCATACAATCAGAATAATTTAGATTACCCTCAAGGTGTCTATGTGCAAAGATTAATAGGAACGGAAAATGATGAGATTTTAATTAAGAATGGAGAATTATACGTTAATAATACATTGATAGGTAAGTTTAATGTGAAGCATTCTTATAAAATAGACAGAGGCTATGCAAATGACCTCCTATTTAAAGGAACTGAAGAAAGTGAAATCTTTCAGATTGATGATAATTACTTCATTACTCAGTTAAGTGATAAAGAACTTAATAATAATTTCTTTCATGAAAGGTTTATAAATCCAAATACAGATCAGGATATTCGCAAAATTTATCATAAAGATTGGAATGCAGATAACTTTGGACCAATAAAAGTTCCAAGTGGAAAATTATTCTTTTTAGGAGATAATCGTAATGCAAGTTTAGATTCCCGTTATTTAGGCTTTATTGATGAGAAAGATGCTGTAGGACGAGTAATTTACCCTAGAAACTAGATTATATTATTATGCAAAATATTTTATTACCGGCATTTTATATGCCCCCAATTTCATGGTTTTCAGTATTATTAAATCCTGAGAATGAAATTACATTGGAACAGTTTGAAAGTTTTCCCAAACAGACTTATAGAAACAGAGCAAACATCTATGGAGCCAACGGAAAGTTGTCCTTAATAATTCCTATCCATCATAACGGAAAAAGAGAATTTAAAGATGTTGAGATCTCTTATCGTGAAGATTGGAGAGCCCTTCATTGGAAATCAATAAAAACGGCATATCAGAGTTCTCCTTATTTTGAATACTATGAAGATAAGTTCAGAAAAATATTTGATCTTCAGGAAAAGTATCTTCTTGATTTTAACCTTAAAGGTATAGAGATCATCCAACAGATACTGAAAACAGAAAAGGCACACTCTTTGAATGAAGAATATATCAAAAATCCTGAAAGTATCAATTTCAGAGAAAAGTTTTCGGCAAAGCTTCCTTCAGAGTTTCAAATGGAAGAGTATTACCAGACGTTTTCTGATAAATTAGGCTTTTTGGAAGACCTGTCGGTTCTGGATCTTATTTGCAATAAAGGACCGGAGTCATTAGTGTATATAAAAAATATAAAACAATCATATTAGCATACCATCGCTATCCATGAAATTTTCAACAGACAACAGATAAAGTTGGCGATTGGTATATCTCTTTAAAAAATAAATTTCAACATATGAAAAAGGTATTATTAGCTGCAGTTTTTTTAGCAGGTTTTAGTTTTTCTTTTGCACAGGAATCTAAAGCTAAAAGTATTGATCCAAATGAAGATAAAGATCTGATGACTTGGTATCATAAAGATTTTGCAACTTCAAAAGTATATGGGGTAAATACGGCAAATGCTTATAAATACTTGGAATCTAAAGGGCTGAAGCCTAAAACAGTTGTGGTGGGAGTTTTGGATAGTGGAGTACAGGTAGACCACCCCGGATTGGTAAAGAACCTTTGGTCAAACCCTAATGAAATTCCCGGAAATGGTAAAGATGATGACGGAAACGGATATATTGATGATGTACACGGCTGGAACTTCATAGGAGGTAAAAACGGTGATGTTGATATTGACAACATGGAAGTGACAAGAGTTGTTGCCAAATACAAACCTGTTTTTGAAGGAAGTGATTCTACTAAGAATAAAGCTAATCAGGCTCAGATGAAAGAAGAGTTTGATATGTATATGAAGGCCAAAGATATGTTCAATAAAAAAAGTATCGAGGCTGTACAGAATTTCAAAACCTATTCTATGCTGAATGAGCTGATTCCTAATATGGTAAAATTATTGGGAGGTAAGCCTGTGACAGCTGAAACACTTTCCGCAATTAAAGCTCCTACAGACCAGAAAGATGCAATCGCATTGGAATTCCTGGGGCAGATTTCTCAAAGTCCTGAATTCAAAGGGAAATCTTCCGCTGAATTTGAAAAAAAGATGAAGGAAGAAATGAAGGAGGCAATAGACCATTTTGCTCCGGCAGCAAAACAGTATGATCTTTCTTACGATACCAGAAAAGAAATTGTAGGAGATAACTATGATGACTATTCTGAAAAAAGCTATGGTAACAATCATTATGAAGGACCGGATGCAGAACATGGAACTCACGTAGCCGGAATCATTGCAGGGCTTCCGCAAGGAAAAGAAATTCAGTATGGGGTAGCTTCAAAAGTTGCTAAGATCATGTCTGTAAGAACGGTTCCAAACGGTGATGAAAGAGATAAAGATGTTGCAAACGCTATCAGATATGCAGTAGATAACGGAGCAAAAGTTTTGAACATGAGCTTTGGGAAACCCGTTTCTCCAGGTAAAAATGTAGTTTGGGATGCTTTTAAATATGCTGAAGATAAAGGGGTTCTTTTAGTAAAAGCTGCAGGTAACGAAAATGAAGATGTAGCAGAACATTTGGCATTTCCTACCAACTTTAAAAATGTTACTGACGAGAAACCATTTGTGAGCAATGTTCTTGTAGTAGGAGCAAGTACCAATAAAAACAGCGCTTTAAGAGCTGATTTTTCTAACTATAATAAAAAAATGGTAAATGTTTTCGCTCCGGGAGAAGAAATCTATTCTACCGTTCCTAAAAACGAATACAAATACCTTCAGGGAACTTCTATGGCTTCCCCTGTAGTAGCTGGAGGTGCAGCTGTTTTATTAGCATACATGCCGGATCTGAAGCCTTATCAGATCATTGAAGCACTTGTGAAAAGCAGCAATCCAAGTACTGTAGACGGATTTACAGATCAATCGCAGGCAGGAGGAGTTATCGATTTGAAAAAAGCCGCAGAATATGCCTATACCAATTTCTACAAAGGAAAGCCGTCAGGCCCTGCTAAGCCTTCGAAATCCGTAAAAAAGGCTGTTAAAAAATAATTTATCTCCCTGTGTTTAAGGAGAAACCATAAAGAGTCCGAATTTTTTTCGGACTTTTTGTTTTTTATTTTAAATTTTGGCACGGTTTTTTGTAACTTTATAGTAACAAAATAATAAACAACAAAATGAAAAAGTTACTACTTGCAGGGATGTTGGGAACATCACTTTTTGCAGTGTCGTGTTCCTCTGTTAACAAAGCAGCTACGTCTCAAAATCAAAGAGCAGACTTTCTGAAAATGAAAGGAGATTGGCAAATCGTAAGTATAGATTACGAAAAAGGATATAAAATCAAGCCTTTTGACGAAGGTGCAGACGCACAATGTTTTGTAGGAAGTCACTGGAGATTAATTCCTAACAACTGGACAGGGGCATATACTTTAAACGGAGGTGGAGATTGCCCGGCAATTACACAGCCTATCAAGTTTGAAGTAAAAGACGGTAACACGTTTATGTTTAAAAAAATTGCTGCAGGTACAAAAGCAAAACAAAACTCTGTAGGATACAGTCTTACAATGATCAATCAGACAACAGATCAGTTTTCACTTGAGCAAGATGTTCCTTTTGAAGGAGGCAATGTAAAAGTAGTTTACAACTTCCAGAGAGCAGGAATGAAATAATTTATCAACATAAAAGATCAAAAAAATGAATTTTAATAAAACATACGTAGGAGCCCTTTTCTTGTCATCAGCATTATTATTGACAAGCTGTGAAGCGGTTCAGAATTCAAATCACCAACAAAGAGGTACAGCAGTAGGTGTTGCTTCAGGAGCAGTACTTGGAGGTATCTTGGGGAACAATGTAGGGAAAGGAGGAAACGGAGCTATTGGTGCAGTATTAGGTGGTATTATCGGTGGTGTAGCTGGTAATGTTATCGGTAACAAAATGGATAAGCAGGCCAGAGATATTAAAGAAACTTTGCCGGGTGCTCAGGTAGAAAGAGTAGGAGACGGTATTAAAGTAACAATGAATGAAAGCATCGTTAACTTTGCATTTGACTCTTCAAACCTTACTTCTGTTGCACAGACTAACCTTGACAAGCTAGGTGAGGTATTGGCAAACAACCCTGATACCAATATCAATATCTACGGACACACAGACAGCGTAGGTAAAGATGCTTACAACATGGCACTTTCTCAAAGAAGAGCTGATGCTGTAAAAGCTTATTTAGTAGGAAAAGGAATTGCATCAAGCAGAATGTTCACAAAAGGTGAAGGTAAAAATATGCCGGTTGCAAGCAATGATACGGATGAAGGAAGAGCTAAAAACAGAAGAGTAGAGTTTGCAATCACTGCAAATGAAAAAATGATTAATGATGCCAAGCAAGGGCAGTAATTAATTTTACATATAAATATTTTCGTAAAAGACCGCCCCGGCGGTTTTTTTTGTATTTTTATGCTAGAAATTTTGAATTTATTATTTTTGTACTTGAAATAACATAAATGAAGAAATATTTAAAGCTGCTCCGCGTAGAGCAATGGGTGAAAAACCTTTTTGTATTTGTCCCTCTTTTCTTTTCAGGTAATATTACCAACATAGATCTGCTTACCAAAAGCATTTTCGCATTTGTTATCTTTTCGCTTGCGGCAAGTGTTGTGTATATTCTGAATGATTATAATGATATTGAAGCAGACAGAAAGCATCCTGAAAAAAGAAGAAGACCTTTGGCTAGCGGTGCTATTTCAAAAGCAAAGGCCATAGGAATTCTTATCGGTCTGGTTATTACAGACATTATTCTTGTATTTTTCACACAGCTCTACTTCCATGAATTGCTTTGGAAGTTTGCGATCATAATAGGTTTCTATGTGGTGATGAATCTGGCATATACATTTAGACTTAAGCACGTTCCTATCATCGATATTTTTATTATTGCTATAGGATTTGTACTTCGTGTATTGGCTGGCGGTTATATTACCGGAATCAGTATTTCACAATGGGCTATTCTCTTAACGTTTGTGCTGGCACTCGTACTGGCAATTGGAAAAAGAAGAGGAGAGCTTATCAACGCTCAGGTTTCAGGAAAAACAAGACGGGCATTAGATGGATATAACGTTCAGTTTGCAGATATTGCATTATCCATTTCAATTACACTGGCTATTGTGTGCTACCTGATGTTTACCCTGTCACCGGAAGTTCAGGAAAGATTCCATGAAAGAGTTTTTTATACGGTAATTTTCGTGGTTTTTGCCTTATTGAGATACCTTCAGCAGACCTTGGTTTATAACAGAACAGAATCTCCCACAAAAATTGTGTACAGGGACCGCTATATACAGGTTACCCTAGTACTTTGGGTAGCTGCATTTTTAATTCAAATTTATTTTAAGAAATGAAGCCTAATTTCACACAGAAAGTTACAAACTGGGGTAATTTCCCGGTAGTAGAGAAAGAAATGAGATCGGAGGACAGTTTCAAAAAAATAAAAGAATTTGTACTCAATCACAACGAGATTATTGCCAGAGGAAACGGAAGATGCTATGGTGATGCTTCGTTGGGAGAATCTATATTTTCAACCAAAAAATTAAATAAGTTCATCAATTTTGACCGTTTAAACGGAGTGATAGAATGCGAATCCGGAGTACTGCTTTCAGATGTTCTGGAAATCGCTGTTCCACAGGGATACTTCCTGTATGTTACTCCGGGGACAAAGTTTATATCAGTGGGAGGAGCTATTGCTTCCGATGTTCATGGAAAAAACCATCATGCAGAAGGATGTTTTTCAGAATATGTAATCGAATTCAAGCTCATGACTGAGAGCGGGGAGATTATTACTTGTTCCAGAGAAGAAAATTCAGAGAAATTCTGGGCAACGATCGGTGGTATGGGACTTACAGGGATTATTCTTACAGCAAAATTTAAGCTTAAAAATATTGAATCTGCATACATTCGCCAGGAAAGCATCAAAGCAGAAAACCTGGATGAAATCTTTAAACTGTTTGATGAAAGTGAAAACTGGACGTATACCGTTGCATGGATCGATTGTCTTCAGAAAGGAAAAAATATAGGAAGAAGTATCCTGATGAGAGGCGAGCACGCTTTTCAACATGAGCTTCCCCAGAAGTTTTCGAAAACTCCTTTAAGATTAAAGAAAAAATTATCACCTACAGTTCCTTTTTATTTTCCGGGATTTGTCCTGAATGCACTTACAGTAAAAATATTCAACTGGCTTTACTATAAAAAACAGTCTAAGAAGGAAGTTAAGAACTTTATTGATTACGAAACATTTTTTTATCCTTTGGATGCTATTAATGATTGGAATAAAATCTACGGAAAATCAGGTTTTATACAATATCAGATGGTGATTCCTAAGGAAGCAGGAAAAGAAGGGATGAAAAGAATCCTTGAAACGATTGCGAAAAGCGGAAACGGATCATTCTTAGCGGTTTTAAAACTTTTTGGGAAACATAATCCGGAGGCTTACAATTCATTTCCCGTGGAAGGGTATACGCTGGCACTGGATTTTAAAGTCAATTCAAAACTGAAAAAACTGGTAGATCAGCTGGATGCAATTGTTCAGGAGTTCGGAGGAAGGATTTACCTTACAAAGGACAGCATGAGCAGATCATCACTTACCAATTATCTGAAAAACATTCAAAATCCTAAATTTGTGTCTTTACAGCACAAAAGAATCATAAACAACAATTCATAATGATAGTTCTGGGAAGCACATCTGAAGTGGCACAGGCTTTTGTGGAAAAAGCACTTCAGGAAGGAGAAAAGTTTGAAAAAATCTATCTTTTTACCTCAAATAAAGAAACAACAGAACGGTTTGCAAGACATATTGATGTGAAATTTTTGCAGCAGGCAGAAGTCATTGAACTGGATCTGACTAAAGAAATTGATTACAACAGATTTGATAATATCAATTCAAATGTATTATTTTGTGCCGTAGGATATTTAGGAGAAGGAACAGAAGAAGGACTGTATGACAACAGGAATACGGAACGTATCATAGACATTAATTATTCAAAACTGGTTCCTGTAATGAATTATTTTGCTCATAAATTTGAAAACAGAAGATCCGGAACGATTATCGGGCTTTCATCAGTAGCAGGAGACAGGGGAAGACAAAGTAATTTTATCTATGGAAGTGCTAAAGCGGCATTTACAGCCTATTTGAGTGGTTTGAGAAACTATCTTTTTGATAAAAAAGTACACGTTCTCACCATAAAACCTGGGTTTATGGCAACCAAAATGACAGAAGGCCTGCCTTTAAATCCGAAACTGACAGCAACACCGAAACAGGCTGCTGCATGTATTTATAAAGCCTTCAAAAAGGAAAAAAACATGGCATATGTTTTGCCGGTTTGGAGTGTTATTATGATGATTATCAGGAATATCCCTGAGTTTATATTCAAAAAATTAAAGCTTTAAAGAAAAATGAAAAAATTGTATTGTTTTGATTTTGACGGAACTTTGACATATAAGGATACCATGTTTATGTATCTTAAATTCTACGATTCTACAAAATACCGGATACAATTTTTAAGACATGTACCTCTCTTTATTCTACTAAAGCTGAAACTGGCCGAAACGGAAAAAGTGAAAAAAAGTTTTATCGGGTCTATTTTAAAAGGACAGACTCAGGAGAAGATTGAAATGAAGTCTAAACAATTTTTTGAGCTTCATTATCCTAAAATTGTGCGGGAAAATGCATTAGACTTTATTAAAAATATCGATAGGAATAATACACAAAGCTTATTGGTGACTGCATCCTTAGATATTTGGGTAAAGCCTTTCGCTGAGGAACTTAAAATGGAGCTTGTTTCTACGCGGGCAGAGTTTAAGAACGGAGTTTTCACAGGGAATTTTGTAGGGAAAAACTGCAATGGGAAAGAAAAACTGGTAAGAATTAAAGAAGAAATAAACAATTCTAAATACGATAAAATTATTGCATTTGGGGATACTTCAGGAGATCGGCCAATGTTGAAATGGGCAAATGAGGGACATTACCAATTTTTTCACTAATTTTGGGAGATAAAATTGTAAAAAATGAAAAGCCTGTTAATTGCATGTGCAGTAATATTTATGAGCTGTGCAAGCACTTCATCTCAGAAGCCTTCTGCCATGCAGGGAAATACTGAACTCCTTGTTTCTGAATCTCAGGGAGGAACTGATATGCCCGGCTTTAGAATCATTAATGACGAAAAAGATTTCCGAAACAGTATCAGAGGAAGTTTTGGCATTGAAGATCTTGGAAAAGAATCTTATATCAAATACCCTCAGTTTCCGAAAAATAAAAAAGTTGTTTTATACAATTTAGGAACCTTCAGATCAGGAAGTCACAAAATTGAAGAAGTCAAAAGTGTATCTGTGAAAAATCAGATTCTCTATGTAGAAGTTCCGGCCGGAGAACCTTCCGGTGGAATGGAAATTCAGGTGATCTCCAGTCCATGGTTTATTTTTACTGTTCCCGCAGATTACAAGTTTACCTCCGTAGAATTAAAATATTCAAAATAATAATGGATAAAGTATATTTAGATAATGCCGCAACCACTCCGCTTGCAGAAGAAGTTATAGATGCAATGGTGGGCACTATGAAGATGAATTTCGGAAACCCGTCTTCAACGCACAGCTTTGGCCAGGAAGCAAAAATACTTATTGAAAATGTAAGAAGACAGGTTGCAGACTATCTTCATGTAACTCCTGCTGAAATCATTTTCACTTCCTGTGGAACTGAATCCAACAATATGATCATCAAATCCTCGGTAGAACACCTTGGAGTTGAAAGAATCATTAGCTCTCCTTTGGAACACAAATGTGTTTCTGAAAGTATTCTGGACATGAAAAACAGAAAAGGGGTAGAAGTAAACTACATCCGTCCGAATGAAAAAGGAGATATTGACCTTACAAAATTAGAAGAACTTTTAAAAGCTTCAGATAAAAAAACACTGGTAAGCTTAATGCATGCCAACAACGAAATAGGAAATATAATCGATCTTAAAAAGGTTGCCCAATTATGCAAAGAGCATAATGCACTTTTCCATTCAGATACCGTACAGACAATGGCCCATATGAACCTTGATTTCTCGGATATTCCTGTAGACTTCGCTTCCTGTAGTGCCCACAAATTTCATGGACCCAAAGGAGCTGGATTTGCATTTATCAGAAAAGCAACAGGTTTAAAAGGAATTATTACCGGAGGACCTCAGGAAAGAAGCCTTAGAGCCGGAACAGAAAATGTCAGCGGTATTGTAGGACTGGGGAAAGCGTTAGAACTTTCTCTGAATCATATGGATGAATATACCAACCATATGCAGGATATTAAAAATTATGCAATTGAAAGACTTTCTGCCGAAATTGAAGGAATTAAGTTCAACGGAAGAAGTGCAGAGAAGGAAAACAGTCTTTATACAGTTTTAAGTGCTTTATTACCTTATAAAAATCCATTGATAGGACTTCAGCTGGATATGAAAGGAATTGCAATCTCTCAGGGAAGTGCGTGCTCATCAGGAGCTTCAAAACCTTCAATGGTTATGATGATGGTGCTTTCTGAAGACGAAATGGATCATTGTACACCATTGCGTATCTCTTTCAGCCATATGACAACCCAATCAGATATTGATACATTAGTGAAGGCTTTGAAAGAAATTTCCAGTGATTACACTATAGAAAAAACTAATGTTGAGCATAGATAGTCTTGTGCTTTAAAAATCGTAATTTTGAACATCCAAATAGAGGATTAAAAGAAAATAATATTAATTAAAATAAAAGAAACAAAAATGGCTTTAGAAATTACAGACAGCTCATTTCAGGATACGGTTTTAAAATCTGACAAACCGGTATTAGTAGACTTTTGGGCAGTATGGTGTGGACCATGCAGAACTTTAGGACCAATCATCGAAGAAGTAGCATCAGATTTTGAAGGTAAAGCAGTAGTTGGGAAAGTAGATGTAGACAACAACCAGGAGATTTCTATGCAATATGGTATCAGAAATATCCCTACAGTTCTTATTTTTAAGAACGGAGAAGTGGTAGATAAATTAGTAGGTGTAGCTCCAAAAGAGGTAATCGCTGAAAAATTAAGCGCTCACTTATAAAAAAATAAGTTTGATAATGAATGCCTTCCAGTATTGGGAGGCATTTTTTTTAAAATAATTTGCAGATAACAAAAAAAGGTGTAATTTTGCAACCACGAAAAAGAAACGACGTTCTTTAAAAAATGATCCGGTAGTTCAGCTGGTTAGAATGCCGCCCTGTCACGGCGGAGGTCGCGGGTTCGAGTCCCGTCCGGATCGCAGAAGTTTTCTCAATTTCTTTTTAAAAAATTGATCCGGTAGTTCAGCTGGTTAGAATGCCGCCCTGTCACGGCGGAGGTCGCGGGTTCGAGTCCCGTCCGGATCGCAGAAGTTTTCTCAATTTCTTTTTAAAAAAAATTGATCCGGTAGTTCAGCTGGTTAGAATGCCGCCCTGTCACGGCGGAGGTCGCGGGTTCGAGTCCCGTCCGGATCGCAGAAGTTTTCTCAATTTCTTTTTAAAAAAATTGATCCGGTAGTTCAGCTGGTTAGAATGCCGCCCTGTCACGGCGGAGGTCGCGGGTTCGAGTCCCGTCCGGATCGCAACTGCAATATGAAAGTGGTATAAAACTGTAAAACATATGTTTTACAGTTTTTTTTATTTTAGGTGTATTTCAAAAGTGGAAATCGATCCGGTGCAAAAGTGGGTTGGAAAACAATAGCTGTATATACGCTTGGTTTACGGGCTTTTTTAATAGTTTTGTTTTTGGAATTTTGTTTCAAATGTTAATTTATATTTTAAATAAAAATTGGCATGTAGTACTAAAAATATTAATAATAATTATTACCTTCGCCCAATAATAAAAGCCACTGAGTGTTGAATTAATGAAAATGATATTTTAGGTTTATTTGTATATGGGGGACATTTTTAAAATCAGGGAGTTAAGGTATATACCCAGGTGGTCGGTTTTTTTTATCGACATTTCAGTCATTTTCTTTTCTGTTTTAGTTTCATATGTGTTCTTAAAAAGCCTGGAGGTAAAGCTGAATTTTATTGAGTACCAAAATGAAAAAATATTTTCAGTAATTATTGTTAACATTCTGTTTATACTCCTGTTCAAAACATATGCAGGAATCATAAGACACTCTACTTTTTTAGATTTCTGTAAAATTTTGTGGTCTTCGGGTAGTGCTCTTATTGCATTATTAGGACTGAATTTTATATCTGGACTGGTGTTGGGTAAACCTCTTTTTTTATATCCGGTTCTGTTTTTATTTTTCTTTATTTCTATTTTTCTGATGTTCTTTTTCAGAATAATAACCAAACAGTTTTTCGGTTTACTTATGGATCCTAAAGATACTTTATCCAAAGAAAGGATTGCTGTTGTAGGGATAGGTGATGCTTCTGTTTCGTTAGCGAATGCTATTATTCATAATCCCGATTATCCTTATCAGCTGGCAGGATTTCTTAGTGCCAGGTCAGATTCTAAGAAAGCAATGCTGCTAGGTCATAAAATATATAATAAGAAGCAGTTTCTTAAAAGCGATAATCTGAAAGAGCAGTTTGATGCAGTTTTAATCAAGGATAGGATGACAAAACGGGAAATGGAAGAATGGACTACCCTTGCATTGGATAATGGATTAAAGGTATTAAAAGCACCTATAGCTAGTATAATAAAAGAAGATGATGTTGTAAAAGGTATCCGTCCGCTGAAGATTGAAGATTTACTTAATCGTCCGGCCATTAAAATAGAGGGGGAAGAGGTGAGGAGTTTTCATGTAAATAAAACTATTTTAGTAACCGGAGGAGCCGGGTCTATAGGAAGCGAAATAGTAAGGCAGGTTGCTCAATTGAACTCATCACTTATTGTGGTAGTTGATCAGGCAGAATCTCCTTTATATGAACTACAGCTTGAATTATTGGAGAGATTTCCGAACCAAAGATTCAAATTTGTATTGGCGGATATTTCAAACTATTCCAGGATGGAAAAACTGTTTAATGATCATCAGTTTTCAATTGTCTACCATGCGGCTGCATACAAACATGTCCCTTTAATAGAAGACAATCCGCATGAAGCTATTTTTGTAAACATCGGAGGAACTAAAAATCTGGCGCTCTTATCGAAAAAGTATAGTGTAAATCGTTTTGTGATGGTCTCTACAGATAAAGCTGTAAATCCTACCAATGTAATGGGAGCTTCTAAAAGAGCAGCTGAACTTTTTGTACAGTCTTTACAAAATTCTTCGGAGAATACAACAAAATTTATTACAACGCGTTTTGGAAATGTACTAGGCTCCAATGGCTCTGTAATACCACATTTCAAAAAACAAATTGAAAAAGGAGGTCCGGTTACTATCACTCATCCTGATATTATCCGTTATTTTATGACGATTCCGGAAGCTTGTGAATTGGTACTTCAGGCAGGAACAATGGGAGAAGGGGGTGAGATTTATGTTTTTGATATGGGGAAACCTGTCAAAATCCTGGACTTAGCAGAAAGAATGATAAAATTATCAGGATATACACCAGGTATTGATATTAAGATTGATTTTATAGGCTTACGACCTGGTGAAAAGTTATATGAAGAACTTCTAACAGATCATTCTACGACGATTCCTACACATCATGAGAAAATTATGATCTCCAGAGATCCAGTGATGGAGTTTGAAGATATAGAAGCTTTGTGTCAGCAGATTATTATGTCAGCAGTGAGTAAGGATAGTTTACAAATTGTGAAAATATTAAAAGTCATTGTACCGGAATTTATAAGCAATAATTCGGAATTTGAAGTTCTGGATAGAATATCTGAACGTGAAGTATATATGAATGAAATTTAAAAATGAAATAAACGAAATTTAATAGAAAGTAGTAATTTTAGCTGTTTTTGTTTTTAAACGGAATGAAAATTGCTAGAGAAAGAATTAATCTAAAATCTATAAATTTAAAATACATTTCACATAAAAAAATCTTCTAATAAATATGGAAAAATATGTGAGGTTAACTTTTTTTCAAAAAGAGTATCTTAATAAAATTGAAGTTAGCTCAAGTAGATTTTAGAATAACAACACAAGTAGATTTAGAATAAAAACATATGAATAAAACTATTATTGCGTATATAATATTGTTATCGGTTACTTTATTATCATGCAGACCGAAACAGAATATGGTATATATATCAAAGCATAATATGGAAGAAGAAGTTGCAAAAGCAAAATTCCAGGGCTTACATATTCAGGAAGGTGATGTACTGCTAATTCTTGTATCTGCACTTGATGAAGCTGCAGTAAAACCTTTCAACCTCAATACGACAAATAAAGTAGGAAGCAATTCTAATACTGGAATAAATCAATACTCGCAGCCAAGTGAATATTTGGTAAATGAAGAAGGAAATATATATTTTCCTGTAATTGGGAATATATATGCTAAAGGGATGACTCAGATACAGTTGAAACAAGATCTGGAGGCTCGACTTAAGAGATATCTTACAGACCCTATGGTGAGCATTACTCTAAAAAATTTCAATGTAAGCGTCTTAGGTGAAGTAAAAAACCCTGGACAGAAAGAAAGTGTGTCTCAAAAGATTAACATTTTTCAGGCATTAGGTCTAGCTGGGGATATGACAGATTTCGGAGATCGTACAAATGTGAAACTTATCCGTACAGGAGATGATGGGACTGATCAGATTGCTAATGTAGACCTTACCAGATCCGATATAGTAAGTTCACCATACTATTATATGAAACAAAACGACATATTATATGTACAGCCGGACAAAAATAAACAGGTTCAGGCTAACTCGAACCCGAACAGAGCTCTTACATTCCAGATTATTGGTGCATTATTAACAGCAGGTACGCTTATTATTGCTTTAACACGAAAATAAAATATGCAGAAGATAGAATTTCAGGAAAAGGAAGACGGTTTGAACCTAAAAAAAGTTATCTCTCAGTACCTATATAAATGGCCATGGTTTATTGCTTCTATTTTGTTTTTTGTAATAGGAGCTTACATTTATCTTAGATACAGTGTACCTCAGTATCAATCAACAACAGTCCTTAAATTTGATAAAAAACAAAGTAATCTTTCTTCGGCATTATCCGATCTGGAGAATCTAGGTATGGGTTTAGGCAATGCTGATGAACTGAAAAGTGAAGGAGCAGTTGTCACCTCACGGCCTATCCTCATGGAGGTTGTAAAAAATCTTAATCTCAGTGTAGAATATTTCAATACAGGAGAAATTAAAGATTCGCAGCTGTTTAGTAAAGTCCCTGTGATTGCAAAAATATTATCATATAATAATAATGAGAATTTTATATTTTCTGAATATACGATGATAGACTTAAAGGGAGATCAGTTTACGCTTCAGGATAAAAAAAAAGAGACCTTTAAAGGTAAATTTAATATTCCTCTAAATTTGGATTTTGGGAGCGTGGTATTTCAGAGAAATCCTGTTTTTGCTTTTAAATCAAAATATAAAATAGTTTTTTGGAATCCGATTGAGAAAGTAAAAAAATTAGAAAAAAAGATAGAGGTAAATTTACCAGATGAAAAAGCCATGCTAATGGAGATTAACCTGATAGGAACTCTTCCTGAAAAATCGGAAGCTATTCTTAATGAGGTGACCAGGCAGTATAATCTGGATGGACAGAAAGATAAAAATTTACAAGCTCAGAATACTCAGGAATTCATCGATAAAAGACTGGAAGTAATTACCAAAGACCTTTCAGGGGTAGAAAATCAAAAAGAAGATTTCGAGAACCGTAATCGTATTGTAGATATTCAGGCACAGGCGCAGCTGGCATTACAGAATACAAGTGATAATACTAAAGTTCTCCTTCAGCAGCAAGCTCAGCTTGATCTTTTAAATTCACTTTCAGGAGAGGCTTCAAAAGGCAATAACCAGCTTATGCCATCCAATCTTGGTTTGAATCCTTCTCTGGAACAATCAATATCTCAGTATAATTCATTGATTATCAATAGGAATAAAACCCTTAAGCAGGCAACCAATGAAAACCCGGCTGTTATAGAAATGAACAGAGAAATTGCTTCTTTAAAGGAAGTTATCCGTGATAATATCCAGGAGCAGAAGCAATCGGTGCAGACTGGTATTTCTCAGCTGCAGAACCAGATCAATTCTAACAATAGTATGATTGAAAAAGTTCCCGGACAGTCTAAAGTCTACAGAGGAATTGAACGTCAGCAAACTCTTAAAGAACAGTTGTTTTTATTTCTTCTTCAAAAAAGAGAAGAAAATGCAATCAATCTATCGGTAAATGTACCGAAAGCTAAAATTGTAAATCCTGCATTTACAGAAGATATACCTGTATCCCCTAAAAAAGATATTATCTTTTTAGGAGCGATATTGCTTGGTTTATTATTTCCTTTTGCTGTTTTATACTTCGCTTTCATGCTGGATGATAAGATTTATACCAGAGATGATATTAAAGAACGTTCAGAATTGGGGGTATTGGTAGATATACCTTCACTTAAGGATAATGAAAACCACTTGATCCAGAAAAATGATTTTTCTGAACTGGCGGAAGCTTTCAGAGTGCTTGTTTCAAACCTTAAATTTGTTTTACCTGTAAAAGATTCTGCTAAGGTAATTATGGTAACTTCTTCGGTAAAAGGAGAAGGGAAAACCCTGGTTTCTGTGAATCTTGCACTTACCATTGCCAATAAAAATTCCAGAGCTCTTCTTATAGGTTCAGATATTCGTAATCCTCAGATTCAGCGATATGATAGTGAGCCAACCAAAAGAAAGGGGCTTACAGAATATTTGTATGATAATTCTGTAAACGTGGAAGAACTTATCCATACATCCACTACCAATCCTTCATGTGATGTTATTTATGCCGGAGCAATTCCTCCTAACCCTCAGGAACTGCTTTCTAATGGAAGGTATCAGAAACTTATTGCGGAGATGTCTTCTCAATATGCTTATATCATTATAGACTCTGCACCGCTTATGCTTGTTTCAGACACGCTTAGCATTGTAGATACAGCAGATGCAACATTATATGTAGTAAGATCCGGAGTATCAAGAAATATTTTGATAGATTTTGCTAATGATCTGGTGAATGACTCTAAGTTGAAGAATGTATCTTTTGTCATTAATGATGTTTCAAAACGTGCAGGAGGTTACGGATATAACTATAGCTATGGATATGGCTACAGCCAAACAAATGATAAAAAAAGTTGGTGGAGTAAAATTTTCAAATCATAAAAATGAATAAAATTTTAATTACAGGTGGAGCGGGTTTTATTGGCTCTAACTTAACGGAGTATTTTTTAAAAAAAGGCTATTATGTAGTGTGCTTAGACAATTTTGCAACAGGACACCGCCATAATATTGCACCTTTCCTTGAAAATCCAAACTATAAACTCATTGAAGGGGATATCCGTGATTTGGAAGTTTGTCAGAAGGCAGTGGAAAATGTAGATTATATTCTGCATCAGGCTGCACTAGGCTCAGTTCCAAGATCAATTAAAGATCCTATTACAAGTAACGATGTGAATGTTTCAGGATTTTTAAATATGCTGGTTGCCGCACGCGATGCCAAAGTAAAACGTTTCGTATATGCTGCTTCTTCATCCACATATGGAGATTCTGCATCATTACCTAAAGTAGAAGATGTTATCGGAAGACCATTATCTCCATATGCCATTACCAAATATGTCAATGAATTGTATGCAGATGTATTCGGGAAAACTTACGGAATGGAGTGCATCGGCTTGAGATACTTTAATGTATTTGGACGCAGACAGGACCCTAATGGAGCTTATGCTGCTGTTATTCCTTTATTTGTAAAACAGCTGATCAACCACGAATCTCCTACAATAAATGGAACAGGAGATTACTCACGTGATTTTACATATATCGACAATGTTATTCAGATGAATGAACTGGCCATGCTTACTGAAAACCCTGAAGCTGTGAACACAGTTTATAATACAGCAGTAGGAGACCGTACTACATTGAATGATCTGGTAGGATATCTTAAAAAATATTTAAGTGAATTTGACGAAAAGATTGGTAAAGTGGAAGTTGTCCATGGTCCGAACCGTGTAGGAGATATTCCACATTCACTGGCATCAGTTGAAAAAGCAGAAAAATTATTAGGATATAAACCTAGCCATAATATAGATAAAGGTTTACAGGAAGCTATTAACTGGTATTGGACAAATTTAAAGTAAACATTTTTTAATTGAATCTTTATGAAGAAAGAACATAAAATTGCCATTATAGGATTAGGATATGTAGGTTTGCCTTTAGCCAGGTTGTTTGCCACAAAATATCCGGTTGTAGGTTTTGATATTAATCAGAAAAGAATTGCGGAATTAAACACAGGGGTTGACAGTACTCTGGAAGTGGAAAATGAAGTATTGGAATCTGTATTAATTCAGGATAATCCTTTTAATCAGGATGCTGCAAAAGGATTATATTGTTCAGCTGATATCAAGGATATTCAGGATGCAGACATTTACGTTATTACTGTTCCGACTCCGGTGGATCAACATAACCGTCCTGACCTTACTCCGCTGTATAAAGCCTCAGAAACTGTAGGAAAAGTATTGTCCAAAGGTGATATAGTGATTTACGAATCTACTGTATATCCAGGAGCTACTGAAGAAGAATGTATTCCTGTTCTGGAAAAAGTTTCAGAAATGGTATTTAACCAGGACTTCTTTGCAGGATATTCTCCTGAGCGTATTAATCCCGGTGATAAAGAGCATACTGTTGAAAAGATCTTAAAAGTTACCTCGGGCTCAACACCAGAAATCGGGGAAATAGTAAATAATTTATATCAGTCTGTAATCATTGCGGGGACTCATTTAGCTCCAACAATTAAGGTTGCAGAGGCTGCCAAAGTAATTGAAAATTCGCAAAGGGATATTAATATTGCCTTTGTAAATGAATTGGCAAAAATATTCAATCTTTTAGATATTGATACTCATGCAGTATTGGAAGCTGCAGGAACCAAATGGAACTTTTTACCGTTCAAACCAGGGCTTGTAGGGGGGCACTGCATTGGTGTTGACCCATATTATCTGGCTCAGAAAGCTCAGGAAAAAGGATATCATCCGGAAATTATATTAGCAGGACGCCGTCTTAATGATTCCATGGGACAGTATGTAGCTTCTCAGTTATTGAAAACCATGATTAAAAATAAGGTGACCATCAATGGTGCCACAGTTTTGAATTTAGGAATAACTTTTAAAGAAAATTGTCCGGATGTACGTAATACAAAAGCGGTAGATGTGATTCATGGGCTTGAAGACTATGCTTTGCAGGTTACAACTTTTGATCCATGGGCTAATCCTGATGAAGTAAAACACGAATATGGATTAGAGGTCGTGAATGAAATTCCACAGGAAAAATATGATGCTATTATCCTTACAGTTGCACATAAACAATTCAATGATCTGGATTTAAAAAATCATTTAAAAGAAAATGGAATCATTTATGACGTAAAAGGAATCTTAGAAGAAAGCCATTCAAGATTATAAATAAATATGAACTAAATAATATTTATTACTATAATAATGAATAGCAATACTTTAATAAAAAGTACATTAATATATACAATTGGTAATTTTGGATCTAAGATTTTATCTTTTCTATTAATTCCTATTTACTCCTACTATCTTTCCAGAAAAGAATTAGGAGAATATGACTTAGTGCTGACAAGTGTCAATTTATTGGTTCCTTTTGTCTCTTTACAGATGAATGAGGCAATTTATCGCTGGTTTCTGGATAAAGAAAACGAAAAAGAAAATTATATAGATAATATATTTAAGCAATGTAGTATTCTATTATTGATTTCCTTTATAAGCTTTGAATTATTGCTTTATCTGGGTGGGCTTTTCTACCATATTCCTTACCAGAAAGAATTGTCACTGCTGATTATAAGCTCATGTTTATTACCCTTTTTTCAGCAGATATTAAGAGGGTTAGGATTAACGAGATACTATTCATTTATAGGAATTATAAATAGTTTTTTTATATTTTCTTTTAGTTTACTTTTCTTACTGACGGATATATTTCATGATAAGGTACAAGGTATCTTTTATGCACTTTTTATCAGTAATTTTATTGCAATTTTATTGATGTTGTTTAAAGTAAGCTTTCTGTTTAAGAAATATGTCAGTATAAAAATCAACTATTCATTACAAAAACAGATCTTATTTTATTCACTTCCATTAATATTGAATTCTATAAGCTGGTGGGTTATTAATGCATCAGACAGATATATTATTTTAAAATTTTTAACAATAGAAGATAATGGTATTTATGCTGTTTCTGCAAGATTACCCGCTATTCTGACAATTTTTAATACTGTATTTATGCTGGCCTGGCAGGATATGGCAATTGCTGGAAATGACCCTAATAACCCTTTTTTTTCAAAGCTTTTTAATAAATATATCGCTGTAAATATTGGTTTATCAACCATTTTAATAGCAGCTACTCCATTAATTACAGAAGTTCTGTTTGATTCAAAATTTTATGAATCCTGGAAATATGCCACCCTCCTGTATATTGGCTCCTGCTTCTCGTCCATCTCAGGTTTTTTAGGTGCTATTTACCTGAAAACCAAATCAACGAAGGGGATTTTTATTACAAGTATGATAGGAGCATTGATAAATGTATTTATTTCAATGGCTTTTATTAAGTATATTGGTCTTTACGCACCTGCTTTAGGGACATTCGTCAGTTTCTTTGTTATGTTTGTTATAAGATACAGACAGACTGCTGAGATTTTGAAATTAGACATAGATATTAAGTCTTTCATCATACAGATGCTGGTGGTTTTAAGTATAATTATTCTGTTATACATAAACAGCAGTCATTTAATTTCAATATCATTAACGGTATTGTCCTTATTACTGTTCGGTTATTTTAATAAAGATATTTTTAAAAAAGTCTTTAATAAATTAAATTCTCTAAAAAAATAAATATGAATTCCAATAAAGAAAATATAAGACAATTAAAGAATATAATATCTACTCAGCTTACTCCACTCATTAATAATGATTTTATCCTGCTGGATATACCTAATCATAGAAATATTGGAGATTCTTTAATTTGGAAAGGAGAATTAGAATTTTTTAAAACATTAGCACATAAGTGTGTTGGGCAGTATAACAGATATACTTTCAAAAAAAGTGATATAAAATCTGAAAAGACAATTATTCTGCTGCATGGAGGAGGAAACTTTGGTGATATATATGAATCAAGCCAAAGTTTTAAAAGATTTATTATTGAAAATTTTCCTAACAACAGGATTATTGTTCTACCTCAAACGGTGCATTACAATAGCGAAGAAAATTTAAAAAGAGATTTTGCTGTTTTCAACGCTCATCGTGATCTTTATGTATTGGTAAGAGATCTGCCTTCATATGATACTTTAAAGGCCAGTTTTAATGAAGAAAAATTAAAATTAGCACCGGACATGGCTTTCTTTTTAGATTTTGATGCTGATATTAAAACCAGCTCCCCTGAAACGAGAAAGAACTTATATCTGAACAGAACTGATGCAGAAGCAATTAAAGATTCTTTTCAGAATATTATTGAAGGTGAATATGATATAAAAGATTGGCCAACTTATAATTCTTCCTCAAAGAGAATGAATACCATTACCAATTATGTAGAAGCTCTGGACGGTAAGCTTTCAAAAGTCATCAAGTATCTGCCTGCCTCTTCTTTAATCATTGATAATGCTTATGGATTCAAAAAGAAAAATGGAATGGATCTGCATATCAACCGCGGAAAAGAGTTTATCAATCAATATCATAAAGTATATACCACCCGTTTGCATGGGTTAATCCTTAGCATCTTATTGGATAAAGAGGTTGTTATTCTGGATAATGTTTATGGGAAAAGTAAAAATTTTTACGATGCCTGGCTGAAGAATTTTAATAATGTTAAACTTTATGTAAAGAATGAGTCCTAAAATTTCGGTAATTTTACCCGCATACAATGCTGAAAAGTATCTTAGAGCAGCAGTAGACAGTATACTTGCACAAAGTTTTAAAGACTTTGAATTGTTGGTTATTAATGACGGTTCTACAGATTTTACAAAAGAAATCATAGTAAGCTACAATGATGAAAGGATAAGATACATTGAAAATGAAAAGAATTTAGGATTAATAGAAACACTGAATAAAGGGATTTTATTATCAAAAGGTGAATATATTGCCAGAATGGATGCCGATGATATATGCCATTCATCCCGTTTTCAAATGCAGATAGATTTCATGGAGAAGAATCCGGAATATATTATCTGCAGTTCATCCAGAAAGGAATTTTCTCATTCTATTTCTCATTTTCACCTTAGTGTACTTCCTGTTGATGATACTTCAATTAGAATACATTCAATTTTCAGTACACCTTTTACCCATCCGGCAGTGATGTTCAGGGCTGGTATTATTAAAGAGAATAAGCTTTTTTTTGAAAAGGATTATAAGTATGCTGAAGATTATCAATTGTGGATCAAAATTCTGCAATATGGTAAAGGGTACAATTTTAGAATGCCTTTGTTGTATTATAGAGATACCCCCAATAGCCAAACCAATATTGGTGCCGGCCAGTTAGAACAGAGAAAGAGAACAATATCCAATATTCAGCAGCTGGCTTTACAGCAGCAGAATATTGTTTTAGATCAAAAAGAATTAGATTTTATTTATATTCTGTCTTTATCGGATAAGATTAGAAATATCAGTTTTGAAGACTTTTCAGTGGATTTTATTCTTTCCTTTTTTAAGAAACTATCTTTAGAACTAAAATCAAATTACCCGAATAATAAATTCAATGTTAATCGTGTTTTAGGTAAAAGATATCTTAAAATTTTATTATTTAATTTAAAAAGGTTGCCATTTACTCAGTTAATGAAGTTAGCATTGAGTTCATCAACTTTTTTTGGAATATATGAATTGATAAATGAAAAGATTGGAAATAAATAATACTATAGATAAATTCACAAAATCAGATTACCTTATGGGTACATCCATGTGTTTTGTGATTTCCATATTATATATGTTTAATTTAAACCAGATTGTAGTAGGAGGTTTGTCTATTCTGTTATTTCTTTTTTATTTTAATCGTATACGTAAAAAGTCTACCCTTAATGAAGCATTTACTGTTTGTCTAATCTTAACTTTACCTTTCAGTTTCAGCCCTTTGGTGGGAAGCAGCTTCTTCAGCCTTTTTATTATTATTCAGTTTTTATTTATCTGTATATTACTTACAAGTAGCTTTTCTTCAAAAAAAAATCAGCTTATTCAAGTCCTTGGGCTTGGGTTATTGTTGTTTTGTTTGGGAGTCTATTTCTTTAATCAGTCCAACTATCCGAAAGTTTTGGTAGAAACACTGATAAAAACGCTGTTATTCTTATTAATAATTATAGTAGCGTTGATCAAGTTGAAGATGTCCACATTAACTGTTTCCTCGATGATGAAGTTCTATGTTTTTGCAGGATCAGTAGCTGGTTTAATGGTATTAATTCAATACCTGTCTTTTAAACTTCTGGGAATAAATTATCTGGGTGTTCAGAATCAATTTGGTAAGTCCAGAACCGGATTTGCCGGTCTGTTTTATGATTATAGTATTTCATCTATCTACTTATCAAGTGTCTCTTTAATTTTATGTTATGGATTATTAACTAAGCAGTATATCATTAATTATAAATGGAGTATTATTTTGTTGTTTTTTACTATTGGAACCAGTGTATTAACCTCTGGAAGATCGGGTATAGCAGCACTTTTTATTGCCATTTTCTTTCTGCTTATTTACCTGAGGAATATCAAAATAATTGTGATATCATTAATTGCAGGCTTTCCCCTGGTTAAGACCATATTATATATATATTCTTTAAACAGAACAACCAATTTATCCAATGACTCCGGGCGTCTGGACAATTATTTGAACGCCCTGAACTATTTTTATAAAAACTTCTGGTTTGGCGCCAGATTTTTAGGATTTAGTGAGACTTCAAAATCTATGTTGCCCCATAATTTTATTTTAGATTTTCTGGTGCAGTATGGTGTCGTTTTTACTTTACTGCTATTATTATTTGTAATTGTTGTATGGTTTAAAGGCTTAAAAAAGCAGCCTATTTTATTTTTCCTTTTCTTACTGATGCTAGTAGGAGGAAATTTTCATGCATCATTTATCAATACACATTATATCATTATCCCGCTTATTCTAATTATAGGAACACTCAATAATAATGAAAGTATATCACATCATAAATAGTTTAAGGTTTGGCGGGGCTGAAAGATTAGTAGTTGACCTTTGTGCAGAATTATCTGAGAAAGGTTCAGACGAAATACATTTGCTATTATTAGACGATATTGATACTTCTCTAAAAAAAGAAGTAGAAAGTAATGGAAAAATAAAGATTGAAGTAATTCCTTCAAAAAGCCTGTATGACATCCGGATACCTTTTTTTATAAATAGAGTAGTGGCAGATGCAGATATTATTCATTTGCATTTATTTCCTACACTATACTGGGGAGTATTGTACAAGCTTTTCTTTTCTCGAAAACAAAAAGTAGTATTTACAGAACATAGTACCGAAAACAACAGGAGATCTAAATGGTATTTAAAAAGAATAGAAAAATTTATTTACTCAAGATTAAATTCTATTATCTGTATTTCAGAATCCACAGAAAAAAACCTTATTCAACATTTAGGATCTGAATTTAAATCTAAAATGAAGGTTATCAATAATGGAGTGAATCTGAATAAATTTTATAATTCAAACGCCAGTTCCCGGGCTGCATATAATGTATCTGATGAAGATTTCTTATTAATTCAGGTAGCAAGTTTCCGAGCTGCAAAAGACCAGCCTACCCTGATCAGGGCACTTTCATTGTTACCTTCTCATGTAAAAGCGATTTTCGTAGGAGATGGGCCGGAATTAGAAAACTGTAAAGAGCTCGTTAAAAATAATGGATTGGAGAATAGAGCCTTTTTTTTAGGTAATCAGGCTAATATCGCAGAACTCATCAAAATGAGCGATGTAGTAGTGGTATCATCACATTATGAAGGGTTTGGTATCGTAGCAGTAGAAGGTATGGCCTGTAATAAGCCTGTGGTTGCTTCAAATGTGCCGGGGCTTTCAGAAGTGGTTTCAGAGTATGGAATATTATTTGATAGAGGAAAAGAAAAGGATTTAGCTGATATAATTAAAAAGTTACACTCAAATTCATCTTTTTATAACACAACTGCTGAAAAATGTCTTTCCAGATCAACAAATTTCTCTATTGAAGAAATTGCCAAATATTATCGTGAAATATATAATACATTATGAGAAGCCTACTAATTTTTTTACTTATAGTTAATCTATCATGTGCGCAGGGGAAATTTAATTATAAAGATGTTCCTGATGCTTATATTAAAAAAACTGAAGTCACTTCGTCTTTCAATAGTTTAAAAGCACAATCTTTTGAAGTTGTAAAACTTCTTCCCAATAATTACAAAAAAGACGGATCAGAAGATTATACAGCATACGTTCAAAAAGCAATCAATGAAAATGCAACGGTATTGCTGCCCAATTTTCCTGTTTTAATTAATGATAAGGGACTTCAGCTAAAGGATAATTCTACTTTGTTGTTTGATGATAAATCTCAGTTAAAATTGAAGGCATCAAGCAGTCAGGGTTATGCTATGATTGATATTACAGGAAAGAAAAATGTCAGTATATATAATCCTAA
The DNA here is from genome assembly GCF_025949665.1 of Chryseobacterium viscerum. NCBI lineage: Bacteria > Pseudomonadati > Bacteroidota > Flavobacteriia > Flavobacteriales > Weeksellaceae > Chryseobacterium > Chryseobacterium viscerum. The sequence goes on along the minus strand of NZ_JAPDFT010000001.1, from coordinate 3,020,245 downwards.
TCTTATAGGAGACAGATCTGTTCACATGGGAAAAACAGGAGAATGGGGGATGGGAATAAATATTAAAGATGCTGTAAATATTAAAATCTATAATCCTGTCATCAAAGACTGTTGGGGAGATGGTATTTACATAGGAGGAAATGGTTTCTCCAATAATATTTCTGTAATAGGAGGCCTTATTGATAACAACCGAAGAAATGGAATTTCTGTGATAAGCGGTGACAATATTTTGCTGCAGAATTTAGTGGTTTCCAATACGAATGGAGCTAATCCTAAAACAGGTATAGATATAGAACCTAATACTCCGGATAACAAAAAAGTAAATATTTCATTAAAATCAATTATAACTTATAATAATGAGGTAAGCGGACTTGCCTTTTATTTAGCCAGATTAAGAGGGGATAGTGATGCCAACAACGTTAATGTAGTTATTGAAAATTATAAGGATTTTTATTCCAAAAGTGGAATTTCCTATTCTAATCAGAAAAATGACTCTAAAAAGAAATTAATGGGGAATATTGTTTTTTCAGGTATTGACTTGAAATACAATAAAATACCTTTTAATTTCTTATACAAGAACTCATCCCTGGATAATATTAATTTGAAGGTAAACGACTTTAAATCAGATAATAAAGATAATAAAGGAATTGTAACTGATCTGCAAAAATTTTCACAGCAAAAGATAAAATACAATCAATAATTACTTTTGCTTTGGAAAAAATAAAGGGAATGTGTAAAATATATTTATTTTATAAATAATATTAATTTTTCCCAAAAAAGTGATAATGGAAAGATTTTTGCTATCATACTATTGCTTAAAAAAAACTTAAAAATTGAAATGGAAATTTTTTAATATTCCTGGAAGTATTAAAATATAATGAAATTGCTTATGAAACTTGACACTGAAATATTCTGTATAATAAATACGGAATTTATATTCCTTAATGATCTTAAAAGAGATTAGTAAATTAAAATAGTAATGAAATCAATCATCTAATCAAATTTTATATCATGTAGATGATATCAAGGTATACAATTACCAATAAATAGCTGGCGAAGATGTGAGGATGATGCACATTGATCTCTGCCACAAAAAGCTATCAAATCTCAAAAAACACGTATACAAACAGGAGAATTAATGATTTTCCTGGAAATGATGCAATGTCAATCCAAAACTTGGTTCGGTTTGAACAATTTTTTGGATGAACAGGGATTCATAATAAATGATATTGTCTTAAAAAAAATCACAAATAAGTGAAATGTAAATAAATGAGTAAAAACAACAACACACAAAAGATTTATGAAAAATTTATTAATTAGTTCTAGGATTAATAGAAATAATAATAAAAAAATGAAAGAAGTTGAAAACTAAATTAGTACGAATTACAACAGTGCCGCTTTCTTTGAAGATTTTATTGAAAGGGCAGCATCGGTTTATGTCAGAACATTTTGATGTAATAGGCGTTTCATCACCAGGGAAGGAGTTGGATGAAGTGAAAAAAGATGAAGAAATAGATGTAATAGCGATTGATATGTCTCGTAAGATTACTCCCATTAAGGATATCAAATCTTTGTGGAGTACTTACCGATTTTTAAGAAAAGAGAAACCGCAAATTGTTCATACCCACACTCCTAAAGCAGGTATTGTAGGGATGCTGGCAGCAAGAATGGCTGGGGTTCCTCACAGGCTGCATACTGTGGCAGGGCTACCATTGATGGAGGTAACGGGTATGAAACGTCAGGTTTTAGATCTTGTTGAAAAATTAACCTATGCTTCTGCAACCCAGGTATATCCGAATTCAAAAGGGCTGTCTGATTATATCATCAAGCACAAATATGCAGACAAATACAAGCTTAAGGTAATCGGAAATGGCTCATCAAACGGAATTGATACCTCATTCTTTTCACCCGAACAAGTTTCAGAAGATAAAAAAACACTTCTAAAAAAAGAATTAAAAATAGAAGACACAGATTTCGTTTTTGTTTTTGTAGGACGTTTGGTGGGAGACAAAGGAATTAATGAACTGATAAAAGCGTTTTCTGCTTTCAATAAACAAGAAAATCAGCAGCGTTCAAAATTATTGTTGGTTGGTACCCTGGAACAAGAGCTGGATCCTTTAAATCCGGATACTTTAAATGAAATTGAAAACAATCCGGATATCATCTCTGTAGGTTTTCAGAAGGATGTTCGTCCTTATTTTGCGATTTCCGATGCACTGGTTTTCCCTAGTTATCGTGAAGGCTTCCCGAATGTGGTGATGCAGGCCGGAGCAATGGAATTGCCAAGTATAGTTTCTGATATCAATGGATGTAACGAAATCATTGTAGAAAATCAGAATGGAGTAATTGTTCCTGTAAAAGACAGTGAGAGCCTTAGGGTAGAAATGGAGAAAATGATCTCGGACAAAGAGTATTACAAGGCATTAAAAACGAATGCACGACCTATGATTGAAGATAGATTCGAGCAGTCTGTAATCTGGAATGCCATATTAAGCGAGTATAAAAAACTGATTAAAGAAAGAGAATTCCGTGCTTAAGATTTAATAAAGTGCGTGTGCTTTAGAGTATTTTAAAATAATAAGAATGTTGATTTTGTGTGTGTTTTTATAGTCTACTTTCTTAAATGTTCTCAGCACAACCTGTTAAAAAAGTATTTACAGCAGTTGTATCTGAAATTTTTATATTTGAAAATGTGTATTTTACCAATAGCTTTAAAAGAAAAGGAATAGGTTTCTTTGGAAAAACTAAAAAAAGCTATATATTTGCACCAGTTAAAAACAAACGCTCTTAGATTGTTTACGAAAGTGACTTAGTAAATAAGAGAGCAGCTTAAAGCAGATGGATAGGACTTTTCTTAAAATTAGAAATACTTCCGGATTGCAGAAGTTTTGTCAATTTACTTTTAAAAAAAATTGATCCGGTAGTTCAGCTGGTTAGAATGCCGCCCTGTCACGGCGGAGGTCGCGGGTTCGAGTCCCGTCCGGATCGCAAAAAGTCTTCTAGAAATAGAAGACTTTTTTATTTATTCCTTTTGATAAAAGTTAGGATCATCAAAAAGGAAAGAACTTTTCTACATATCTAAACATAAATAAAAATGGCCGGAATTTCTTCCAGCCATCATTGCTTTAAAGTAATGTGTTATAATTTACTTTTTAATAATTTTTACAATAGTTTCAGAATTGTTAATTCTCACCAGATAAGCTCCGGTTAATAATGAAGTAATATCTGTTTGTTTATTGATAAATTTACCTTCTTTCATCAGCTGTCCGGACATATTATAAATCTGATAATAATAATCCTTATTGTCTTTTGCTTCAATGTACAGGATATCTTTTACAGGATTAGGATATAAAACAAGCTTATCATCTTTTACTTTTTCCTCGATAACCGCTTTACTGAAAGCCGTTCTGGCCTGAAGACCTGTGTTTGGTGTTACAGGAATACCTGGCAGCGGTCCTCTTGGAGTATCATCATCTTCCTGTTTCACACATCTGCAGCTCATTGCTGCAAAAGGATCAATATCAGCATTTTTTACCATGATTCTGGAGAAATTATCAAAAGACATATAAGTAGCTCTGCCTGTTAATTCTCCATTTAAATTAGCATACCAGATTCCTCCTGATAAAGTACCAATACCAGAATAAGGGAATGTAATGGCTGCATCAGGATACATTACACTTCTGCCTCCTTTTGTAAGACTTTTCGGATAATTTCCCAGATTATACAGACTGTTATTAAATACAAATCCTACCGTTTTACCATAAGGACTGGCGAGATTACTATAAATAGTTGCCCCATAATAACCAGCCTCTGAATTCCCTACAATCTGGCCGGATTTTATTACACCGTTCGTATCTTTATACGCTGGCGTTTCAAAATTTTCTTTAAAACTCCAGGGGGAGGTTTTTATGGTAGAAGAACCACTAATCGGATGTTTATAAATAGGGCCTGTACCAGTCTCCGGTATTCTCCATCCATTCGGGCAAGGATCAAAAACAGATTTTTTATCACCTAATCCCCATCGTTCAGCATATAATCCATGATAATTAGTATCAAACAACCAATCTGAAGCAAGATTATAGTTAGCATAATTAGCTCCACGCGATGGATGCTTAATTGTTGGTACCATAAGCTTTAAAGGGTTTGCTGTAGAATATCCCAGAATTTTTTCTATTCTTACATCTATTTTATCATTGGTGTTAATGCTGCTTTTATAAGTGTCATAATTTACTATATTACTTGAATTATAGCTCGCCTCGGTAAAATTTGAATAGGTTACAACGCCATTATTGGTAGTACCCAGTGATATATTATATTTAGTCCCGTTTATATTATTAAATATTGGCAGAGGATCTTTTCTACCCCATTGATAGTGTAATCCTTGCGAACGATTAAGTTGATTAACATCATTTGCTGCGCCCGGATTATAAGGGCTCGGCATGATATCAACAGCTCCTAAATTCCTGTCCATGATGGTTGTTTTCATGATCATTCCTTTCTGAGTATAGTTCATATAATTATCCGTTGCGATTGGAGTATCATTTACATGAGTAAAAGAATTTACAGAGGTATTGGTTACCCAAATGTGCCAACTCCAGTAAACAGGATTATTTATTGAACCATTATGTAGAGTAACTACTGCATTTCCAGACTGATTGGCGTTTACTTTCACATTGATATTGCCATCTTTGGAAGATGGATTATCCAAGGTCAATTGTGTTACCATTGCAGGATTATCAGTCCAAAGTATATTCGCTTTTAAATCATTAAAACTTGTAGTATCCAGAATCTGAGTATTGCCTAAATAATTACTTTGTACAGAAAAAGCTTTACTCACCGGAATTGAAATTATCTGATCTGCTGTAGATTTTGTAATCATATAACTATTAGGATTATCTAGTCCGGCTTTGTATGTTTCAGATTCACTGAAGAAAGTGGTTTTGAAGTCGTAGTTATTTTTTACAAATAGCGGATCTTTAATGCATCGGCATGCATGTGCATTATTAGTTGGATAATCATCAGATGGCTTGTAGCTGTAGACACCATAAACATCCGGGTAATTGGTTTCATCCGGTCTGAAGCCATTCACTATCTGGTCTGAAGATGGAATTAACCTTAATGCACTGGCTACTGAGGAATAACCAGAAACTGTAGTCATTGTTGAAGTCCACAAATAGGTTTCAAGCTGATCTGTGAATGATGCCTTAGTATGATATCTGGTATCTCCGCTTATTCCTCTGCCTATCCAGCCGGTTCCTGGAAATATCCCGATATTGTTACCTCCTACATTCGTCATATCAAAACCATATTGAGGATATATTTTTATACCGGCAAGATATGTTTTCAGATTAGATAACCCCGGGAAAATATTTGATCTGCCGAGATTTAAAGCTGAAAGCGGGCTGTTTACTTTAGGCCCGAAAGGTGTAAAATCCATTCTTACATTTTTTGTTGATGATGCAACCAGCACTGAAGGTAATCTCCAGCCGTTAGGACAAGGATCGAAAGAAGATTTATTTCTGTAAGGTTGTGAAACTGTATAATCTACTGCTTGTATTCCCTGTGAATTATCAGACCATAAGTTCACTTTGCTTAGTTCATCAGTCTGTAACCCCGGCACCTGCCCAAACCAGTTGTAATAATAAGGAACCGTATTAATAGTGCCATATGTAGAAAGGGGAGAAGTATTGGTGCCATTGTCATTGACATAGATCAGACTCAGAGGATTTTTTACTGAAACTCTGATATTATCTGTTATGTTGGCTGTTGATTTATTGACAAACTTTATTAATTCATTAAAATTCTTATAATCATTAAAAGGACTGTTAGTAAATCTTAATCTTGATATTGCATCGTCATATACAATTTTTCCTAAGCTGCCGGTTATTTGATAGAAACTGGCATCATTATTTGTTAACGATGGAAAAGGATCTTTTCTTCCCCACTGATATAACAATCCGCCGCTTCTGTTCCATCCAGCTCCGGTTAAAGAATTTCCGATTGCACCAAGGTTCCTGTCCATCCATCCCCATTCGGAATTAGGGATAGTTTCCACAGTTCCGTCGCTTAATTGTCTTTTTACATCATCATAACTTTTATAGGTAGATCCATTTGTTGGGTCATCTGTTACCCAAACGTGCCATGACCAGAAAACTTCACCATTTACCTTAAAAGCAACCAATGCATTTCCTTTTTTTACTTTATTGACAGGTACCTTTATTTTTGCATTTTCACCTGAGTCTATAATATCCAAAGTATAATTTTCTTTAGATTTTATCAGTCCCATATTATCCTCCCATAAAACATCAGCTGTTACTGTTCCGGAAGGTACGTCGATACCTTTCATATAATTTCCGTTTCGCCACATTTCATAGGCTTTTTTTACAGGAATGTATAATCCGTCTACATTATTGCCATCCTGATCTTTACCTGTAAAAATATAACTGTTGGGGGCTTTGGTCCAGTCTGCTACTGTATTGTCAGGCTGTGCTCCGGCGTTGATTACAAAACAGTTATTTGAGCAATCTGCTGAATCATATGCTGTTGAATTTCCAAAAATACCTACGTATTTTATGAATTTTTTGATTTCGGCTTCTACTTCCGGAAGTGGTCTCATTGGTCCGTTCCAGTCAGCACGTACTTTTCTGTTTCTGATGGCTCCAATACCATATAAAGAAGCTTGAGGAGTATTGCTCAGAAAGAAATTTTCAGATCCGGGTCCTCTCTGTTTGTCATATAAAGGAGGGTAGCCGAAATCATTCACTGTATTATAATTGCTTAATGCATTGACCGTGATATACTGTCCGGTAGATTTGTATACCCTGAAACCTGTTATTTTGCTTACAACAATAACTACAGGCTCTTGATCCGAAATAATGTCGGTCAGTTTCTCGTTGATGTAATTGTAAAGGTTGTAATACCTGTTAACTAAAGCATTAGGGTTTGTGAAATCCAAATATCCTCTGCCCCAGGGCTCTCCACCCTCCTCAGGAGGTAAAAACCAGTTACTGAAGTTAATAAAGAAACCCGAACTTGAAAACTTACCGGCAAATACATAAACAGGATCATGATAAGAAAACTCAAAAGGGCTTGTATCACTGCCCTGGTAGATATATTTCTGTGAGCTGGCAATCGTACCGAGATTATCAGGATTTTCAATGTTGATGACTGGTGCATTGGCATTAGTGTTATCTAACGTACCGTTCGCATTGATTGATAGAACAATATTATCCAGTTTCTTTGTCAGATGCTGTGATTTTACCCTGTCTTTTACACCGGAAACAGTTCCGTTAGGATTAAACAATACTGTTCCGCTTTTTTTGGGGGTGAAAAGGATTGTGTATTCATTTTCATCCAGCTCACAAGCTGCCGCAGTATAGTCTCCGAATTTGTAATGGCTCACAGCTTTATTCCATGTGATGTCTGAAAAGTTGTTTGTGTCTGAGCCTAGCTCAACTTTTAAATTGTATGTACTGTTTACAGAAGCAGGCAATTCAAATGTTGCATTAAGATTTTCATCATACTGGTTGCTCGCATACAATGTCTTACACCACACACTGATCCATTCTCCCTGAGCATTCTGATATTTGACGGAAATCAGAATGTCGCTGGTGGTAACAGGTTTGTGGAGCTGGCCGCTAATAACAACTGCTCCTTTTTCATTCGCGTTTTGTGAAATTACAATTAAAGGATCCAGATCAAAACTGTAGGTCGTCACAGGAATGTTGCTTCCCAAAATAATGAGGGCATTACGAAAATGCCAATCCGTGTCACCTCGTGGAGAGGCATAAACGGATGCTGCTGAGCATAATACAGTCCAGATTGATAAGAAAGTTTTTTTTCTCATACGCATGTTTTTTTAGATTAATATTTGACCCTCTGAATAACTTGTATTCAAATTCTATGGTAATTGCAAATTCCTCCATCACAGATAAAGAAGATGTATAATAAAGCAGATCTACTTTAAAATAATAATCATCTGAAAATAAGATAGTTGTTGACTTGGTCGGACTTGTAGGATCGATTATTCATTATGACCGTTTCTTTTTCATGACGAAATCACGATAAGGAAACCTGGGTTATATTGGTAAGCCGTTGAATAATACAGTTTTAGGATATAAATGATTATTGCAGATCTTCCATGTGTGGCCTTGTAGTGGAGCGTAGGACGGAACAATAGAATATATTGCGGTCAGGATTGGGGATAAAGATTTTTTTTTCATGTTTGTGTTTTTAGTTTTTATAAAAAATAATGGATAATCAATTATTACAATTATGCAAATTTATAACCAGAGCAAATCAGAAACAATCATCATAAAATAAATATTATATTAATGAGAATTTTATATTGATTTTTTTACACTTTTTATAATATTTTCAATAAATGTTGATGTGAAATTGCATTAATCTGTTGATAACTATTATTTTTGCAAATATACAATATTAAAAAAAACACACAATGAGTCAAAAAAAACTGACTAATAAAACCTCAGCCGAGGGTAAAGAAATATGTCCTGTTCAAAAGCTTTTAAAATCCATTTCAGGGAAATTGAAACCGGAAATACTGAGTTTGGCAATTAAGTCAACTTTGCGTTTTAGCAGTTTGCTGCGCGACATAGAAGGATCTAATAAACAGTCATTATCCATTGCATTGAGAGAGCTGGAAGAAATGAATTTATTGGAGAGAGTGGTCATCAGGCAAAAGCCTTTACACGTAGAATATAATCTTACTAAAAAAGGAAAAGCATTGATTCCCATTTTTCAACAATTGGAAGGTTTAATATAAAAGTGGAAAGTTATTTTTAAAGTAACAAGCCGGTTCTGAGCAGAACCGGCTTGTTATTTATTTGCATGAAGAATTTAGAGGGTTGTTAAGATAATCTTTCCTTTGGGGAGGCTGTACAAAATAAGGGGTTCCATATGTATTTCCCGGACGGAAAAAATCAGTGGAAATAACCTGGGCACCACTGCTGAAAGCTGCTTTAGAGCGTGTGAAATCATTGGTTTTGGCTTCATAGGTTTCAATATCTGATCTGGTTCTTACCATAAAGCCCTGTTTTACCAGATTCTGTATCTCTTTCTGTCTTACAATGGCATTATCCCGTAGAATAAATCCTGCGAAAGAATCATCAGGTTCACTGTTCAGGAACATCACTCTTTCTTTTAAAGAACCGTCTATGAGATAAGGATTGTTTTTTGAAGATAAAGTTCCGGCACTTCCGGGAAGCAGCATAAAAATGAATTTACCTTTGCTATCGTTCAGTTTAGGCCAGTTATTGTGAGTTACAGCTTCTTTGAGCGTATGGTATTTACCCTGAACCTCTTTTGGAGTGATGATCTTGTCTTTACCAAGGTATTTTACAATTTCTCCATCCAGATCATCATAGGCTTTTTTATCAAAAGGAAGGACTTTTGTGCTGTTTTCAAGAATTGGAAATCCTGAATCCTTTGCTTCGATCATCATAAAAATAGGAGAGTGTCCGGGATGCTGATCTGACCATGTTTTAAGAGCAGTAAGCGCATCTCTCAAAGTCGGATAATGAGTTCTGAAATCAATATCTGCCATATGCAGTACTTTGAAACCCGGCTGATCCATATCTTTTGTACTGAAAGATGCCAAATCAGTGACTCCTTTGGTTTTTAATACTTCATACGTGGCGGGATGACTGAATCTGCTGCCTTCCGGATCATAATAGACATCTATTTCCAGGCCCCTCAGATTAGCGTTGAGCTGTTCAGTGAAGTCAGGGTGATTATAGTTCAATCCTTCTTTCAGGTCCATTCCGTAAGGGTGATACTCTTTAAATTTAGCTTTTTGCTCTTCAGACATCATACTGCTGTATTTCTGCATCATTCCATTGATGATAGGAGTTACCAGATCCAGTACTTTAGGATCAGCCGGCTGAGCGTATGAATTATGAGTTCCTACAACCTGCAGTTGATTGATTCTTATATTCTGGCATTTATCCTGTGCCTGCAGTAGTGCTGTCATACAAAATGCAGCTCCATACATATACTTTTTCATATGAATAAAAAAAACTTTTGATTAAAAATTGAAATTGAAACCCAGCTGCCCTCGTATTCCTGAGTAAGAAATATTTTCCACACGGTCTTTTGTTCCCATATAATAGCGGTTGGGTTCATTAAAAATATTATTCAGCTCTACAAACAGACGGACCTTTTTTGTAAGGCTGTAAGAAGTGGAAAGGTCTACCGTGAAGTTTTTGTCAAAATACTGATAATGATCTGCACCTGCAGCCGCTCTGATTTCGCTTACATAATTTCCTTTATAATTTCCTGCCAGACGGATCATCATCTTACTGGTTTCATAGAACAGAATGGTATTGAAAATATGTTTTGCCTGATTGGGAATTGTGGTAGACATTGTTCCGGTTTGCTTGCCGTTTTCGTACACCGGCATATTCATTTTGGAAGAGATATAGGTGTAGTTTCCTTCAAAACCGATGTTTTTCAAAAATCCGGGTAGGTTTTCAAAACGTTTGGATATTCCGAATTCAAAGCCGAAGAGTTTAGCTCCCTCCAGATTTTTAGGGGCTGTGAAAGTATAAGTTCTTCCGGCAAGATCTACTACAGACTGATCTTTGTAGATAAGATTGGTGATATCTTTATAGAATACTCCGGCTGTTATCAAGTCCAGTTTTCCAAAGTAATTTTCAAACATAAGATCAAAATTATTTGAAAATGTAGGATCCAGCTTTGTATTTCCCTGGGTGATGGTATTGGTAATATCATTGACGATGGTTCCGGGGTTCAGATCGTTAAAATCCGGTCTTGCAAAAGAACGGGTGTAGGCCAGTCTCAGGATCCGGTCATTACTGATATTCCATTTCATATTGACCATAGGAAGTACTACATTATAGGTTTTATTGTCTTTAATGTCTTCCGTTGTACTGTCTTTATCAGAGATTACTTTTTTGCCCCAGAAAGTAACGTCATTATATTCATTTCTGAAACCTCCCAATACCTGAAGCTGGTCTGAAATTTTCCAGGTTCCCATCAGATATGCTGCCCATACATTTTCAGTGCCTCTGTAGGAGCTTGTAACATTTGAATTGCTGTCCTTACTGCTTACCTGCATCAGTCCCAGGCTGTTTTGTGTACTCGGGTTATACATCTGGTCGATCTGTGCATTGGTAATCTGATCAATGATTACTGCATTGTAAGGATTACCTAATGGGTTCATGAAACCTCCTTTGTACTTAAAAGCTTCACGCTCAAGCTGATTCAGAAAAGTTACCGGAGTTCCGGGAATCCCCAATGATGATTTTGGCATCCAGACCAGCACAGAACTGTCGACGATTTTATTCTTATTATTGTATTTGGTCCCGAATTTAATTTCAAAATTATCTGCTGCTTTATATTTGATATCAATCTGCCCTCTGAGGTCTGTCTCACTGTTATGGTTCTGGCTCAGGATAATCTGATTCAATCTAAGTTTGTCTGCTGTGATAGCCTGCTGGTTATAAGGAAGAGAATATCTTCCGGTATCACCAATACCATCCGGAGCATCCATCGCCATATATTTTCTTCCGTCAGCGGATAGATTTCCATAGGTCATAGCTTGTGTGAAATTAATGATAGGGTAACCTCTTTGATCTTTTTCAAGATTGTCAGGAGAATTGAATTTAAACTCAGAACGCGCTTTGGATAAGGACCAGTTTACCTCCATACGCTGCCCCACCTGATGATTACCACCCAGCTGCATAGAATACAGATCCGTAAGATAATCTGCATGACGAGCCTGAAGAAGAACATTTTTACTGTCAAAATTAAAATAGGTCTCCCTTACGGACTGACCGTCTTTGTACTGGCTGTATAATGCTTTTGCATATAATTTGTTCCTACTGTCTATCTCATAATCCAGTCCCATATTGAATCCCAAAGTTCTGCGGTTTGCAAGATAATCCCGAAGCTGAAGCTGATTGATGGAATAAGAAGCTGTTTTATCTTTCAGTCCATAGTTGTAAATATTTCTCATCTGGTCAATAGCGGTAGAACGCTCCCAGATCACTGCTGAGGTAATGAATTTCAGCTTATCGGTAATTTTATTTCCATAAACGATAGATGTATTGTAAGTAGGAGACTTAGACATATTGACGTAGCCTGTAGCCATACTTAGAGCCAGAGTCTCCTTATTGGGTGAGGTTTTTGTGATAAAATCCACATTTCCGCCAATGGCATCCCCGTCAAGATCGGGAGTTAAAGCCTTAGACAAACGTACATTCTGAATAAGTTCCGAAGGGAAGATATCCATCTGAATTCCCCGGTTGGCATTATCACCGCTGGCACTCGGCATTCTGTTGCCATTCAGGGTAGAAGCAGTCCATTGTATAGGTGTTCCTCTTACCGCTACAAAACGTCCTTCCCCCATATCCCTTTCAATAGAAACACCTTGCATGCGCTGTACGGCATCTGCGGCATTCCGATCTGGCAGTTTCCCGATGGCATCGGCAGAGAGTACTTCTGTAATCGTATTGGAGTTTTTCTTCATGGTAATCGCTCTGGCCTGTGATGCTTTATACACACTGGTAACCACTACCTCCTGAAGATTGTTTTCTTTAAACTTAGCTCCGAATTTAATTAAACCAAGATCTACCTCCTTTTTATCTGTAATGGTGAAAGGAATATAAACATTATCATATCCTTTATATTCTACAACAAGCTTATAACTGCCGTCATAAACATTATTGAGAACAAAAGAACCATCAGTGTCAGAAGTTACCTTCTGTCCGCTGTTTTCAATATAAACAAGGGCATTGGGAAGGTTTCCCTGACTGTCTACTACAGTTCCGTGAACGGTGGTTTGTGCAAAGGCCAAAGGCCCAAGAAGAAAAAATGCTGCTTTTGTTAAAAAAAGTCTTTCTCGTGACATCCTTATAAAGTTTGGTGCAAAGATGTCAGCTCCCTCAAAAGTTTTGGTTCATTTAAATTTTATGCAACTCCTTCTGTTGAGTTTGAGGTAAAATATACTGTAAATCAGCAAGTTGCTAATATTAAATAATTGTAACTAATGGACAAGCTGAGAAGGAAGACAATCAAATTCCTTTTTAAAATATTTATAAAAAGTAGATTTGGATTTAAAACCACATTGAAACGCAAGATCTGTAACATTTGCTGAAGGATCTTCTGATAAGATCTGTTTAAAATGCTGTATACGGCTTCTGTTGGTATATTCGTGGAAATTGGAATGGAGATGTTTATTAAAAGTGATGCTTAAATCCGCCTTGTTTATTTTCAGATGACCTGAGAGCTGGTCTAAAGTAAATTCCTCATCAAGATAATCATGACTCTCCTGATAGAAAGAGGTAATGGCATTTTGTACAGCCTCAAAATCTATTTTTGAAAGATCTTTATACTGATAGGTTTCTTTAGGAGCGGAAAATTGTGCAGTATTCTGCTGTTCCTGCAGTTTGTGCTGGTACGTTAAAATATAAACGTACAAAATCCATCCGAATTGAAAAAGAAACAGGAGGTTGTAAATCTTCTGATAGATCAGAGTATCCCAACCCAATTGATAGACCGTCCAGAAAATCAATACTCCCAGTAATACATAACAAACCAGATAACGAAAATTACCGGCTGCAGGATGAGTGATGTTTTTGCGGTATCTTGTCAGTAAATAAATACATAGAACAAGGCAGGCAATCCAATAACAGCTGTAATAAACGAAGTAGGATTTATAAGATCTGATAGCCAGATCTGCCCAGGAAAGGTCAAGCATCTTCGCAGAAAGGGCAATGGCATGATGAATAACAACCAATGTTAACGGAACAATCAGGTATTTAAGTTTATCTCTCCATTTTGCATGAATTAAATGCGTAGTGATATAAAGAAAAATAAGCCCTTTAAAAACACGGAGACTTCCCGGAATCTCATATAAAACAGATTCATAACCGAACTTTTGAATGATGAAATACTCATATCCCATATCCAGTGTGACCACTCCAATATACAATAGCAGCATATTCAGTACAGATTCTCTGTTTTTGATAAGCGAGATAAGCAGAGTAAGCGTGATAAGTGCCTGTAGTACAACTACCATAATGATGTATAACATGATAACTGATATTTTGCCAAAATTATAGATAATATGAGCATGGCATCTTTAACAAATTATTAAATATCAATTTAGAAGAACAGACAATAATTAAGATATCAATTCTGGCAGGTATTTTTTCCTGTTTTGTATATTGAGCGGATATTGTTATTTTAGCTAGTGAACATAATTCGGATGTCAAAAAGGAAATTTGTTTTGCTCTCAATACTTAAAACCTGGCTAATCTCCATATGGGTTTCCTGTGGATTTCTGATTCTGTTTTTTTCATTTTTCACGATTACAGATGAAAATATTGGAAGCGGGAAAGTCATCGTTTTTTTGATTATGAATCTGCCTTGGCTGGCTTTCTGGATGTTTTATTATTATAGATTCAATGTCCATTTTAATATAATCAACAACTGATACTATTTATTCATGAAAAAACAATTTCAAAACTGGACACTCTTTTTTATTGTAGGAATTACTGCCATAATTGCTGGTGCGGCTGCTTCTATTATTCTAATGACAGGAGTGTCTGCTTCTGATGGATTATTTGGAATGTATATTTTGTTCGGTTTAATTCCTGTATTACTGGTGATTATCATAGACCGGATTCTTGTAAGGAAATTCGGAAATAAAAATGTCAATAAAGTTGAGTTTTCAATATTGCTGTTGATTGTACTCTTATGGATGGTAAGATTTGTGATTAATCTGATTGTTTAAATTACTTCTATGAAAAAATTGTTGTTATTCTGTATTATGATGCTCTCTGCTGTATATTCTGCGCAGCCTTTTATCCTGAAATCTACCGGAGAAGCAAAAGAGTTCAGGCTGACTCTTTATTACGGAGCTCAGGGAAAAGGAGCTTTTGTGCAGTATTCCGGGAAGAAAGAAATCATTCCTTTACAGGTAAAAAGTTTTAAAGTTGATACAGACGGGAGAAGTGACGGTCAGCCGGATATTGAATATTATATCTGGAATGAAATGATCGGTGGGAAAATAAATGGAGTATACAAATTTGAAATCATGCATCATCAGGCTTCAAACATTAGCTATACAAGAGGAAAAGACAACAGAAAGTTTTCGCTTGAAATGGTTGAGGATGAAAAAAAATACGATGGAAACGGCAAATATCTCCTGCACGGGGCTTTACTTTCGTTTAATCATTTTTATAATAACCACTTCACCATTATTTACCCTGATGGAGAAAAGACAGCTGTAGAACTTCCGGCTCCGGATAAACCATCTTTTGCCAGGCAGAGTATTATTGAAGATTATAACTTTGACGGTTATGATGATATTGCATTCTCCGTTCCTGATGATGGAATGGGTGTGTACAGGATGTTTGATATTTATCTGTACCATCCGGAAAATAAACGTTTTGAAAAACTTAAAGAGCCTGATTATTCCCATTCAAGCTGTTCCTGCCTTTGTGATGTGACTTTAGAAAAAGATAAGAAACTTTTAAAAACAGGATGCAGGGGTGGAGCAAGATGGCATCAGGATGTCTACCGCTTCGGTAAAAAAGGAACCTTAGAATGGGTTGCCACGAAAGAACAGACAGAAGAATAATCTTCTTTTAAATATGTGAAAATTCCTTTGAAGTCAATAGACTTAAGGAGTTTATCATCTATAACTCCTCATTTGCAGTGATAAAATCTCCGTTTTTTTACGGTATTTTTAATAATGTCTTTTGTGATTCAATTTTAGGTCTGATATTTGTACTGGGTAGCCAAACTAAATGGCCGATTTATTTATGAAAAACATATCTGTGAAAAAATCCTTTCTTTATACATGTTTATGCGCAGTTTTCCTTGTTTCCTGTAAAAAGGAAATAGAAAAAATAAGCGATACTTTTAAAGATACTGTTTCTTCTTCTGAAGTTCAGGAGGTAGAAAAGGATTCTATAAAGAAAGATTCTGTTGCTGTGGTAAAGAAAGAATCTGTTCCACCTGTAATGCAGGAAAATGGTTTTTATAATGCTTTTGTTCTTCCAAAGGATAAAAAGATGCGTGATTCTATCTATGCCGAATACAGTAAGAAATACAGCGTAGGAGAGCGTACTGCTATTTTAGCATTAAACAGACTTGACTCTAAAAGTAAATGGAATGCTGACACATTGGTAGTTCCAGCAAAAATAGATACAACTTTGATGGCTTATTCACCATTCCCAATGCAGTTAGATGTATTAAGCGGGGTGAAAAAGTTCGTTATCTTCTCCTATCCTATACAGGCTTTTGCGGTATATTCCAATGGAAGTCTTGTGAAATGGGGACCTACAAGTATGGGTAAAAAAGCCGCTCAGACAACAAGAGGACTTACCTTTGCCAACTGGAAAAAAGAGCTGGCCATTTCTACGGTGAGCAGTGAATGGAAACTTCCTTATAACTTCAATATTCATAATATTGGAGGAATCGGATGGCATGAATATACACTTCCGGGATATCCTGCTTCACATTCCTGTCTGCGATTGCTGAGAAAAGATGCGAAATGGCTGTATTCCTATGCAGATACCTGGATTCTGAATCCCGGCGGTGCTACTACCAAAGCTAAAGGTACAGCAGTAATGGTATTCGGAGATTATAAGTGGGGCGGTAGAAAACCCTGGCGAAAGCTTCTGGATGATCCTAATGCCAATAATATATCTGTTGAGGAACTGACTAAGCTTCTTGAACCAGATGTTCCAAGAATGCTTAAAGAACAAAGCAACAGGGAAAAAGTGGTGGATTCTATCAAAGCGGCAAAAGCAGCTGCTACCCCTATTCAGAATGAAAAGCCTATAGAACCTCAGTCTAATTGATTTTCTTTTCAAACTGCAGAGTAGATTCCTCAGCAAACCTTCTCAATTTAAGCATTTCTTCCTTACCCTTATGCTGCCCGAATCTTGCAGCAATATAAGTAAGAAGAATAAAAAATAACATGATAAAAGAAGCGCTCAGTGCCCAAGGGTATTCAGCGCTTTTTATTTGCTTCTCTACGTAGTACATCGTGAAGAAAGTCATCCAGAGAATAGAAAAGGAAAAATACAGGAACATGAAGAATGTCCACACCGCTGAACTAGGTCCAAATACTCCACGTATCGCTATATGTTCATCTTCCATTTCTACCCGCAGTGCAAGGCGGGGTTTCCAGTAGTTGTCATATTCTGTTTTCACCCAGATGGTAGCAACTTCTTTATTGATGTTGCCAGAAAACTCATCTTTATGCTCATCCATATATTTTTTCAGATTTTCAGCGTACTCTTCTTTAGTAAGATGAGTAAACATTTTAAATCTAGGCCGGGTTCTTATTCTGTCTAAGGTGCTTTCTTCAGTATTCATATTTTTATTCTTGATAAGGAATGGGATCTTCCAGTGCGAAACTCAAGGTCAGTTTTTGATTTTTCCTTTGAATAACCATGGTAATATTTCTTCCTTCATTAGATTTCATAAGTTCTACAATTTTTTCCAGAGTCATATCCGAGGTTTGCTCTCCGTTTATACTTAGAATTCTGTCATCCTTTTGCAATCCTGCTGCATAAGCGGGAGAATCTTTTCTTACTCCTGCAATAGAAAATATTGGTTTTAAACTGAACTTATACTGGAAAGCGTCTTTATAAACTTCGGTTGCTACCATCATAGATTTTTGGGTCTCGATTTTTACTTTATCTTCCTGCCATTCCAGGCCATCCTGTTTGAAATCCAGGCCGCTCATATTAAAATGAAAAGGATCGTCAAAATATTTGTTTTTCCTCAGATACAGTTTTTGGTTAGGATAATCAAAAATTACGGTAAATCTCCGCATAATTTCGCTTCCCACAGAACCTTTCCTGCTTTCTACCAATTTGACATGCTGGATAGAAAATTCATCCGGCATAGCAGTAAGAGGCTTTTCAAATTTAAAGCTTCCAAGATAAAAATTATGAATCCGGCTTCTTTTGCCGTAGATATCTCCATTGAATCCGCGTCCAAGAAAATCATCAATATTCGGTCTGTTGTAGACGAAGTTTTTAATCAGGGTAGGGAAGAGCCAGATAGCATCACTGTTGCCAAGGTCAATCAGCAGTTTTGAATCTTTCTTTTCATTTGTCATTTCTACACCGGCATACAGATAAGGCTTATCTTTTTCAATTGTGATGGGAAACTCTTCAAATCTTTTGGTTTTCTTTTTTAGAAGGTCCGCATTTTCATAAACAGTTATTTTCTTTGAAGCATAATCGATGTAAATAAGATGATCTTTAAAAAAATGATATCCGATAACCCCATTTACAGGAATTCCTACGTGAGGTGAAATATTAAATTCTTCATCAATAATGATATAAAGAGCCATAGAAGTATTGACAATTTCATTTCCTATTTTACCTAAATTGCGTTCAGATTTTAAACCATCAATACTTAAACTTCCTCCAAGACCGGAAAACTTAACTTTTTCAACATTGCTCAGTTTCAGTTCTTTATTTTCCAGACTGAAAAGAATAGTCTCCGAAACTCCCGTATCCAGCAAAAAGGTAAGCTCCGCACCATTAACATTGATAGGAATAAAGATAAGATTGTTGATAAACTGAAAAGGAATTACCGCTTTTTTTGTATTAATCAACTCAAAAGAATTCTGGGCATTTACAAAAATGCTTAGAAATAATCCCAGTAAAAACAATTTAAATTTCATTTACTGAATTTACTGAAATTATCTTTATGATAAAAAAAAACATTCCAAAAGCAGGAATGTTTATATAAACTACAATGAATTGATGTTTTTTATTGAATTTATGTCAAATCGGGTTGTGGTTATTTGGAAAAGAATTCCATCAGATCCATATAATTTTTCTGATTGACGCCATGTCCGCTCATATATTCTCTGAACGTGAAGTAACAGCTTAGATCATACAGAAGATCTGCCGCTTTTCTTCCCCATTCAAGTGGAATCACAGCATCATCAGTACCATGTGAAATAAAGAAACGAAGCCCTTCCAGTTTCTTTTTATCTTTTACAATACCGTCCAGAATTTTATCTTCAGGATAACTGCTTAAACAAGCAACATAATTGAAAAGTTCAGGATGTTTTAAAGCCAAAGCATAGCATAAAATTCCTCCCTGGCTGAAACCGCACAGATGAGCTTTACTTTCTGTAAGTCCATAATGGTTGATGATCTTAAGCATACTTTCCAATACAGCATTTAAAGACTCCTTTGCCTGTGGAACGTCAATAAAGTTTTCGGGATCGTTGAAATTAATATCATACCAGGAATATCCTTCAAATTGAGTATCGCGCGGAGCTCTGAAGCTTACAATGATCCAGTCATTGGGAAGCGTTTCCCTAAAGCTGAAAAGATCCTGTTCGTTACTGCCGTAGCCATGAAGCATAAAAAGAATAGGGGTATTGGAAGTAATGTTTTCCGGCTCCCTTACTAGATAATCTAAATTCATACAGCAAAGATAATTAAATTACACTCAGAATCTTAACTTTTATTATTCATACAATGAACTTTGGGCAGATGGTGCTTTATGTGTAAGGATTGGTTCTTTGAAGTGTATTTTTGGACTTTAGAGGAGACTTTTTCTTTTTATTGATTTGATATTATTTAGAAATCTTTATTGGAAAATTTTCATAAAAATTATTTTTATATTAATAAAAAACTTATATTTGAAACATTAAAAAATCTATTTGGAGAAATGAAGCAATTTTACAATTCAAAAAGTTTACTTAGACTTTCTTTTTTATTCGTTTTATTATTTTCTGTAATTACCGTTGTCAGTTCTTGTAAAAAAGATGACGATGAAGAATTTAAGGATCATGTAGTTCAGTTTGAAGTGAAGACCACTACAGGAGGAAACATTATAAGTGTTGTAACACAGGTGGGCACGGCTCAGAACACAATATACAATACTCCGCAGTCACCGGTAACTTCACCATGGACAAGTGGGGAATTCTTTGTGAACTCCAGCCAGGCACAGCTGAATCTTGATGCTAACGCGTCAATGCCGGATGATAATTCTGAGTTAACGATCAATCTTTACATAGATGGAGAAGTTGCAAGAACTGTTAAGAAAAAAGGAAAAGGAGTATTAGTTGCTTCTATCGATTACAGTTTCTTAGAACCATAAAATATCACCATATTTATATACAAAAAAACCGCTCCCAGAGCGGTTTTTTATTTTTCAATCAATTGTTGCTGTACCGCAAGATTGATAAGTTCTGTTGAATTCTTTGCCTGAAACTTCTGAAGCAGATTCTTCCGGTGGGTATCTACAGTAAGCGGGCTTAAGAACAGCTCCTCGGCAATCACATTACTTGTTTTCCCTTGTGCTACCATCTGCAGGATCTGCTTTTCTCTTTTGGTAAGCCGTGGTGTTGGCAGATCATGTTGGGAAGGACGGCTGATGATTTGTTTTGTCTCATTGCAGAAAACAATATCTCCGGAAAGAGCACCTTTGATGCATATTACAAGTTCATCAATAGAAGTATTCTTGAGAAGATAGCCGCTTGCCCCATTTTGTATAGACTGCATGATGATGCTCCGTTCAGAGCGGTTACTGAACATAATCACCGAGGTATTCGGAGAAATTTTCTTTATTTCTCTGCATAATTCTGTTCCTTTGGCATCGGGCAGGGTAATATCAAGGAGGATGATATCTACCATCTGCGATTGAATAAAGCTGATCGTTTCTGTACCGGAAGTAAAACTTCCCGTTACGTTAAAAATAGGCTGGCTGTGCAGCATCATTCTTAGACCTTCGATGACAATAGGATGATCGTCTACGATGATGATATTTATTTTCTCATTCTCCATGGATGTTGAGTTCTATATTAATGGCTGTTCCCTGATCATCTGAATGTATTTCCATTTTTCCTTTCAGATAGCTGACCCGATTTTTCAGATTACGAAGTCCCATACTTTTGGTAGAGTTCTCTATATTTTTATCAAACCCTTTTCCGTTGTCTTCAATCGTGATTAGAAAATTTTCACCAGATTGTGAGCATTGAAGCAAGATGCTGCTGGCTTCTGCATGTTTTATGGCATTGGCTAATAATTCCTGTACAATCCTGTAAATATTAAGCTGAATATTTACAGGTAATGTCTTACTAATATCAATAGCCTGAAAATCAATGTCGAGGTTTTTTCTGCTGTAAAATTCACATAAATCATGTATGGCCGTTTCCAAACCAAAATTAAGCAAAGATTCAGGCATTAAATTTCTTGCTACGTGGCGGAGTTCGCTTACCGAATTGTCCAGCTGACCTAAGATTTTATAAAATTCCTGATCCTTTTCAGGATGCAGGTGATTGGAAGACCATGTAGAAAAATTTATTTTGACCCCTGCGAGCATTCCACCCAGACCATCATGGAGATCTCTTGCAATACGCTCTCTTTCTCTTTCTTCACCATCAAGAATAGCTTTGGTAAGGGATAATTCTTCTTTTTGTTTAATATCCTCTATTTTCTGTTTGTTTATTTTTTTATTTTTTCTGAAAATGATAAAAAGAAAGGCCAGAAGGCTTAATGCTAGCAGTAAAACAAGACCCATTCCCCATAAATAAGAGTTCTTCTTGTTTACTTCCAGATCCTTTTGATTTTTTTCGGCATTTAAAGTCGCTATTTTTCTTTCCTTTTCAGCCGTATTGAATTTGGATTCGAGTTTGTTGATTTCCAGCTTCACATTTTCGGTGTTCAGACTGTCGTTGAGTTTAGAATATTTCTGCTCCCATAAGAGTGCCTCTTTGGTATTTCCTGTTTCTTCATTGAGTAAAGAAAGCTGCTTATAAAAAGTTTTTCTGTTGTTAAGATCAATGGCCAAGGACTTTTCTGCTAAAACATCTTCTAAAGTAGTCTTGGCTTCGTTATACCTTTTAAGTTTCTTTAAAATATCATACTTATTGAAATAAAACATCTGAGCCAGAAGATTCTGATTGAATTTTTTTGCATAAAAAATCCCTTTTTCTATCACCGAGAGTGCTTCTGCATTTTTTTGGCGGGTAATATACAAAAGGGTTTTACTGTAATAATAGAATGCATTGGAGGAAGATTCCGGATAAGGACGGATGAGTTTTTCTGCTTTATGTAAAAACTTTTCAGCTTCATCACCATTGGCCTGATAGCAGAAATTGTTGGCAGAATTGAGGTATGTGAAAAATAATTCAGCGGACTCCGGATATTGTTTTTCAAGGATTTTCAATGCTTTGTTATTATAATCTTCTGCCTTTTTAAACTGTGCATTATAAGTAAGAATCACTGCAAGCTGTGTATATAAGAAACCTAAATTTCTACTGTTTTCATATTTTTCAACCAGGGGAATACTTTTTTCAAGCATGATTTTGACTAAAGGAATATATCCCTCTTTATCTTTTTGGGTAACTCCATAGCTATACCAGGCCAGTGCCTGAAAAAAATCGGATTCTTCATTTTTAAATTTAGATAAAGATTTGATAGCCTGCTGATAAGAAATACCCGCTTTCCTTTTGTTTCTGTCCAGGTTGTATTGTCCTTCGTAATAATAATATTTTGCTGAAAAGAAAGGATTGTTTCGGGCCTGTATCTTCCCATTTTCAAGGTATTTTTTACTCAAAACAGAATCACTGTTTCTATAATAATTAGATAAAAGAAAAAAAGCCGTTGCTTTTGAAGTATCCGGAAGATTTCCCTTTATAATGCTTTGTAAGCTGTCTATATAAGATTTCTCATTAAGCGGAATGATTTGCTGGGATTGCAATTTAAAAAATAAGAATAGGCTTAGTAGGGCAAGTAATCTCTTCATTATAAATCAAATCTGAAAAATATTTTTTTTAAACGCTCAATTTAATTAAAAATTTTAGCATAAAAAATACCTGAATTTAGGTAGAAAAAATTACTGATTTTTCAGGATTGATAGACATAAGTGATGCTCATAGCTTTGCAGACATCAAATCATTAATCATAGAATATTCAATATAGTAACTAAAATTTAAACAAAAAGATTATGAAAAAAATGAGAATGAACCAGCTGTTAAGAGGTGCATTTGTGGCAGTAATAGCAGTAATGCTTATTGGGTTTACAGCTTCATGCAGTAATGATGATGATGACAACAATGTGAATGGAGCAGGAAAAAGTCATAAAGTAGTTTTTAAGGCAATCGCTTCATCAGGCAGTAATATTGATGTAGCGGTGTACGGAATTGACGGTAACCCCACTACAGCATCAAGTCTTAGCGGATCAACGTGGAGCAGCCCTGAGGTGACATCAGAATCGGGAGCATACAGTGCCAATGTTGCAGTAAATGCTATCGGACCGGATGCTTCTGCTACTTTGAAGGTTCAGATCTGGGTAGACGGAGAACTTAAGAAAGAAGGAACTTCCAGCGGACAGTATTTATCAGCTTCTACAAGCTATACATTTTAATATCAAATTTTTAGGACATAAAACAGGCGCTGGGATTCATCTCTGCGCCTGTTTTTATATTTACTATGGTATTAAGATTAATCTACCTTAACAATAAAGTAGCTTTTCTTACCTTTTTGCAGCAATAAGAATTTACCGTCAATAAGATCAGTTTCATTAGCCGTAAAAGTATCATTTACTTTTTGCTTGTTGACAGAGATCGCATTTCCTTTAATCTCTCTTTGTGCTTCGCTCTTAGATTTTAAGAAACCTGATTTTTCAGAAAGAAGATCTACAATATTTACCCCTAAAACATCAGCTTTTGCAATTTCTTTCTGAGGAACCCCGTCAAAAACTTCAAGGAATATTTCCTCATCAAGGCTTACCAGATCTTCAGCAGTAGAACGTCCGAAAAGAATTTCGGAAGCCTTGAGTGCCTTTTCATATTCTTCTCTTCCATGTACCCAAACTGTTACCTCTTCAGCAAGTTTCTTTTGCAGCTTTCTTTCGTGTGCAGCTGTTTTATGCTCTTCAATCAAAGCTTCAATTTCTTCTTTTCCAAGGAAAGTGTAAAACTTGATGAATCTTTCAGCATCATCATCAGTAGCATTCAGCCAGAACTGGTAGAATTTGTAAGGAGATGTTTTCTTTTTGTCAAGCCAATAATTTTCTCCGCTTTCAGACTTTCCGAATTTAGAACCGTCAGCTTTTGTTATCAAAGGAACCGTTAATGCAAAGGCTTCTCCCTGAGCTTTTCTACGGATCAATTCTGTTCCTGTAGTGATATTTCCCCACTGGTCAGAACCTCCCATCTGTAATTTTACATTGTTGTTTTGGTACAAGTGAAGGAAATCATATCCCTGAATTAACTGGTAGGTGAACTCTGTAAAACTCATTCCATCAACACCTGCGTCTCCGGAAAGTCTTTTCTTTACTGAATCTTTAGCCATCATATAGTTGACGGTAATATTTTTCCCAACATTTTTAGCAAAATCAAGGAAAGAAATATTCTTCATCCAGTCATAGTTGTTCACCAATTCAGCTTTATTGGGTTCATTTCCATCAAAATTCAAGAATTTTGAAAGTTGGTTCTTTAAACAGTCAACATAGTGTAAAAGAGTTTCTTCATCCAGTAGATTTCTTTCAGCTGATTTCCCGGAAGGGTCTCCAATCATTCCTGTAGCACCTCCTACCAAAGCAATCGGCTTATGGCCATGCTGCTGGAAGTGAGCTAAAATTTTTATCTGGATAAGGCTTCCGATATGTAAAGAATCGGCAGTAGGATCAAAACCAATATATGCAGTAGTTACCTCTTTATTCAGTTGTTCATCGGTTCCTGGCATCATATCGGCAAACAGACCACGCCATTTCAGTTCTTCTATAAAGGAATTCATTGATTGTTAACTTTAAAATTTTAAGAGGCAAAGATAGTAAATTCAGAAGGAAGAGAAAAAGCAGAAACCGCAAATAAGCAAATTCGTGGAAACCTGAAAATGCTTTGATGAGAACTTTGCAAGCAGAAGCAGATTCGCTGTTTTCCCTTTTGCAATTATGCCCCAAATACGCTATATTTGTTATTAATGAATGACGAACAGCTATTCCTGCTCATACAGAAGGCCAAGGATAAAGATCAGAAGGCCCAGACTAAACTCATCAACGTTTTTTGGGTGGATGTTTTCTCCTTTGTCATGAAAAAGGTAAGAGATGAAAACGATGCCGATGAAATCACCGTAAATGTTTTTTCAAAAGTATTGTCTAAACTCGATATGTTTGATCCTCATTTTCAGTTTAAAACCTGGATTCTCACTATTGCTCAAAATACTGTTATCGATTTCTGGAGAAAAAAGAACCGGGAGAATGAAGATGCTGTTGAAAATCTTGATGAAGTTAAAAATCAATATGCAAAGTCTCCGGAAGAACTTTTGATTTCGGAAGAAGAGCAGAAGAAAATCATCAAAACCATAGAATCTCTGGATGCCAACTATCAGGATATTATCAAGTTGAGGTTTTTTGAAGAAAAAAGCATCAAAGAAATTGCTGAAGAACTGGGAATTTCTGTAGCTAATACCAAAGTAAGGGTCATGCGTGCTAAAAAAGTCTTAGCCGAACTGTTGAAGAATAATGAGTTTGATGATCATTAAGCCTATAAATCAATACAGGATATTCAATAGAAACGGGCTTTAGCCCGTTTGCTAAAAAAATAAAATTCAATTGGCTTTAGCCAAAACTTAAATTTTAAAACCTTTATTTAAAAATAAACTTCTTCTTTTGTTTTCGGAAGAACTATTTTTTGCTGTTTTTCCTGATTTCTGTTTTGCAGATTAATCTTTAGTCCTTTTTTAATATAGGTTTCCTTCAAAGATTTACCATGTTCAGCTGTATTTTCCACCTCTTTTGTATAGTTCAACTGCCCTGTTGAAAGGTTGAAATCTATATCCTTCCAGTAATCTCCAGGTCTTCCTGAAGTTGAGGAGGTTCCTATGAGTTCAAAGTGTCCGTTCTGAAATCTATATTTGTCTGTAACATCCCACTTCCAGCTGCTTCCGCCATTTTGAGAAATGATCAGAATGCCTTTTTCTATTTTAGTTTCTCCGTAAGGATCACCCATCATACCTCCGGCACTGCTTTCCATAACCGCGTTTCTTGATTTTTCAAAAATTGTCCATTTTCCACTGATTTTTTTCAGAATTTGAATTTCACGGATTTTTCCCAGCTCACCCTCATCTTTTGTCGTGTAGATGATTACTTTTTCAGGAATTTTATCACCATCAAGATCTCCGTCTACTGTTTCGAGAAGGGTAGAGCCCGCCGGCTGGAATTGTTTTTGAGCAAGGCAAAATGTTCCACATACTGCGAATAAAAGAAAGACTATTTTTCTCATAGAAATATTTTGAAGAGATAAATATACAAATGAAATTTTGAATTATCAGTTTCATCAATATCTCCGGTTGATGGTTTCCATTAAAAAATTCTTAACTTTGAACTTCAATTTTAGAAATGGAAAATTCAGTTCAAGACACTACCGTTCAAAAACCAAAATGGATCCGCGTAAAACTTCCTACCGGAAAGAATTACAGAGAGCTGAGAACTTTGGTTGATAAATATAAATTAAATACAATCTGCCAAAGCGGAAGCTGCCCGAATATGGGAGAATGCTGGGGTGAAGGTACAGCTACTTTCATGATTTTAGGAAATATCTGTACAAGAAGCTGTGGATTCTGTGGCGTAAAAACAGGAAAACCCCTTGATGTAAATTGGGATGAACCTGAAAAAGTAGCAAGATCAATCAAATTAATGAAGATCAAACATGCCGTTCTTACTTCTGTAGACCGCGACGATCTGAAAGATATGGGATCTATCCTTTGGGGAGAAACAGTGAATGCTGTAAGAAGAATCTCTCCGGGAACTACGATGGAAACCCTGATTCCTGATTTCCAGGGTATTACAAAACATCTTGACAGACTGGTAGAAGTAGCTCCGGAAGTGATTTCTCACAACATGGAAACTGTAAAACGTCTTACCAGAGAAGTGAGAATTCAAGCGAAATATGAAAGAAGCCTTGAAGTATTAAGATACCTGAAAGAAGCCGGACAAAGAAGAACCAAAACGGGTGTAATGCTTGGATTAGGTGAAACCAAAGATGAGGTTTTCCAGACTATCGAAGATATCAGAAACGCTAATGTAGATGTTATTACTCTTGGACAATATCTGCAGCCAACTAAAAAACATCTTCCTGTAAAAAAATTCATCACTCCTGAAGAATTTGATGAATTCGGAGATTTTGCAAGAAGTTTAGGTTTCAGACATGTTGAAAGTTCTCCTCTTGTAAGAAGTTCTTACCACGCAGAAAAACATATTCATTAAAATATAAACCGTTCAGCAATGAGCGGTTTTTTGTTTAGAGTAGGTTGCAGGTAGTAGATGATAGGTTGCAGGGATTAGGGATTAGGGAGTGGAAGGACTCCATTTGTAATAACGATTTCTATAATTCCCTTCTGGAGGAGGGGTGGCAAAAATTCAAAGAATTTTTGCCGGGGTGGTTTACTACATTCCACACCTTACGCTACAAACTTTATTTACTACTTATTACAAGCCGATTCCTTTGTGATCACACCAATCCGGCCATTGATTTCAATCGGTTTAAAATGTTTCTTCTTAAATTCAGAAGGGGTTTCTCCCGTATGCTGTTTGAATAGTTTATTAAAATAAGAAAGACTTTCAAATCCTACCTGAAAACAAACTTCGGTCACAGAATAATCTTTCAACAGGAATATTTTAGCCTGATTGATCCTGTAATTATTAACAAAGTCTGTAAAGGTCATATTCGTCTGCTTCTTAAAATAACGGCAGAAAGCAGGAGTACTCAGGCTTACAATTTTTGCAATTTCGTTGACATTGGGCTTCCTGTCATAATTTTCATGGATATAGTCGTAGATGGTTCCCATTCTGATTTTATCATTCAAAAACCACTTGATTCTGGTATCTTCTTTATTGAGTTCTTTTACCTCAGTAGAATCGGCTAGGATCTGTAGAATTTCAATTAATCCTACCAATGATTCAAAAGAGTTTTTATCTTTAATGACCTGTAGTTTTTCAACTACTGTATTTTTGGTTTCTCCGGAAAATGAAAGCCCAAGATATGAACGTTCCAAAAGATTTTTAATATTTTCAAATTCCGGGACGGGAAGAATAATATCCTGAAGGAAGCTTTCCCGCATCTGCAACACAAGCTGTTGACACTCTGTTTGAATACCATAATCAAAATTAAGGTGGGGAACATTAGATCCAATCAATAAAAGATCACTGTCTGTAAAGGCAGAAATATCTTTTCCTACATGCCGGATTCCGTTCACCGCTTCTACATAGACCAATTCGATTTCCGGATGATAATGCCAGAAAAAACAGTTTTTCAGGGAAGGGGCAAATAGTTTGAACGATTTCCCTTTTTCAAATTCAATAATTTCCTTCTGGATTTTCATCTTGTTCTCATTTGATTGTTTCTGAATATAAAATTAAATAAAAAGGTTAATATGGAGCAAATTTTTATCATTCAAAGAGGAGTGAAATTCAAACTTTCTTTCGACTTTTGCACTTTCAAAATGAAGACACTCAGGTATTTTTAATTTGAAAGAAATTAATTCAGAAAAAAGATTTAGATACAATGAAGATTGATAAAAGAATAATACCACTGGCTATAGGTGGTTTGGGAATAGGAACTACGGAATTTACCGTGATGGGACTGTTGCCGGATATTGCAAAAACATTACAGATCACAATCCCGCAGGCCGGGCATTTAATTTCTGCTTATGCTATGGGAGTCGTTATCGGAGCTCCGATTCTGATCGGATACTCAGTAAAATTTCCTCCGAAGAAAGTTTTGATAGCTTTTATGATCCTTTTTACAATATTTAACGGACTTTCTGCTATTGCTCCCGATTATAACAGCATGCTGATTATTCGTTTTCTGTCCGGGCTTCCTCATGGAGCATTCTTTGGAGTAGGAACAGTAGTCGCTTCAAAAATGGCAGGAAAAGGGAAAGAAGCATTTTATATATCGATGATGTTTACGGGGCTCACGGTCGCCAATCTGGCTATGGTTCCACTGGTCACTTATATTGGGCATACATTTCACTGGAGACTGTACTTTGCTATCGTAGCGGCGATTGGTCTTTTTGCTATATTATTTCTGAAACTGTGGCTTCCTGCAATGGAATCCAACCAAAATACACACTTCCTGGAAGAACTGAAATTCCTTAAAAATAAACAGTCGTGGCTGGTTCTTGCCATTACAGCGATAGGGTTTGGAGGTCTTTTCACATGGTTAAGCTATATTACACCATTGATGACCGTTGTTGCCGGAATTAAGAGCAGCCAGATGGCCTATGTGATGGTTCTTGCCGGAGCCGGAATGGTAGTTGGAAATCTGGTGGGAGGTATTGTTTCAGATAAATTAGGACCTGAAAAAACCTGTGCTCTTCTCATTTTCCTGATGATGATTTCTCTTGGAGGTGTTTTCTTCCTTGCAGAATATAAAAATATTGCTCTGGTACTCACCTTTATGTGTGGTGCTTTATCCATGTCTATTGCATCACCTATCAATATTATGATGATGAAAGCCGCTCCAAAAAGCGAAATGATGGCCGCTGCTTTTATGCAGGCTGGTTTTAATATTGCCAATGCAATGGGAGCTTTCCTGGGGGGAATTCCTCTGGAATATGGCTATTCATTCAACTATCCATCGCTGGTAGGTGTAGGGATGACTTTTATAGGAGTGGTGATAAGTATAAGATATATATACCTGTACGGTTCAAAAACTCAAAATGAAGAAGAAGTGGCTGCTGAATGTGTATCATGTGATAAATAAATGAGTCATAGTTAAAAATAAAATCGCCTGTTTCACTGAAACAGGCGATTTTTTATAAGATAAGTTTTATGCCTCCACTTCATCTCCGTTTTTGCACCAGTAGAGGGCATTGTATAAATTTTCTTTGGGGAAAGATTTAAACTCTCCCGGCATCAGAACACTGAAAATACTGGTAAAATCACGTATACCTTCTTTGTCAGTAACAATGGCTGACCGATTCCAATTGGTAAGATTTTTCAATCCTAACAGCAAATCTTCGAGCCATGCACCCATGGTAAAATTATCCAGATCGGTATCCAAATACAATAAATAATTCAGCTCACCGAATTGCTCTACCTTCTCTTTTACACGCGGAATAACCAGTCTTTCAAAATCCTCTTTCGTTACTTCTCCCGTTGCATTGAATGCTGCAACATTTTCCGGGGCTTCTGGAATAATTGTTATCATAATAAATATTTTATGGTGGTTTGAGTTTAAAAGAACTACAATAATTAAACCAGAATTTGATGAAAAATTGTTAAAAAAGGTATAAATATTGTTACTTTCAACATAAAATATTAATATGGATCTCAAATCAAATGAACCTTTCTGGCTTTTAAAAAATGGGTTAATGGCATCTTATCCGTCTTTAAAATCAAATGAAAAATGTGATGTTCTTGTGGTGGGAGGCGGTATTACAGGAAGTCTGATAGCCCATCAGATGATAGAAGACGGGTATGATACAATCCTTATTGATAAAAGAGAGCTTTGTAATGGAAGCACTTCTGCGACGACTTCAATGCTGCAGTACGAAATAGATGTCCCTCTCTATGAATTAATAGAAAAAATAGGTGAGAAAGGAGCTGTCTTAAGCTATAAAGCCTGCAGTGATGCGATTGATTCGATAGAAAAACTCACAAAATTGATCAAGTCCAAAGCAGGTTTTAAACGAAAAAAGTCTTTGTATTTTGCTTCAAAAAAGAAAGATTCAGAATGGCTGAAGAAAGAATATAAAGCGAGAAAACAAAACGGATTTGAGGTACAATGGCTAGAAGCAGAACATATTCTGGAAAAATTTGAATTTGAGAATGCATATGGCGGTATTTTATCCAAGCAAGGAGCAAGTATTGATGCTTTTCAGTTTGCTCATGAACTTTTTATGCATAATGTAAAGAAAGGATTGAAGGTATTTGATAAGACTGAAATGATAAAAGTAGTTGAACATAAAGGTTTTAATCTGGTTACCATAAACAGTGGATTTCAGATCAAGGCAAAAAAGATCATTTACTGTATTGGTTATGAAAGTAAAAACCTGCTGAAAGAAAACTTTGTTAATCTCAAAAGTACCTATGCAGTCGTTTCTGAAATAGACAAAGACAAGTTTAAAAATATCAGCAGTACACTGGTCTGGAATACCAATGATCCTTATCTCTACATGCGGACTACCGATGATGGAAGAATTCTTATCGGAGGAGGAGACGAAGATTTTTATGGCGCTGAAAAACGGGACGCGCTCCTCAATAAAAAAGAAAAAGAGATCCTTAAAAATCTAAAAAAAATAAAACCTGATTATCATTTTTATACGGATTTCACATGGGCTGGAACTTTTGGCGAAACGAAAGATGGTTTACCTTATATCAGCAAACATGAAAAGTTTAAAAACTCTTATTTCGTATTGGGCTTCGGAGGAAACGGAATTACTTTTTCAGTAACAGGGATGGAGATGGCTTCTCTATTTATGAAGAACAAAAAACATCCATTATCAAGGTATTTTAAATTTGGGAGATAAATTTGTGCTTCATTTTAAACTTCAGATTCTGCAGATATCTTGTACACAAAAGTTTATTTAGATTCCTACGGAATGACAAACTACCTGGATAAAACGCTGTTCCAATTGTGTCATTCCGCAGGAATCCTACTTGAATTACTTGAAGAAATGTAGTAAAAGATACTTTGACAAATACTTCGATAGAAAGGGCTCAAT
The DNA here is from genome assembly GCF_025949665.1 of Chryseobacterium viscerum. Lineage (NCBI taxonomy): Bacteria > Pseudomonadati > Bacteroidota > Flavobacteriia > Flavobacteriales > Weeksellaceae > Chryseobacterium > Chryseobacterium viscerum. Next base: position 2,988,533 of record NZ_JAPDFT010000001.1, on the reverse strand, counting down.
TCTCCTCCTCTGGAGGGGTGGCAAAAATTCTTTGAATTTTTGCCGGGGTGGTTAGAAAAAAACAGGCAGTCACAAAAAGACTGCCTGTTCAACTACAAACTATACCCATTCTTTTTTGCAAGTTCAAGAATAGAACTCTCAATGGCTTTTCCAAGATCGTCAGAATCATCAGTTCCACGTTTCTTCATTTCTCCGTCAATATAGGACTGGCGTTTTTTGGAAAGGTCTTCAATTTCTTTCTGAATTTTATCACGAGCAGCAGATTTTGCCGTAATCGTTTTCTGAATTTCTTCCTTGCTTTTTCCTTTCAGCTCGGCAGGAAGTTCACTTTCTTTTACATTAGCAATAAATCCGGCATCCTTTTCCGCTTTATCTACCAGATCCCAGTGATCATTTTTGTAAGCATTCTTTTTGGATTTGGCTACGGCTCTTTCCACTAAGTTGGATGCTGACTGCATTTCTGCGTTTTTATCTTGTGTGATCTGCTTTAATCTGTATTCCGAACCGTGATTTCCGTAATAGATATACGTATCATTCAGCTTTGCATTACATTCGGAGATTCTGATGTCATAAGGAGTTTCAATATAGATTACTTTTCTGTCACTATCGATATTGAAATACTTCCCACCTCCCAATAATGCTCCGTTTTGCCAGAAAGTCTGGATTCCTTCTTCCCGGCTTCCACAGAAAATGGTGTTGGTGTAAATATTTTTATCCTTTGCTTTTGAAACCACGTCTTTATAATTTATTTTTCCCTGATCGAATGCTTCATTCCCGGCAATATAAATCAGCTTCATACTTTTATCATTGCTGTCCCAGTTCAGGTTGGCAGAAGCATCACGAATGACAGCACCGCAATATTCACTGCCTCCATTGGTTCTTAATGCAAACAATTTTTCGGAAATGAGATCAAGGTCCTGAGTGAGAGGAGCAACCTGACGGATATAATTTTCATCACGGATTCCGTCGTTTCCATATTCATACAGGGCAATTTCAATCTGGGGAGCTTTTCCGTTGTACCTTAGAGTTGTCAAAGTATTCACAATATTCCAGAGTCTCGATTTTGCCTGATCAATCAGCCCGTCCATACTATTGGAAGTATCCAGTAAAAGAGCAACCTGAATTTTATTGTCCTTTAAAGTTGAACTGGCCGGAACTAATGCTGTTTTCTGTATAGATAAATGGCTGTCAACATTATTTTGTGTAGAGCGGTTGTCCGGAATATTACCAGAGCTTAAAAAAGCTGTACCCGCTGCAAGTGCTAAGATTTTTAAAGTTGTCATATTGTTATTTTTTATAAGTTGTCTGCTGTAATTAGGTAATAGGATTTCAATGTTTATTATTTTGAATTCCTAAAGTAAAATTATCCCTATTTATGGCTGTAAACTGGGAAACTTGGTGAATCAGTAGTTTGACTTGGTGAACTTGGCAGCACGCAAAAAAAGACAGCTCCAGAGGAGCTGTCTTTTTTTAATCTGTTATTTTAAAGGATTTCGTATTTGGTTTTGATGCTGTATTTCAGCTTGATATTCTCAATATTATCAAAAGAATAATCTACCGGAGCATCAGCCATTTCCAACTGAATATTGCTTGCTCTTCCTTTGTAAGCTGCTGGCATAATCATATCACTGGTGTAATCTTCTATCTCTACAATCTCAAGAGCATTTCCTGTCTTTTTACCCATGCTTTCCAATAAATAATCTGCCTTTTCTTTAGCGGCTTTCAAAGCATTGATCTTAACTGCTTTTCTGAAATCTGCAATTTTAGTACTCTTTACCTCTGTAATGTTCAGGCTGTTTACCCATTTTTGGTTCAGGTCTTCAAAAATTTTGCTAAGACTTGATTTTGTGCTGGCTTTAAACTGATAGTTCTTAGAAAACTTAGCTGTTTTAGAATAGATATTCTGATACATAGATTTGAACTTGATGTCTTCATTCTTTATTCCTGCATTCTTTAAAGTTTCAAATAACTTTTTCTCATTATCTGCCAGATCATTTTTGTTATCTGCTTTTATTCCGATGCTGAAGATAATTTCATCCGGTTCTACTTCCATTTCGGCAACACCTGTTACCTCAATTGCATTTTTCTTTACTTCCTGAGCATTTACAAAGCTTCCAAGGGTTAAAATTCCGATTAATAAAAAATGTTTCAATTTCATAATTTCCTGTTTTTAAATTTTTAATTACTGATGTAAAATTACACAGTTCAGTTACCGGATTCCGGAAGACTTGGTGAAATGGAGCTTTCACTTGGTGAGCCTTTGTAAAAAGAAGAATGAGGTAAAAAAGACTTTTTTAAACTGTTAGATTTTTTAAGCTATTAAGATGATGAAGAGATGTTTTTACTTTATTTCTCTTTATTCTTTTTCAGATCATATTTTACGTTGAGGTTCATGATATATTGTATGCCCACTTCAGGATCAGCATTATTGATGACCTTATCAAAACCGATATAATCTGTACCGTCATAATAAAAGGTTTTTGACTTTCTCTCTTCCTTCTTTACATACCTGGTGTCATATCCATAGGTGACATTCGCACTTTCAAAAGCTGTATAATTTTGATATTGACTTTTAGGGAAAACATATGTAAAACCGGATGTAGCTGTAGGGTTTCCGATAATTTCCTTTTTAAACATTTTAAAATAGTTTCCTTTCTTTTTGTCAAAAACAGAATATGCTTCCTTGAGTAGATCTTCCTGAATTTTATCAATATCATTGCTGATATAGTCTACTTTGATAACGTCATAAATCTGGAAATCGGAAGCTTCAGAGATCAGCTTTTCAATCATTGAGTGCTTGTTTACTGTAATAATGATATTTTTCTTAGTTTCAAATCCATCCATTTTCTGGGTGGTTACCTGTGAGTCTTTATTGATGTTGTAATCATAGACTTTCGTTTGTGAAATAAAATCCACAAAAATATCATCAGTTTTGATTCCCATTGAAGATATCCTTTTGATAAAACCATTGATTCTCTTATTGATATTCTCCAGTGCAATTTTTGGAGTGTCAGCTTCCTCATTCAGTCCGAGTGTGATTTTGTAACGGTCTGCAGGCTTGTTCATCAATATTTTTACATTAACAATCAGTGTAGAGTCGTTGGTGAAATAACTATTGGTATTGTTAAATTCAGTGAGATTTCTGGGAGCGGAATAATCGGCGTTATTTTTGTCTTTGTAGATTTGGTTTCCTCCAACCTGTGCTTTTGAAAGATTAAAAAAAGATGCAGTGATGATACAAAATGTAAATGTTAGTTTTTTCATGATTTTTAAATTTGAATTATTTTGCCTCAAACTTAGCCTTACGGTCACAGTATCAGAGACTCAACTTGGTGAATGGGAAACTTCACTTGGTGAATAGTTTTTGAGCAGACTATATATATGTATATCTTTGTTTTATGAAAATGCTTAAACTCTTTACTATCTTTTTACTGGTGCTTTTTGGAAATATAATGTATTCCCAAACCACTAATAACAGCAGTGCTGCTGTGGAAGAAGTGCAGGTAGAAACGAAGAAGCTGAAAAAAGCAATGGACACAAAAAATGAACCTGCCCAGGCAGATTCTTATTATAATATCGGTGAAACATTTTTCAATGGCGGAAACTTTCCGAAAAGTGAAGAATATTATGTAAAAGCCAAAAAGCTGTATGAAAAACTCAATGACAAACCCAATATTGAAAAAGCAACCCGAAGACTAGCACAGTCACAGGAAAAACAGAACAAAATAACACCTGCCATCAGCAATTACAGCATGGCAGCACAAGTGAGTTATAGCGAAAAAAGTAAAGCCGTGAATTCTAATGATGCGGCAAGACTTTCTTCTCCTACACCCGAACTGAAAGCAGAAGCAATTCAGAATAACATCAATCTGACTAAAAAGGAAAACGAACAGGGAGACCTTGCAGAAAGTTACAGCCAGCTGGCTGATGTCAATCTGAAACAGAAAGATGTCTCCAGTGCTGAAGAAAACCTGAATACAGCTTATAAAATCTCTAAAAAAGAAGCTCCGAAGCAAGCTTTGGCTATCAATCAAAAACTCGCAGATCTCTACGTTGAAAACAAAAATTTTGAGAAAGCTATTGAAGCCAAAAAGAAGGTGCTGAAAGAAGACTTTGTAAAAGAAAACTCTCAGGAAAAAGTTAACCAGATCCAGGAGCTTGCGGATATTTATATTAAGAAAAATGATCCGGAAGAAGCCGTAGATCTGTTGAAAAATGCCTACGGAATTGCTTTGGACAAAGGCCATACACTAGAAGCACAGAAAAGCGTAAAAAAACTGGACAGCTTGTATGCCATTTCAGGGAATATTGATGCCTCTGTTCAATTGTACAGAGATTTTTTGGGAAAACTACCGAACCTGGTTTCCAAAGACAGAAGCCTCGTTGATAATAAAATTCTGGAAGATACAGAGCAGAGAATCTCACAGCTGGAAAAAGAAAGAGAACTTAAAGACGAACTTATCAGAAAGAAAAATGTCTTTAATTACAGTCTGATCGGAGTTTTAATATTGCTTACCGGATTAGTTATTTTTATTTTCAGAATGCTGAAAAAGGTTCAGACGAAAAATAAGAAAATTGCTCTTCAGTCGCTGCGTAGAGAGATGAATCCGCATTTTATTTTTAACAGTTTAAATAGTGTCAACCATTTTATCGCGACCAATAATGAGCTGGAAGCTAATCAATACCTCACAAAATTCTCCAAGCTGATGCGTGGTGTAATGGAAAATTCTACCGAAGATTTTATTCCTTTCCAACAAGAGCTTGATCTTCTCCAAAATTATCTTGCTCTTGAAAAAACGCGTTTTGCTGATAAATTTGATTACGAGATTGCTGTAGATGAAGCCCTCAATATGCAGAACCTGCAGATTCCGGGAATGCTGATACAGCCGTTTCTGGAAAATGCAATATGGCACGGACTCCGCTACAGAACAGAAAAAGGATTTTTAAAATTAAACTTTGAAAAAAATGAATCACATCTGAAAATTCTTATCGAAGACAACGGAATAGGAATTGAAGAAAGTAAAAAGCAGAAAACCCAGCATCAAAAAACCAGAGAAGGGAGAGGAATGAAAAATACGCTGGAAAGAATTCAGCTTCTGAATGATCTGTACAAAAAAGATATTACCTGTTCTGTAAAAGATAAGTCAAATGATAACGGAGTTTTGGTTACTATAAAAATAAAAATGCCATAAACCCTTGAGAATAGTCTTTCACCTATTATCTTTTACTTCCAGCTAAAAAACTCTGTAACCATTTTGAATAAGTTATTGTCTTAACAGATAAAAACGTAACCCAAAATGACTACAACTACCAAAACAGCCAGACTCGCGGGATTTTTTTATCTCATTGTTATAATAACCGGATTTTTCAGTTTAATGTACGTTCCGTCAAAGCTGATCGTCTGGGAAAATTCTGCATTGACTTTTCAAAATATTTCGTCTTCAGTGCAGTTATTCAGAGTAAGTATAGCAAGCAGCATTATTTGTTATATTGCTTTTACTTTACTTCCTTTAGTTTTGTATAAACTATTGGAAGTTGTAGATGATCGTTATGCAAAACTGATGGTTATTCTTGCCCTTATCAGTATTCCTATTTCCTTTATCAATCTCCAAAACAAATTTTCTGTTCTTACTATTATTGAAGAAACGGATTATTTAAAAGTGTTTGATGTAAAGCAGTTGCAGAGCCAAATAATGTTCCTGCTGAGCAATTATAACAAAGGACTTTTAATTGCACAGGTTTTCTGGGGATTATGGCTTTTCCCTTTTGGATATCTGGTGTATAAGTCAGGATTCTTACCCAAAGTTTTAGGCATCTTCTTAATGTTGGGGTGTTTTGGATATCTGATCAACGTTTTTGGAAGAATTGCAGTTCCTCATTTTTCAGACTACCTGATATCAGGTTATATTACATTACCGGCAACAATAGGAGAGATAGGAACCTGTTTGTGGCTGCTGCTGGTTGGGATACGAAATAAAAAAATAAATTAAAAAATCATAACCATGAACAATTCTACAAAATTTGAAGATGTACAGATCAATGTGAAAATCATATTGGCAGGTCTTTGGGCTTCAGTTACTCTGTGCTATCTGTACGGTGATTATTTCGAGCTTTATACTCCGGGGAAAGCACGCGGTCTGGTGGAAGGAACCAATTTATTAGATTCTCCGCCGAAATTATTTCTTGCTTCTGTTGTTCTGGCAATTCCAGCGGTGATGGTATTTCTTTCTCTGATCCTGAAACCAGTGATCAACAGAATTCTCAACATCATTTTTGGTACATTTTTTACTTTGGTTATGTTGTTTATTGGTGTTATTTCCTTCTCGGATTGGTATTTGTTTTATGTTTTCCTTGCAATGGTAGAATGCATCATTACAATATTAATCGTAAAGTACGCATGGTGCTGGAAGAAAGTATAGCCTTTATCCACAGATGGTTTGGGTAAGATTGTAAGGTTGATTAAATATTCCTAATTTGCACCTGCAACCTATTATCCGCCACCTAAAATCTGATGTAATGAAAATAAAAGCTGTCATTGTAGATGATGAACTCATAGCAAGAGAAGTTTTACGAAGCTATCTTACCAAATACTGCCCGCAGGTGGAAATTCTTGGTGAAGCTGAAAATATTAAAGAAGCCGTACCATTGATTGCTGAAAAGCAGCCTCAATTGGTTTTTCTCGATGTAGAAATGCCTTTTGGAAATGCTTTTGACGTTCTGGAAGCCACCAAAGATTTCTCCTATGAAACCATTTTCATTACTGCATTTTCACAATACTCTTTGCAGGCTTTAAATAAATCGGCAAGTTATTATATTTTAAAACCTATTGATATTCAGGAGTTGATTCTTGCGGTGAATAAAGTGGTGGAAAGCCTTGAGAAAAAAGAAGAACTCAACCGGAATAAGATCCTGCTTGAAAACCTGAAATTAAAACCAGAAAAGCAGCAGCTGATTCTTCCAACCCTGCAGGGATTTGATGTCGTAAAGACTGAAGATATTGTGAGACTTCAGGCTGATGGAAACTTTACACAGGTTTATCTTACCGACGGTTCCAAGAAAATGGTGTGCCGGTTTTTAAAACACTTTGATGATCTGTTGGAAAGCCCTTTTGTGAGAGTTCACCGTTCCCATATTATCAATACGGGTTTCGTAAAATCTTATCATAAAAGCGGAACTGTAATGTTGTCTGACGATACAGAAATTGAAGTTTCAGGTAGTTTTAAAGATAATTTCCTGAAGGTATTTTCATAGAATTTATTGTTCCTTAACAGCTTTAAGGCATTATTTTTGAAGTTTTTATAAGAACCACACAAAAATATTTCTGTCATGAAAACTATTCATAAAATTATACTCCCCGTTTCGTTGGGAGCATTAGGGCTTATCGTTTTTAATTCCTATTCTGTAAGAATTCCCAGAGGAGCATCTGCGGTAAAGAATTTTGATCTTAAAAAATATCTTGGCAGATGGTATGAGATCGCCCGTTTTGATTACAGGTTTGAAAAAAATATGGATAATGTTACTGCTGAATATACGGAGAATTCGGATGGAACAGTTCAGGTCAGAAATAAAGGGTTCGACTACATAAAAAAAATATGGAATGAATCGATTGGGGAAGCAAAATTTGTAAAAGATACTACGGAAGCCCGCCTGAAAGTTTCATTTTTTAAACCAATCTGGGCTGGTTACAATGTCATAGATATTGATGAAGACTATCAATATGCCCTGGTAGCAGGAAGCAGTTTAAAATATTTATGGATTCTTTCCCGTACAACAAATATTCCGGAAAGCATTCGTCAGCGTTTCATTCAGAAAGCAAAAAAAATAGGTTATAATACCGATGAACTGATCTGGGTGAAGCATAATCAATAAAAAGTAAAAGAGCAAAATCGTAGAAAAATTGATGGATTTCAGTGATTTTGCTCTCTCGCTCTTTAGTTTTTAATATACTCTTTCCATTCCTCAAAACGGTGATCAATAACCTGTTTCATCAGATCATAGTTTTCATAGGTATCCTCAATGTGATAGAAGGTTTCATATTCATAGTCATTTTCCTCTGCTTTAGCATCAAAAATATTTACATAATCATCAGCAAATGAGCTGTGTCTGTTTCCGAAATCGGTATCATCTGCATAATAATCCTTTGCAAAAAGATTTCCCAGCTCATTCAGGTCATATTCAGAAAATTTCCCGTCGCAGGAATCCATAATGAATTCTGCACCGGTAATTTCTCTTCGTTTTAATTTCTCAATTTCCTCTTTACCATCTTCTTTCAGTTCATCAGAAATCAGATCATTCTGAATGCACCAGTTCAGGAACATTCCTGTATGTGTTGCTCCGTTTTTCTGAGGAAGTCCTTCAGGAAAATCACCACCATAATGCCATGAAGCATCATCATATTTAGACATAATTCTTATTGTTGTTTTAAATAAATTTCGTCAAAAATAGAAAAAATCAATTTATATTGTCGCTGCCACATAATTTTCCGTCATTTGCATAGAATTTTTTTCAACAAAAAAGCATATGGAAAAAGCTGTTCTGATTACAATTGGTGATGAAATCCTTTCGGGAAATACGGTAGATACCAATTCTAATTTTATTGCTGCTGAACTTAAAAACATAGGAATAAAAGTTACTCAGATTCTTACGATCTCAGACGAAATTGAAACCATTAAAGAGGCACTCGGTGTTGCTTTTGAAGCAGGCGACTTAGTCATTACAACAGGAGGGCTGGGGCCTACCAGAGATGACAAAACCAAAAAGGCACTGGCTGAATATTTCAATGATGAAATTGCCCTGGATGAGGTAACGTTCAACCATCTTAAAGACTATATGGAAAGAAGAGGACGGGCAGATATTCTCGAAAGAAACAAAGAACAGGCTTTTGTACCCACCAGATCCATTGTTTTTCAGAATCATTACGGAACGGCACCCTGTATGATGATGGAGCAGGACGGAAAGCTGTGCTATAGTCTTCCGGGAGTTCCTTACGAGGTGAAACCGCTTATTAAAGATCAGATTATTCCTTATTTGCAGCAAAGATTCAGCCTTCATTATATTCATACCAGAATTGTTTCCGTAGTGGGAATTCCTGAGAGTATCCTTGCAGACAAAATTGAAGATTGGGAACTTGCACTTCCGGAAAATACAGCACTGTCTTATCTTCCGGTAGGCACTCGTGTAAAACTCCGCCTGACGGCTTCCGGTGATAATGAAGAATTATTGAAAGAAAGAACAGAAGAAGAAATTCAGAAGCTGCTTCCCCTGGTAGAAGGCCATGTCATAGCAGTATCTGAAGATAAAATTGAAAATATTCTGGCAGAAATGCTTACGGAAAGAAACTTGACAATTTCCACTGCTGAGAGTTGTACCGGAGGGGAACTGGCAAAAATGATTACTTCAGTTTCCGGCAGTTCAAAATATTTCCTTGGTGGAATGGTGGCTTATGCTACAGAAAAGAAGATTAAAATTTTGAATGTTTCTAAAGAAACCGTAGATCATTTTACTGTGGTAAGTGAAGAGGTAGCTCAGGAAATGGCAAAAGGCTGCCAGGAATTGTTTGAAACCCATATTTCCCTTTCCACAACTGGTGTAGCCGGCCCGGGAAAAGGAGAAGACGGTAAAGATATTGGGACGGTTTACTACACAATAAGAATTCATGAGAAAACGGTAACCTCCAAATTATATATGCCGCATCTGGAAAGAGTAGACTTCATGGATTTCGTTTCTCAAAAGGTGATTCAGGATCTTGTAAGCCTTCTTATAAACAGTTAGATACATTTCTGTTTTTTAATTTTTTTTTAATTAATTTTAGTAGGGTTTTTCACAGTTTTTGAGAGTCATTCAATAAATTTCAAAATCGTGGAAAATTCCAATCAGATTTTTCAGACCAACAGCAAGAAACGTTGGAAAAGTGTACAATGGGGAAGCCGTATTTTTATCTTTGTAGGAATTCTGCTTTTGCTTGCTTTGGGGCTGATGATGACTCTGGACAGAAGTCCTAAAATTCCTTTTAAAGAGGATTACAAAGCTGTAATTACGGCCAATAAACCCTATCTTCAGGAGAATAAAATTTCCAAAGAATATAAAGGTTTCAGAAGCTTTATCTCAGAAAAAACAATCCATACCAATCTCGACAAAATCCAGAAGGCGAGAGCAGAAAGATATAAAAATCAGAACAGAAACTGGGCTCAGTTTCCAGGAGGAATCCGGTCTGCATTTTATGTAGCATGGGATCCCCAGTCTCTGATGTCTCTGAAACGAAATATCAGACACGTTAATCTGGTTTTCCCAGAATGGTTTTTCCTTGATCCCAAAACAGGTGATTTGAAAACCAATGTGGATCCGGAAGGATATAAAGTGATCAAAAGAACAGGAGTTGCTGCAATGCCAATGTTGAGTAACAACTCTGATCAGGAATTTCATTCGGAAGGATTAGTGAAAGTGCTTAATGATCCTCAGAAAAGAACAAATCTTATCCAAAAAATTACCCAGCAGTGTAAAAAATATCATTTCAAAGGAATTAATATTGACTTTGAGGATATGAACCTTAATTCTGATGAAAACCTGATTGCCTTTATGAAAGAGCTTTCAGAAACTTTCAAAAAGAACCAGCTGCTGGTGACGATGGATATCATGACGGATAATGATGATTACAACATTCCCAGATTGAATCCTTATGTAGATTACTTTGTGCTGATGGCTTATGACGAATATTCTGCAGGAAGTGATGCCGGTCCGGTTTCTTCTCAAAAATGGATAGAAGAACAGACAGGAAAAATTGTAAAACAAACCTCTCCGCAAAAAATTATACTGGGCCTGGGAGCTTATGGCTACGACTGGAGTTCCAATACAGATGATAACACCTCTGTTACCTACATGCAGGCGATTACAAAAGCCAGTGCCAGTAAAGCTGTCATTGATTTTAATGACAATACGTTTAATTTAAATTATTCTTATACTGATTCTAAAAATTTAACCCACACTGTGTTTTTCAATGATGCGGCTTCTATTTTCAATACAATGCGTTTCTCCTCAGAATATCCATTGGCAGGAACAGCACTCTGGAGACTGGGAAGTGAAGACAGCAGAGTCTGGAATTTTTATGATAAAGACCTTACGTTTGGCGGTCTTTCCAAGCTGAATCTGAAAACCCTGGAAAATGTAAAAGGGCAGACCATGGTGGATTATATCGGTGATGGAGAAGTGCTGGATGTTCTGAATACGCCGCATGATGGAAAAATAGCACTGGAAATTGATCCGAAAGAAAAAATAATCACAGACGAAAATTATATTACCTACCCAAGCTCTTATGAGGTGAAAAAATATGGAAGTGCCCCACAAAAAGAACTGGTGCTTACTTTTGACGATGGTCCGGATGAGACCTATACTCCGCAGATACTGGATGTGCTGTCTAAATACCATGTTCCGGCTGCATTCTTTCTAGTAGGATTAAATGCAGAAAAGAACCTTCCGCTTGTTAAAAGAATTTATCGTGAAGGACACGAAATCGGAAACCACACCTTCACCCATGAAAATGTAGCGAAAGTAAGCCCGGAAAGAGCTTTGCTGGAACTGAAACTGACAAGATTACTGATAGAATGCGTAACGGGGCACAGTACAATTCTGTTCAGAGCTCCCTATAACGCAGACTCTGAGCCTACCACTTCAGAAGAGATTATTCCGGTAGCACTGGCAAGACAGCAAAACTACCTTGATATTGGGGAAAACATAGACCCTGAGGACTGGCAGCCGGGAATAAAAGCAGATGAAATTGTAAAACGGGTAATGGCCGGGCTCAAACTACAGAGAGGAAATATTATCCTTCTTCATGATGCCGGTGGAGATACGAGAGAAGAAACGGTAAAAGCTTTAAAAATTCTGATCCCTACACTTCAGAAACAGGGCTATCATTTTACAAACCTGACCAGTATTCTGCATAAAACCAGAAATGAACTGATGCCTGAGGTTCCGAAAACAAAGTCATATTATATCATGCAGCTTAACCTTGTACTGGCCACCATTATTTATGGAATAAGTCATTTTCTGGTTGCATTATTTACCATTTTCATTGTTTTAGGACTAATCAGACTGGTATTAATGGCGTACTGGGCTTTTAAAGAAAAAAAAAAAGAAAAAAAACTGGGCGGATTTCCGATTTTGGAATCCTATCCGAAAGTTTCCATCATTGTACCTGCTTATAATGAAGAAGTGAATATTGTTTCTTCTCTGCATAATCTGTTGAAGCAGACCTATCCTAATTTTAACATTATTATGGTAGATGACGGAAGTAAAGATTCTACTTATGAAAAAGCATTGGAAGCATTTCCGGATCACCCGAAACTGAAAATTTTCACCAAAAGAAACGGTGGAAAAGCCACAGCTTTAAACTTCGGAATCTCAGAAACTGATGCAGAATATGTAGTATGTATTGATGCTGATACCAAACTGCAGCAGGATGCTGTAAAATATCTGATTGCAAGATTTTTAAACTCAGATCCGGAAGAAAAAATTGCAGCAGTAGCAGGAAATGTGAAAGTTGGAAACAGAGTCAACTGGCTCACCAGATGGCAGGCTATAGAATATACGACAAGTCAGAATTTTGACAGGCTGGCATATGCAAATATCAATGCGATTACTGTCATTCCGGGAGCTATCGGTGCATTCAAAAGATCTGTGATCATGGAAGCTGGAGGCTATTCATCCGATACCTTAGCGGAAGATTGTGATATTACCGTTAAGATTTTAAAAGCAGGATATACGGTTGCCAATGAAAACAGAGCTGTTGCAGTTACTGAAGCTCCGGAAACCGCGAGTCAGTTTTTAAAACAGCGATTCCGCTGGACCTATGGGATCATGCAGATGTTCTGGAAACAGAGACAGACTTTCCTTAATCCCAAATATAAAGGATTGGGACTTTGGGCAATGCCGAATATTTTATTATTCCAATATATCATACCATTTTTCTCACCGCTGGCGGATGTGATTATGTTCTTTGGAATTCTGTCCGGAAACGGTGATAAAATATTTACCTACTATCTGATCTTCCTTTTGGTGGATGCTTCCTTAGCTTTAGTGGCATTCATCATGCAGCGAGAAAAATTAATCAACCTGTTGTATATTATTCCGCAGAGATTCGGGTATAGATGGTTGATGTATATTGTATTGTTTAAAAGTTTAAGAAAAGCATTGAAAGGCGAAATGCAGTCCTGGGGATTCCTGAAAAGAACCGGGAATGTAAAAGAGATAGCAGCTTCTTAAGAAGCTGGGAAGCCGGAAGAATGAGGCTGGAAGTTATTGTATGATTTTCATAATTTCCAGCTTCCTTCTCCCAGCTTTCATCTTTTATAAATTTTTATAATGCTGTAATGTTATTTGTTTAAATTTGTTTGCTTAAAAAGTAACAAATAAGAAATAAATCATACATATTCTAAAAATTGTTATCATAATGAAAAAAATAACGCTTTCTTTGTTTTTAATAGCAGGGATTTGTACTCAGACGACTATGAGCGCACAAGCTAAAGCTGCTAAAGTAGCAGTAAATAACACAGACAAAGGTTTAGACCTTAGCTTGATGGACACTTCAGTGCGTCCTCAGGATGATTTTTACAACTATGTAAGTGGAACATGGATGAAAACTGCCAAAATTCCATCTGACAAACCAACTTGGGGAAGTTTCAATAAACTGGCTGAGGATACGGATAACAATTCCATGACAATCCTGAACTCTCTTCTGAAAGATAAATTTGCTGACGGAAGCGAAGGTAAAAAAATTCAGGATCTGTATGCTACTTACATGAATATGGAGAAGAGAAATGCAGACGGAATCAAGCCTATCCAGGAAAATCTGAATAAAATTGATGCCATTAAAAATATGGCAGATCTTCAGACTTATCTTACATCGGTAACCAAAGAAGGAGAGAATGTTTTTTACGGATGGGGTGTAGATGCAGACCTTAAAGATTCTAAAATGAACGCAGTTTATTTAGGAAACGCTTCTTTAGGTTTGGGAAGAGATTACTATCAGAAAGTAAACGAAAAAAATACAGAAGCCATTGCTGAATATCAGAAATATGTAGCTTCAATGTTAAAAGAATTAGGATACAAAAATGCTGATGAAGCAGCAAAAGGTATCGTAAATTATGAAAAAAGTATCGCACAAACTTACCTGACAAACGAGCAGAGCCGTGATAACACACTTCAGTACAATCCTAAGACGATGGCTGAACTTTCTGCTTTGGTAAAAAATGTTGATCTTCCGGGATATCTTAAAAAAGTAGGAGTAAATTCTGACAAAGTAATTATCAGTGAATTAGGATTCTATAAGAATTTTGATAAATTAGTAAATGCTCAGAATCTTCCTGTAATTAAAGATTATCTGAAATTCCACATGATCCACGGAAGTGCTTCTTACTTAAGTGAAAACTTAGGAAACATGAAGTTCGCTTTCTATGGTAAATACCTTAGAGGACAACAGGAGCAAAGAGCTCTTAACAAAAGAGGGTTTGAGCTGATCAACGGTTCTTTGGGAGAAGCTTTCGGAAAATTATATGTTGAGAAATATTTCCCTGCTGAAGCAAAAGCTCAGATGGTAGAATTGATCGACTATTTAAAGAAAAGCTTCGCCGTTCACATCAATAACTTAGCTTGGATGTCTTCTACAACTAAGGAAAAAGCAATGCAGAAACTGAATAAGTTCACTGTAAAAGTTGCTTATCCGGACAAATGGAAAGACTATTCAAAGTTAAATATCCTTTCTGAAGCAAATGGTGGAAACCTTTATAAAAACCTTCAGAACATTGGAGAATGGCAGTACAACAAAGACTTAGCTAAGATTGGTAAGCCGGTAGATAAAACAGAATGGGGAATGACTCCACAGACTGTAAATGCATATTACAACCCGGTAAACAACGAGATTGTATTCCCTGCAGCAATACTTCAGCCGCCATTCTTCAACCCTAAAGCTGATGCTGCTGTAAACTTTGGAGGTATTGGTGCTGTTATCGGTCACGAAATGAGCCACGGATTTGATGATTCAGGAGCACAGTTCGATGCAGATGGTAACTTAGTAGACTGGTGGACTCCTGAAGATAAAGCGAACTTCGAAAAAGCAACAAAAGCTCTAGCTTCTCAGTATGATAAATATGAGCCTGTAAAAGGAACTTTTGTAAACGGTACTTTCACAAACGGTGAAAATATCGCTGACTTAGGTGGAGTAAACATCGCTTATGATGCTCTTCAAATGTATTTAAAAGATAAAGGAAACCCAGGAAAAATCAGTGGATTCTCTCAGGATCAGAGATTCTTCCTAAGCTGGGCAACTGTTTGGAGAACATTATCCAGTGAGAAATATATGGTGAATCAGGTGAAAACTGACCCGCACTCTCCGGGATATTTCAGAAGTTTTGGTCCGCTTATCAACGTTGATGCCTTCTACAAAGCATTCGATGTGAAAAAAGGAGACAAACTATACAAAACTCCGGAAGACAGAATCAAAATCTGGTAAAAATAACAACCGCTCAGCAATGGGCGGTTTTGTTTTTTAGGAGGTAGCAGGTGATAGGTAGCAGGTAAAAGGTTATGGGGATTAGAGATTAGGGATTAGGGAATCGGAAGAGTACCTTTGTCATAACGGCTTTTATCATTCCCCTCCCTCGGAGGGGTGGCAAAAATTCAAAGAATTTTTGACGGGGTGTTCTCCCCATTAACTTCAAACCTTAAACCTTAAACTCAAAACTTTAAATTTTTAACCTTACATTCCCATATATCAATTATCATTCATTACATATCATTAAAGTTTGTATATTTGATAAGTTTGTGTAAAATCAAAAATTATCTTTAATGAAAAAGCTAAATATTGGAATACTTGCCCTTTCAGGTATTGTATTTCTTAATTCGTGTGGTGCAGCTAAGACTGCAGGGACAGAGAATAAAACTGAAGCTACAGCAAAAGTGGCTGAACCGGTAAAAGAAGAAGCAAAAGAGGAGGGGATCAATTTATCGTATATGGATACCAGTGTCCGTCCACAGGATGACTTTTTTAGCTATGTGAACGGAAATTGGGTGAAGACTACTCAGATTCCTTCCGATAAAGCCAATTGGGGTTCTTTCAATGCGTTGAGAGAAAATGTGGATGATGCTTCATTAGATATATTAAACAAAATCCTTACAGAATCATATCCTGCCGGATCTGAAGGGCAGAAAATCCAGAATTTGTATGCCTCTTTTATGGATACCAATAAGAGAAATGCAGAAGGTCTGGCGCCTATCAAGGCTGATCTTGCCAAAGTAGATGCTATTAAAAGTCTTGGTGACCTTCAGAAATACCTTTTGGAAGCTACAAGATTGGGAGACAACTCTTTCTATGGATGGAGAGTAGGTGCTGATATGAAAAATTCCAATATGAATGCTGTATATCTTGGCGGTCCGGATCTGGGATTGGGAAGAGATTATTACCAGAAAGTAAACGAAGCAAACACTAAAACACTTGCAGAATATCAGACTTACGTTGGAAAACTATTCGGAGTTTTAGGATATAAAAACTCTACTCAGGCTGCACAGAATGTCGTTGATTTTGAAAAACAGCTTGCCAATTACTTGCTGACACTTGAGCAGAACAGAGATGCCAATTTAAGATACAATCCTAAAAATGTATCTGAGTTATCTGGTGTTGTTAAGAATGTAGACCTTGCAAAATACCTGAAAGATGCAGGTGTAAATACAGACAGAGTAATCATAGGAGAACTGAAATATTATCAGAATATGGATCAGTTCATCACACAGAAAAACCTTCCTTTGCTGAAAGATTATCTGAAATATCATATTATCAACGGAAATGCAAGCAATCTGGATGACAGCTTAGAGCAGATCAGATTCGATTTCTATGCTAAATATTTACAGGGCCAGAAAGAGCAGCGTCCAATGAACAAAAGAGGGCTTACCCTTGTGAATGGCGTTCTTGGAGAAGCGTTCGGGAAATTATATGTAGACAAATATTTCACTCCGGAAGCTAAAAAGCAGATGGAAACTTATATTGATTACCTTTTAAAATCATTCAAAACACATATCGCTAACATAGACTGGATGTCTCCTGAAACTAAAGTAAAAGCTCAGGAAAAACTTTCCAAGTTTACCGTAAAAATCGCATATCCGGATAAATGGAAAGATTATACTCAATTGAAAGTAGATTCTCCAAAAGAAGGTGCTACACTATATTCTAACCTTCAGAATGTAGCAGCATGGCAGTACCAGAGAAGTTTAGATAAAGTAGGAAAACCTGTTGACAAGACAGAATGGGGAATGTCTCCACAAACTGTAAATGCTTATTACAGCGGATCAAATAACGAAATTGTATTCCCTGCAGCTATTCTTCAGCCGCCTTTCTATAACCCTAAAGCTGATGCAGCAGTGAACTTCGGAGGAATTGGTGCCGTTATCGGTCATGAAATTTCTCACGGATTTGACGACAGTGGTTCCCGTTTCGATGGAGATGGTAACCTTAATAACTGGTGGAGTGATGCAGACCGTAAAAACTTTGATGCAAAAGTAGGTCAGCTGGCAGCTCAGTACAGTGCTTATGAGCCTGTAAAAGGGAGCTTTGTGAATGGTAAATTTACAAGCGGTGAAAACATCGGTGACTTAGGTGGAGTAGCTGTTGCTTACGATGCCCTTCAAATGTATTTAAAAGACAAAGGAAATCCAGGTAAGATCAGCGGATTCACTCAGGATCAGAGATTCTTTATGAGCTGGGCTACTGTTTGGAGAACTAAAGCTACCGATCAATATATGATCAATCAGGTGAAAACAGACCCGCACTCTCCGGGAATGTTCAGAGCTTTCGGACCACTGGTAAACCAGGATTCATTCATCAAAGCATTTGATATCAAGCCGGGAGATAAACTATACAAAGCTCCTCAGGACAGAATAAAAATCTGGTAATTTTACCTGAAAATTGTTAGAAAAGAAAGAATCCGCCTCAATATGAGGTGGATTCTCTTTTTTAATATTCTTTCTTATAATTCCGGAGAACAAATTTTATTCCGGTTTCTATAATATCTCCCATGGTTGTACAATACTTGAAATTCACATCATAAGTGAGTTTTTGTAAAGCGGTCTTTAGTTCTTTAACATTGGCTTCCGGCGCAATATTATCTTTTTTCATAATAGAAATGAGTTCATCAAATCTGTTTTGGCTGCTCGTTACTCTTTTTACGATCTGTGAACGTACCTCTTTACGGTACTGCTCTATAGAACTGGGCTTCAGCTTTTCTAATACCATATTCACCATCTGACTGTTTTCTTTGAAATACTGTGGAAGATAGACTTTCAGATTTCCCTCATAAGACTGCTGGTCAAAATCAATAGGACGAATTCTGTAAATTACCTGGTCGAAATCATGTATGGGAATAATCACATAATTATAAGAACGCATATCACCAAGAAGTCCAATAAGGCAGCGCTCATTGAATTTCACAAATTCCTTGGAAATCTGTGCCTTTTCCAATTCCGTACAGTTGAACATATGCTTTTGGATAAAAACATCCCCGGGAATTCCCAAAATATGTTCTTCAATCAAAGTGTTTTTGTAAACCAGAAAATTAATCCGGTTGGGAGAAAGCAAATCTTCAAGTTCCAGCCCGAATATTCGGGAAGCATCCGCCTGCTTAATATAAAAATAAGTATAATTATCGTTAAGGATATTTCTTACCCGAACCCGAAAAGGTTTAGAATTTCCGAAGGTACAAAAGTCAATTGTATCCACTTTCAGATAAGGTAAAGTAGCGATGTCTCCATCAGAATGAAGTAGAGTATAAATCTTATTTAAATTGGCTTCTATTTCTTTAAACTCAAATTCAGGATACAATACCCCAAGCCACAAAGTATCTTTTCCGTCTTTATCCAGAATACTCACACTGTCACTGAACCTTAGAAGGTCTTCATACAAAAACTTAATCTTGGTAGTTCTGTTATATTTTTCCAAATATTGCTGTAATGCTTCTGAAACTGGAAATATCGGTTTTCTGAACGCTATTTTTACATCTTTCATGACACTGTTCACTTTGATTAAATATAAAGAATATTTTTTGTAATAACTGAGGAATCCTTATTTTAACATTCATTGGATACTTTTGTATAAGAATAAAGCGAACAAAAATTTTATTTATTTTTTCTTGAATTTTTTTATTTATTTTTTCATAGCTTAGTGATATCGTAATATGGTGATTTTATGTTGAATAAATGTAGATAAATTTAGATGATTCAAGAAAAATCTTAGTAAAATTTTTTATGTTACAGTTTTTTTTTAAATTTAAACACTGGATTGGTAATTTATTTGATTCATCTGTAAATTACTCAAAGACAGATCCAAACCAGAATAAGAAATCTCAAAATAACAATAATATGGCAATGTTTAATTATGGTGTTGGCGGAAACGAAGTAAAAGTAGACGCTAATGAAGCTATTCAGGAAATACAGGAAAATAAATCACTGATAGTAAGCCAGCTTACAACAGAAGAGTCTTATACCCCTGAAATCGTAACAGGATTAAAAACAGTGGAAGACGTTTTCAAACATTTTCAGCCTTCAATATCGGTACAACACGAAACAGAAGACGGAGGAATGGTAGAAGAAGAATTCCGTTTTCAAAACCTTGGAGACTTTACCCCTAAAAGCCTTACTCAGAAGTCAGATTATCTGCAGCAGCTGAGCATGGAGCAGGAGCAGTACAATAAAATAGTACGTCAGCTTAAAACAAACAAAATTCTACGCAATATGCTGGAGAACGATCAGACAAGAGCTGCGTTCATAGAGGTATTGAAAGAAGTGGCACAAGAACTTGAAAAATAATTAAAGACTTACATTAAATCATGGATAGCAAATTACAGGCACAAGAAAGCCAGCAGCAGGGTCAGCAGCAGCACTCGGGACAACCGAAAGGCAACCCGCTTGCAGAGCTCAATAAAATGGGAGGATTTGGCTTTGTTGAATCCGTTGTAGACGGTATTGCCAATATGAACCCAACAAGAAAGGCAAGAAAAGAAATCTTCCTGAATGACAGCAATAAAGCAGATGAAAGAAAAGAACTTCTTCAGAAGATCAATCTTTGGGTAAACCTTTTAGAAGGCAGCGAATCTGCAGATAAAATGGCTGATACGTGCAAAAGTAAAGCACAGCAGGCCGATCAAAACTTAAAGACAAACTTAAAAAATACACTGGATGCCGTTCGTCTGTTGGAAACCAACTACAGAACAGTAGCTCAATTCTACAAAAATACAGAATTGGATAAAGTGGACAACGTAAGTATTGTAAACGCAAGCATCGAACAGGTTTCAGATTTGGATAATCCTCTGTTCATTGATGCAATCTCAGAAGAATTTAAAAATTATTACGACCGTCTTGACCTTAGAGATAACTACTCAATCCTTGCAATACCAGGATATTTAGGATCCAATAAGGTCATCGAGAAATGGGCAAAAATCTGTAACGAAAACAAAGTAATGATGGTTACAGACTTCGCTAACCTTGATAAGCCGGATGACGTAGTAGATTTATTCCACTCTGCCAATCTTACAGGAGGTGAACTTCACAGAAGTAACGTTATTATGACGTGTAACTGGCTGGTAGGACGTGGTAAAGCAGAAGAAGTAGGAGAAGAAGAAAACGTAGAACTTCCACCTTCCACTTCACTAGCAGGAAAAATCCATAAAACCCTGATGTCTCAGGTAGCAGCAGGTAAAAAACATGGTAACATCAACGAAGTAGACGCTGTAAAATTTGAATTGAAGAAAAGTGAAATTTCTCAGTTGGAAAAAATGGGTCTTGTACCAATGGTAAACGAGTACGGAAAAATTATGGCCTTCTCAGCGAAGACATTATTTACAGGAGACAATATTGGTCTTCAGACGTATTCCGTAGTTCGTGTATTCGACTATGTAACCAAAGTATTGCTTGACTTCCTTAACAGAAGAGCTTTTGAAAACTGGAATGCTAAAAACGAAGATGATTTGAGAAGACAGATCGTAACCTTCCTTGATAATATCAAAGGACCGGACAAATTGATCGAAAAATTCAAAATTGTTCGTTTCGAGCAGGATAGAGTAAACAAAGACAGAGTATGGCTGGATATCCGTATGACACCTTATTTCCCTACAAAAAGTTTCGTTATTAAACTTGACGGACACAAAGGAGATGATGGTAACGAATGGGATGCAGAATACACTCAGGAGTAACATAAACGTACTTTATATATCAAAAACCGATGCAACTTTACATCGGTTTTTTTTCAACCAACACCTATGAAATTTAATATGAATAAGAAACTTATCATTAGCTTACCTGCTATATTAATGGTGATTTTGATAAGCTGTGAAAAAAAATACCAAAGTCCCGGACAATACGAAAACGATCTTTTTGCAGACGAACATCAGGAAGGAAAAGCATATATCATGAATAGAGATGAATGCTTTGATGGCAGTGAGCTGGTTATCGCAAGCTCAGAGGTAAAACTGGCAGACAGCTCAAAAGGCCGTGGAAAATCATTCTTCCTTTACAAAGTAAGATCGGGAAAAGTACTGAAAACAGTAAGAGATTCCACCGTAGAAATGCCAATGCTGTTTTTATCCCAATATAAATTGAAGATGAAAAATACCGATTCCATGTATGTTTACCTTAAAAAACTGGAAGGTTACCGTTTTATAGCTAAAGACAGAAACCTTAAATATGAATGGCTAAAAGCAGCTCCCGTATATTCTGTAAAAGCTGATAAATAAATTTTATCTTTGCATAATATATAAGATGCTTCGTGAACTATGTTCGTTATGAAAATGTGAATACCTTTGGAAAGCAATTAGTATTAGCAATGTCATACTGAGGATAAACTGAAAGTTCACGAACGAAGTTCACTAAGTATCTTTTAAAAAGCAAAACAAAAATTTTTTGGAGAAGGATAGCAGAAATTCGGATTTTCTACACATTGGCAGCAAAATTCTGGAATGGTACAGCAATAATGCAAGAGATTTACCTTTCAGACAGACAAAAGATCCGTACAAAATCTGGATCTGTGAAATTGTATTTCAGCAGACGAGGATCAATCAGGGATTAAATCATTACAATAATTTCATTAAAAGATTTCCCGATGTAAAAACTTTGGCAGAAGCTGAAGAAAATGAAGTTTTACTTTATTGGAAAGGATTAGGCTATTATTCCAGAGCGATCAATATCCATAAAGCTGCCCGGCAGATTATGAATGATTATCAGGGCGTCTTTCCTGAACAATACGAAGAAATTTTAAAACTTAAAGGAGTAGGGAAATATACTGCAGCAGCCGTTTCAAGCATATGTTTTGATGGGAAAATGCCTGCCGTTGACGGGAATTTTTACCGTGTTCTGAGCCGCCTTTTTGCGGATGATTTTGATATTTCAAATTCAAGAGCGTTTACTTATTTTTCTGAGCTGGCTGCTTTGGTGATGCCTGAGAATGTGGGAGACTTTAACCAGGCGATGATGGATATCGGTTCAGAAATCTGTAAACCCAAAAATCCATTGTGTGGGGAATGTCCTGTGAATGAAGACTGCCTTGCATTTGCTATGCAGAAAATTTCAGATTATCCGGTAAAAACAAAAAAAGTAAAAACAGAAGATCTTGCTTTAACCTATTATTTTGTTCACAGAAACGGAAAGTTTTTAATCCGTCAGAGAAAAGATGATTTCATCTGGAAAAAGCTGTTTGAGTTTCCTGAGACTATTTCTTCGGAAATGGAAGCATTTATTACAGGTTCAAAAACGGTTGCTCATAAACTTACTCATAAGAATTTAAGTATTGAAATATTGAATGTTGAGGTTACTTCAGAAAAGATATGGAATGATTTTATAGCTGAAAATCAATACCTGATTACAGATGTTGAAGGCTCTCATGAAAAATCGTTTCCGAAACCCCTGGAAAATTACATTCAAAACTCTCTGAAAGACTGAAATTTGTCTTCTGAAATCTGAAATCTAATTTGTACTTTTGCAAAATGATTAAAAAAGTCATTTTTATTTTTGTATCACTGCTTTTAATTTCATGTGGAAAAGACCCTTCCCCAAAACCTTATGGAGAACTGCGTCTTGAATATCCTGCACCGAAATACCAAAAGTTTGAAAACGATTGTGCCTATACCTTTGAGTACTCGGACTTTGCTTCTATTGCACCTGCTAAAAAACCTTGCTGGTTCTATGTGAATTATCCTAAAATGAAGGCAAAGCTTTTCGTTACCTATTACCCTATACAAAACGACTTTGCAGACCATATCAAAGAAGCAGAAAAAATGGTATATGAGCATACCATCAAAGCCAGTTCCATAGATACGAAATCCTTTGAATACCCTGAAAAGAAAGTATACGGGAACTTCTATGAACTGAAAGGACAGAGTGCTTCCAACCTTCAGTTTTACATTACAGACAGTACGAAACACTTCGTTACTGCTTACTTATACTTTAATACGAGACCGAAACCGGACTCTCTTGCGCCTGCAGTGAACTATATCAAAAATGATATGAAACATATGCTGGACACTTTTGAATGGAAAAAATAATTACTTTTAATATACATTGAAAAATATATGAAACTTTTAGTTGTAGGAAGTGTTGCATTTGATGCAATTGAAACACCATTTGGTAAAACGGATAAAATCTTAGGAGGTGCAGCCACTTATATCGGAATCACTTCATCAATTTTAGGCGTTAAATCCGGAATTGTTTCTGTAGTAGGAGGAGACTTTCCACAAGAACATCTTGATATGTTCACAGACAGAGATGTAAACATCGAAGGAATTGAAATCGTAAAAGAAGGAAAAACATTCTTCTGGTCTGGAAAATACCACAACGATCTGAACACAAGAGATACTTTGGCTACAGAAGTAAACGTTTTGGAAAATTTTGATCCGAAAATCCCGGATTCAATGCAGGATGCCGAAATTTTATTACTTGGAAACCTACACCCTGGAGTTCAGTTATCTGTACTTGAAAAAATGAACAACCGTCCTAAACTGGTAATCCTTGATACCATGAATTTCTGGATGGATTCTGCATGGGATATCCTGATGGATATGATTGCTAAAACAGACGTTATTACCATCAATGATGAAGAAGCAAGACAGCTTTCAGGAGAATATTCTTTAGTAAAAGCTGCTAAAAAGATCCACACAATGGGTCCTGATTACGTAATCATCAAAAAAGGAGAACACGGAGCTTTACTTTTCCATGACAATAAAGTATTTGCTATTCCGGCACTTCCATTGGAAGATGTTTTCGATCCAACAGGAGCGGGAGATACTTTCGCAGGAGGTTTTGCGGCATATCTTGCTAAAAAAGAGAAAATAGATTTTGATACAATGAAATCAGCTCTTATCGTAGGATCTGCTATGGCTTCATTCACTGTGGAGAAGTTTGGAACAGAAAGAATAGAGGAAGTGAGCGAAGCAGATATGTTCAGCAGATTAAGACAATTCAAAGAATTAACGACTTTTGATGTTGAACTGCAGTAAATAAGTCTTTTTAAGAAATATTTATAATAAAAAATTGAGTGAAATTCGTTAAGAATTCTA
Source organism: Chryseobacterium viscerum (assembly GCF_025949665.1). NCBI lineage: Bacteria > Pseudomonadati > Bacteroidota > Flavobacteriia > Flavobacteriales > Weeksellaceae > Chryseobacterium > Chryseobacterium viscerum. Next base: position 2,963,955 of record NZ_JAPDFT010000001.1, on the reverse strand, counting down.
AATTTGCAACTTGTTAAAATAGTAAAATGACAAATAAACTAAAAATCACTTTTCTTCTTGGGGTTTTCATCATGATATTCTCTTCAAATATGATGAATGCCCAGCTAAAACAAGGAGATTTGGTGGATGGTATTGCAGCTGTTATCGGGGATGAGATTGTTTTGGAATCTGATGTACTTGAACAAATGAATTATGGGAAACAGCAGGGAGCTGCCAACACAGATAAGTGTGAGTTCCTGGAAAACCTTATCAGCAACAAGCTTCTTGTATACGAAGCAAAAAAAGATACCTTAATTGAAAACCGTTCTGCAGCAATCAAAGAACAGGCTAACGCAAAATACCGTCAGTTGCTTTCTCAATTTCCGGATGAAAAAACATTGCTTGCCGCTTATAAGTTCAGAAACGCTTATGAGATGAAAAATGCTATCGAAAAGATAGATACAGACCAGTATTACGGACAGGCAAAATACCAGAGAGTTACCGATAAAGCTGACGTTACTCCAAATGAGGTGACTGATTTCTACAATATGTATAAATCACAGCTGCCACAGGTAAAAGATGAAGTTACTTTAGCTCAGATCATGATCTATCCTACATTAACGGAAGCACACAAACAAGAGCTTATCAACAGGTTGAAAAAGATCAAGCAGGATATTATTGGAGGGGAGACTTTTGAGAGCCAGGCCAGAATTTATTCTGAAGATGAAGGATCTGCCGCTAACGGAGGATTATATAAAAATATCAATAAAGGGCAGATGGTGAAGCCATTTGAAGCTGCAGCTTTGAACCTTCAGGAAAATGAAATTTCAGATCCTATTGAATCAGAATTCGGATTCCACATTATCCAGTTGTTGAAAAGATCAGGTAAAGTATATGATGCAAGACATATCCTGTTAAAAGCAGTACCTACTGATGAAGAGCTTAAAACAGCAAAGGCAAAACTAGACAGCATCAGAGGTCTTATCCTAAATGGTAAAATGACATTTAAGGATGCTGCTTTTAAATTCTCAGATGATAAAAGAACAAAGTTCAACGCAGGGGTGATTCCTGGGGCTGATGGTTCTGATAAAATTGAAAGAGAAAGTATCCCAGGTACAATCAGCTACGAATTGGCAGGATTGAACAAAGGAGACATGACTACCGCTTTTGAAGATGAAGAAAACAAGAGAAAGCAGATCAAAATCATTAAAATTGAAGATGTGATTCCTTCTCACCAGATTACACTGGAAACAGACTTCAGCAGAATCAAGCAGATGGCACTGAATAAAAAGAAAAGTGAAATGGTTGAAAAGTTTGTCAACTCTAAGTTACCAACAACTTTTATCTCCATTGACGGACGCTACGACAACTGTAGCTTCAAGTCTAACTGGAAGAAACAATCCATGGCAAAATAATAAAAAAACCTTCAGAACTTCTGAAGGTTTTTTTATTGATATATTTACAAAAACTGAGCATATGGATAATACGCTTTACCTTGAAAAATTTCATCTTGCAGCATCTGAAATTTCTGAAGAAACACTTAGTAAATACAGGCTGAAATTATCGGTTGATACCATTTTAGAATCTGTTGCATTTAAAGTTTATAAACCGGAATGGTCCGGAGATCTATTGTCACCTTTAGACGCCGGGGGACGGATTTTCTTTTCGGTTTGGGTAAATGATGAGACTATCCGCGAAAATAAGATCTATTATAACATTCATGCTCTTAAACTAAGAACTTTGAAAGACTATAAAATACCTGCAAGAGATTTTGCACAGGCCTTTAGAGAAGAATTTCTTAAACACCGGGAAGACTGGCCTAATATAAGTGTAGATTATGGTCCACTGACTTTAATGCAGGGCTGGATAGAATTAAATATAGATGATTTAGAAAAGAATATCGCTGAACTTGCTCAGAATTTTTTCAAAATAAGTTCTGTTATTGACCATATTTTGGAACGGTATAAAAAATGATAATATGAGGTTTTCTGCATATTTTTTAATCATGGAAGGCTCTGGAAATCGTTGTTTTTAGTATTTTTACACATGAGCAATTTTATAGATTTCAACGCTGCAAAAAAACTTCATGATATGGAGACCACCCAAAATAGAATTTCACATCTTTTTAATATCAAATATCCCATTATCCAGGCAGGAATGATTTGGCATTCCGGATGGAAGCTTGCTTCTGCGGTTTCCAATTGTGGTGGATTGGGCTTAATTGGAGCAGGAAGCATGTATCCTGATATCTTAAGAGAAAATATCCAAAAATGCAAACAGGCTACAGATAAACCTTTCGGGGTAAATGTACCCATGTTATACCCTAATATTGAGGAGATCATTCAGATCATTCTTGAAGAGGGAGTCAAAATTGTATTTACATCAGCAGGTAACCCGAAAACTTATACAGAAACCCTTCAGAAAGAAGGAATAAAAGTAGCTCATGTAGTTTCTTCTACCAAATTTGCTGTAAAGTGTGAAGACGCAGGAGTAGATGTTGTCGTTGCAGAAGGTTTTGAAGCTGGAGGCCACAACGGAAGAGATGAAACAACTACATTCTGTCTTATTCCGAATGTAAAGAAGCATATTTCTAAACCATTAATTGCTGCTGGAGGAATTGCTTTAGGTTCACAGATCAAAGCAGCAATGATTCTTGGAGCAGATGGTGTACAGATAGGTTCCCGTTTTGCTGCCACTACAGAAGCCAGTGCCCATGAAAACTGGAAAAAGAAAATTACAGAACTTCAGGAAGGAGATACTCATCTTACTTTGAAGGAACTTGCACCTGTAAGAATGGTTAAAAATAAATTTTTCAACGAACTGGAAGACATCTATCAGATTGGAAGAAATAAAGATGCTTTGGTGGCCTCATTGGGAAGAGCCAGAGCAAAACGGGGAATGTTTGAAGGTGATATGGAAGATGGAGAACTGGAAATAGGTCAGGTTTCTGCCCTGATTGATGAAATTCTTCCGGTGGAAGCTGTTTTCAGTCATCTGTTAAAAGAATTTGAAGACGTAAGAATGCCAACTTTTTAAATATAATTTTATTCAATGGAGGAAAGAATAATTGATGTAAAGGGTAAAAAATTATATATAGAACACAATAATCCGTTTGAAGGCAGACCCACCATTGTTTTTCTGCATGATTCATTAGGTTCAGTACAGCTTTGGAGAGACTTTCCGGCCAAATTATCCGAAGCTACACAATGCAATATACTTACTTATGACCGTTTAGGTTATGGAAAATCAGACCCCATGCCTACTCATGTAAGACCTGTGAATTATATGGAACTAGAAGCTCATGTATTGAATGAACTCTTGCTTGAAATTGAACCTGATATTGAGGATGTTATTTTATTCGGACATAGTGATGGAGGAACAATCGCCCTGATTATGGCAGCGGTTTATCCGGAATGGGTAAGAGCCGTTATCTGTGAAGCGGGACATATCTTTGTGGAAGACGTAACGTTGAAAGGTGTCTATGACGCATGGGATGCTTATAAAACGACTAATCTTCCAGAACGTTTACAAAAATATCATGGGGATAAAGTAGAAATGCTTTTCAGAGCCTGGACAGAAACATGGACGAGTGAAGACTACAGAAGCTGGAACATTGAATATCTGTTGAAAGACATTACTGCTCCATTACTATTCATCCAGGGAGAAGCCGATGAATATGGTACATTGGATCAGGTAGAGAAAACCATTACTCAGGTGAGTGGAAGTGCAAAAAAATATATCATTCCAGATATAGGGCATACGCCTCATAAAGAAGTTCCTGAACTTGTATTGAAGAAAGCAGCAGAATTTATCAGTAAATTTTTTTAACACATAATGAGCGGTAACAATATTTATAAGACATCTTGTAATCAGGATGTCTTTTTCAATGGGAAAACTTAAAGATATACTGTTGAATTAAAGTAACTGAAGTTCCTTAGCAATATTTTCCTTTGCCTGAGCTTCATACTTTTCTTTAAAATATTCTGTTTTAAAAATACTTTCAAGTTCCAGAAAATGCTTAAGCACTTTTTTTCTTCCCGGTTTATAAAGAAAGTCAGGATAAATAGAATATTCTTTTCTGATATTTTGAGTGTATTCCAGGTAGGTTTTAAAATCTTTGCCCAATACAGAAAGATCAGCATCCAAAAGATAATTCGTGTCTTCCTGATCAGAACGCTGATGAGATTTTGTAGCAAGAATCTGTTCTGAAATTACTGAAATCTTGTTTTTATTGACGTGAAGTTCAGCAAGTCTTTTTTCTGCCCTGGCAGCACTTTTTTCTTCGTTGGCTTTGGAAGTTGCATCATAAATCACATCATGATAGAATACAGAAAAAGAAAGAGCTGTAAAATCTGAGATAGTCATTTTCACTGCGTCAAGCTCCCAAAACATATTTTCAAGATGAAGAAGATTATGATAGTGCCTGCCTTTTTCAGAATACTTGGTTTCAATCTCCTTCCACAGATCGCTGATTAACTGCTGATCTTCGGTAAATGGTGCACAAAGCTGGTCAAAGTGATTTTTCAGATTCATAGAAATAATAGGATAAAAAAAGGAACTTTTAAAAAGTTCCCTGATTTGCTTCCAGAACAGCTTTCAGCTCAGCCCAGCCTCCGCCGTTATAACCGTCCTTTAATCCTTGAGCATTAAGATAATCCAATGCTTTTCCGCTTCTGTTTCCACTTCTGCAGAATAAGATTACCGGCTTTTCAATAGATAGAATCTCATCCTGTCTATCTTCTACTTCACCCAGAGGAATATTCTTAGCACCATCTATATTGCCGTCCATTTCAAGCTCCATTGGCTCACGAACGTCGATTAATTCATAGTTTCCGGATTGTATTACTTCTATTAAAGACATAGTTGTTGGGTTTAAACATTAAATAAGTAACGAAATTACGCAATTTTTTTTTGAAAAAAATCCTAATTAAAACATAATTTTTTCAGAAAAGAAACAGGATAGAAACAGGAGTTCAGATGAACCTCCGCAGAAGCCAGAAGATTGATAAAATAATCTTAATTTTGCAGTGTGAAATTATGAATGCAGGCGCTGAAAAATATTCCCAACTGATAAAGTCCAAGGCAAAAAGTTTTGGATTCCAGAGTTGTGGCATTTCTAAAGCTGATTTTCTGGAAGAAGATGCTCACCATCTTGAAAAATGGCTTAAGAATAATTATAACGGCGAAATGAAATATATGGAAAATCATTTCGATAAAAGACTTGACCCACGGCTTTTGGTAGAGGGTTCCAAATCTGTTATTTCACTTTCATACAATTACTTTCCCGAGGAAAAAATTTCAATATTAGAGAATTATAAAATCTCAAAATATGCTTATGCAGAAGATTATCACGAAGTAATCAAAGAAATTCTCCGTGAGATGGTGGCAGAGCTGCAGGAGGAAATAGGGGAGTTCGGATTCCGCGTTTTTGTAGATTCTGCACCCATTATGGAAAGAAGCTGGGCCAGAAAATCCGGAATTGGCTGGGTGGGGAAAAATGCTAATCTTATTACCAAGCAAAACGGATCTTTTTACTTTCTGGCTGAAATTATCTGTGATCTGGAACTGATTGCCGATCATGCCACTACAGACCATTGTGGAAGCTGCAGAAAATGTATTGATGCATGCCCCACAGATGCTATTGTTTCTGAGAAAATTATTGACGGAAGCCGTTGTATTTCTTATGCAACCATAGAACTCAAAAATGAAATTCCGGATTATTTTAAAGATAAAATGGAAGACTGGATGTTTGGCTGTGACATCTGCCAGGATGTTTGCCCATGGAACCGTTTCTCAGCGCCCAATAAACAAAGCCGTTTCAAACCTAATGAAGCCTTGAAAAACTTCAAAAAAGGAGAATGGAAAGAAATTACCCAGGAAATTTTCTCGGAAATCTTCAGAAAATCCCCTGTGAAAAGAACCAAATTTGCTGGGCTCAAGAGAAATATTGAGTTTTTACAGAAGTCTTCTGACTGATTTTTCCCTGAACTTTCGGTGACAATCCTTCCTTTGGAATTTTTCATAGTTCCAAACCAGAGCTGATAATCGACCATTCCTTAAATTTTCAGCTTTAAGGAGGTAAAGATTTATATCAATAAGTTTCTTGAAAAGCCTTTCCTATAAAGAAAAAAAGATTTTCAGGAGATCAGAATCTCACCGAAAATCAACGTTTTTTTTGTATTCTTTTAGGAGCAGTTTTTACTCTTACTTTAAACCTTTTTTGGGATTTAGTATTTTTACGCATATTTGTGAATATTTCGTAACTAAATATAGCTAATTTTTCGATTAAAACAAATACTTTTACTAAAATTAAAGATTAAATTTTATTAAAAAACATGACCGTGAAAACTATATTAATGTATCTTCTGAAAGTGATAGGAATTATTTTAGGAATTGTGATTATTTATGTAATCCTTGGGTTATTGATTCCTTATATCCCCGTTTCTGCAAAAGATGATGGACAGAAGAAAGAAATTCCAATCTATATATATACCAACGGAGTACATACTGATATCGTAATGCCTGTAAAAAACGACCTTCAGGACTGGAGCCTGAAAATTCCTTTTGCCAATACAAAATCAAAAAAAACAGATTATCAGTATATCGGAATAGGCTGGGGAGATAAAGGATTCTATCTTGATACTCCCACATGGGCTGATCTGAAATTTTCAACTGCTGTGAAAGCTGCATTCTGGCTAAGCGATTCAGCAATGCACTGTACCTATTATAATACTATGAAAGAGGGTGACGATTGTAAAATGATCATGGTCAGCAGAAAACAGTATGAGAACCTGGTAAAATTTGTAGAAGATAAATTTGACAGAGATCAGAATGGTAACTTCATGTTAATTCCTACAAATGCAGTGTACAGTGATAATGATGCCTTTTATGATGCCAAAGGTACCTATAGCTTTCTTTACACTTGTAATACCTGGTCAAATAATGCTTTAAAGGCTGCAGGACAGAAAGCAGCACTTTGGACTCCATCGGATTTCGGAATTTTTCAGCACTATAAATAACTCATGAAAGGGATTTATCTGTTTTTCATTGCGCTTTGGCTGTGTTCATGTTCTCAGGAGAAAAAAAACAATACAATAACAACAATGGAACCGCCTTTGGTTACAGAAAAAAGACCTGAAGCCGATCTTTCCAAATTAAAAATAAAAGCAGAAGAAGCATTGAAGTTCTGCAATTCAAAGGATCTTAATAATGATTTCTGTATCCTTATTGATATGAGTCTCCATTCAGGTGTTAACCGCTTTTTTGTCTGGGATTTTAAAAATAATAAGATTTCAAAAAAGTATCTGGTAGGTCATGGCTGTGGTTCCAATTCATGGAGTAAAGATGATTCTAAAGCAAATCCGGGATTCAGTAATGAAGACGGAAGCCACCTTTCCTCCTTAGGAAAATATAAGCTTGAGGGCAGAGGTTACAGCGACTGGGGAATCAATATTAAATATCTTATGCACGGCCTTGAAGAAACAAACAGCAATGCTTTAAAAAGATTTATTGTCTTTCATTCCTGGAACATGATGAGTGATACTGAAGTTTTCCCGAACGGATCTCCAGAAGGTTGGGGTTGTCCCACTATTTCCAACAACGCCATGAAGGAAATTGATCCGATGATTCAGAAATCAGGAAAACCTGTACTGATGTGGATATATAATTAAATCTTTGTTATACATTTGTTTCGTAACTATCATGTAAATTGATTCCCTCTTATGAAACATACGCTTTTCCGCGAACAACAGCTAAATTGTGATATAGAAACTGCCTGGAAATTCTTTTCTTCTGCCAATAACCTTTCAGAAATTACTCCGAAAGACATGGGCTTTATTGTATTGACGGAAATGACAGATGATGAAATCTATGAAGGAATGCTCATCGACTATTATGTTTCTCCATTGTTTGGTATTAAAATGAAATGGCAGACAGAAATTACCCACGTTGATTTTCAAAAAAACTTTATTGATTTCCAGAAAAAAGGCCCGTATAAATTATGGAACCACCATCATGAATTTATTCCAAATGACGAAGGAGTTCTGATGAGAGATACCATAGACTATGAGCTGCCTATGGGATTTTTAGGAGAAATTGCTCATCGTCTTTTCGTCAAAAAGAAACTGGAACATATCTTTGACTACCGTTTCAGAGTACTTAGTAAATTATTCTAGTTATACAATTTTAATTATTCAATAGAAACGGGCTTTAGCCCGTTTAATAACAGATGAAAATTTAACTGGCTTTAGCCAAAACCTAATGCCATTTTTCATTCAGAATTTTAAAATTTGGATTCCTACGGAATGACAGACTGGATGAATAGACTTCGCGTTCTATTTGTCATCCCGTAGGAATCCAAATTCCAAATGATGGAATTATTCACCCATTGTTTAAGTTTTTTTAACAGTTCAATGACCGGATTTTCCAGTAGAAATGACTATTTTTGCAGGAATATCGTTTTTACTAAAAAACTAATGTGTTCTGGTTGACATGGCAGGTCTGAGGTCATTTTTCATATTCTATATCATACTGGTTTTTTCCCTTTTCAATTCGAATTGGGCAGAAAAATCATTGGAGAATATTCCTCATGTTCCCCATGTAACCAATATTTATCTTCTGGATGTTTACGAAGAGGCAGATATGAACACACATGCATTACCTGCTGCTGCCAAAATTGTAAAACATTCCGTTAAAAAAAATGTTCCTGCAATTGCAGATTTTTCAGGAATATTAAAAGTTATTCCCAAAATCACACTTCCGGAGATTGCTGTATCTACTATTTGTGGAGTTAAATCCTTTCTCCATCTCCTCCAGTTGTACTAGGTTTAAGTTACTGAAAATCAAATTATTTTAACGAAATTTTATAACTTAAACATTTAAGAATGTATTTTAAAACTGTAATAATTTGCCTTCTGGCAACATTATTCGCTATGTCATGCAGTAAAGACAAAGAGAAAAATAATAAAAGAGATAAAGAAGTTCCTGTACTGGAAATCAAAGAAAAAGATACATTGGTGAGCAACCAGTTTGTCACTGATATCCAGGCTAAAAAAAATGTTGAAATGCGTTCCAGAATTGGAGGTATTATACAGCATATTTATGTAAACGAGGGACAATTTGTGCATCAGGGGCAGGCTTTATTCAAAATCAATGATGCCGAGCTGCAGATGGAACTTTTGAAAGCCAATGCGGCACTAAAGCAGACAGAAGCTGATGTCCGTATTGCAGAAGTAGAATTGAAGCAGATTCAGAGTCTTCATGCTAAAAAATTTGTAGCCAATAACGAACTGGAAATGGTGAAGGCAAAATTGTCCTCTGCCAAAGCAAAACATGCATTTGCTGATGCAGAGAAGAGAACGGTTCTTCAGAAAATAAGCTTTACAAAGATCACGGCACCTTTTGACGGGGTGATTGATGTGATTCCCCATAAAGACGGAAGTTTGGTGGAAAATGGCACTTTGCTGACTACTTTGTCTCAGTTGAATGAGGTATACGCGTATTTCTCCATCCCTGAAAACTTATACTTTGAGCTTTTGGCCAACGATAAGATCGGAAGTCATCAAAAGATTGAACTGACACTGCCGAACGGAGTCAATTACCAGTTCAACGGAGCTTTGAAAACCGCTGAAGGGGAAATCGACAGAGCCACAGGTTCCATCCGTTATAAAGTGCTGTTCCCCAATCCGGACCGTCTGATCAAACACGGAACTTCCGGAAAGCTTATTATTTCTGAGCAACAGAGTAAAGCAATTCTTATCCCACAAAAATCAACCTTTTCCATTCAGGATAAGACCTATGTTTTCGTAGTGGATAAACAGAATAAAGTGAAAATGACCAGCATTATGATCGGAACTACTTTAAGGGATTCTTATATGGTAGAAAGCGGTCTTAAAAAAGGAGATTTAATCATTTATGAAGGAACTCAGTCTTTGAAAGACGGCGATATCATCAAAATCAAAAAGAAGTATTAACCTTTCATAATCTTTAAATCTATTTACTATGGTAGAAATGTTTATAAGACGAAAAGTTCTTTCGTTGGTTATTTCCATATTATTTGTACTGCTGGGAATTATGGCGTTGTTAAAGATGCCGATTACCCAGTTCCCGGATATTGTACCTCCTTCAGTAACCGTTACGGCAAAATATACAGGAGCTAATGCCGAAGTATCTGCCAATGCAGTAGCGCTGCCTCTGGAAAGGGCGATCAATGGAGTGCCGGGAATGACATATATGTCTACGGTTACTTCAAATGATGGTCTTACCCTTATTCAGGTGTTCTTTGAAGTGGGAACAGATCCTGATGTAGCAGCGGTAAACGTTCAGAATAGGGTAACAACCATTCTTGACGAACTTCCTGAAGAGGTGATCAGGGCCGGAGTTACCACTGAAAAAGAGGTGAACAGTATGCTGATGTACCTCAATATCACAAGTACAGATCCAAGCCAGGATGAGCAGTTTATCTATAACTTTACAGATATTAATGTCCTTCAGGAGCTAAAACGTATTGACGGAGTAGGGCGTGCTGAGATTATGGGACAGAAAGAATACTCAATGAGAGTATGGCTGGATCCGCAGAAAATGGCAGCTTACAGTATTTCTGCAGATGAAGTGATCACTTCCCTGCAAAAGCAGAATATTTCCGCAGCACCAGGAAAAGTGGGAGAAACATCTGGAAAAACCTCCAGCCAGCTTCAGTATGTCATCAAATATAAAGGAAAGTTTTTTGAGCCTAAACAATATGAAGAAGTTCCCATCAGATCGGATGTTGACGGAACAATTTTAAAACTTAAAGATATTGCTAAAGTTGAATTCGGAGCGATGAACTACGGAATGGTTTCCAAAACAGACGGAAGACCATCCGCTTCCATCATGATGAAACAACGCCCCGGTTCCAATGCTTCAGAGGTTATTGAAAGCGTAAAGGCAAAAATGGAAGAATTAAAAGTCACTTCCTTTCCCCCCGGAATGGAATATAATATGGCTTATGATGTTTCCAGATTTTTGGATGCTTCCATCAGTGCGGTATTGACAACCCTTATTGAAGCTTTTATTCTGGTAGGAATTGTCGTATTTATCTTCCTTCAGGACTGGCGTTCCACTTTAATCCCTGTATTGGCTGTACCGGTAGCATTGGTAGGAACTTTTGCCTTCATGAATATGCTGGACTTCTCAGTGAACCTCTTAACGCTTTTTGCATTGGTTCTTGCGATCGGAATCGTAGTCGACAATGCTATTGTCGTTGTTGAAGCCGTCCACGTGAAAATGGAAGAAGGAATGAATGCGATGGATGCTACCATCAGTGCTACCAAAGAAATTGCAGGAGCTGTAGTTGCGATTACGATTGTAATGTCTGCTGTATTTATTCCTGTAGCGTTCCTTGATGGCCCGGTAGGAGTATTTTATCGCCAGTTTTCATTGACATTGGCTATCAGTATTGTGATTTCCGGAGTGAATGCATTGACGCTTACCCCAGCGCTTTGTGCTATCATTTTAAAACCCCATAATCATGATAAAAAGAAGACCATCATCGACAGAGCTTTCCAGAGTTTCAATACAGGCTTTGAAAGACTGACCAATGGGTATGTAGGTATTTTATCAAAATTTGCTACGAGGACTACCGTTACTTTCGGGCTGCTGTTTTTATTTGTGGGATTGACTTTTGTAACCAGCAAATTCCTGCCAACAGGGTTTATTCCGATGGAAGATCAGGGAATGGTCTATGTAAGTGTAACAACTCCACAGGGAGCAACGGTAGAAAGGACTGAAAAAGTATTGGATGAAGTTACGGTTATTGCCAAAAAGATTAATGGAGTAGAAAATGTGACCACGCTTGCGGGATACAGTATTGTAACAGAAATTGCAGGTTCATCTTATGGAATGGCGATGATCAATCTTAAAGACTGGAAAGAAAGAAATATTTCAGTGAATGATCTGATCGCAGAGCTTTCTGATAAAACAAAAAGCATAGCAGATGCCCAGATTGAGATCTTTGCACCACCTACAGTTCCCGGATTCGGTAATACAAGTGGTTTTGAACTTCGTTTGCTGGACAGAACCGGAGGAACCATTGAGAATACAGATAAAATCACTAAGGATTTTGTTAAAAAACTAAATGAAGCTCCTGAGTTACAAAACAGCTTTACCAGTTTTGATGCCACTTTCCCGCAATATATGATTAATGTGGATTATGATATGGCAGCGAAAAAAGGAATTTCTGTAGATAACGCGATGTCTACATTACAGACGATGCTGGGATCTTATTATGCTACGAATTTTATCCGTTTCAGCCAGATGTATAAAGTGATGGTGCAGGCAAGTCCGGAGCACAGAGATACCCCGGAAAGCATTCTGAATTTATATTTAAAAAATGATAAAGGTGAAATGGTTCCGTTCTCCACATTCATCACTATCGAAAAGGTATATGGTCCTGAAGTACTGACGAGGTACAATATGTACATGTCTGCAATGATCAATGGAGAACCTGCTGACGGCTACAGCTCCGGAGATGCCATTGCTGCTGTAGAACGTGTTGCCAAAGAGACACTGCCAAGAGGGTTTGATGTTGAATGGTCGGGGATGACAAGAGAAGAGATCTTATCAGGAAACCAGACAGTTTATATCTTCGCGATCTGCCTGCTGTTCGTTTATCTTTTACTGGCGGCACAATATGAAAGCTTTCTTCTTCCAATGCCTGTATTATTGAGTCTTCCTACAGGAATTTTCGGTTCCTATATCGCATTGGTAGCAATGGGATTGGATAACAATATTTATGCACAGGTAGCATTGGTGATGCTGATCGGACTTTTGGCTAAAAATGCGATTCTGATCGTGGAATTTGCAGTAGCAAGAAATAAACAGGGCTATGATATCATCCCGGCAGCTATTGAAGGGGCAAGACAGCGTCTGAGACCTATTCTGATGACTTCTTTTGCATTTGTGGCAGGACTTATTCCTCTATGTATTGCATCAGGAGCCGGAGCTATCGGGAACCGTTCCATTGGTACCGCTGCAGCTGGAGGAATGTTAATCGGAACCATCTTCGGATTGGTCGTGATTCCGGGACTGTATATATTCTTTGCAAAACTTGAAAATAAGAAGAAAGATGAAAAGATTAAATCATAGAAATATATTGTATGGAATAGCATCACTGAGCCTTATTTCATGTGCTGTTCCCAAAGTAACCGAGTTGAAAAAAGCCCAGGAACTACCGATTGAAATTATCAAAACAGATAAAAATAAAACTTCGGATGAATTTCAGCAGATCAACCTGAAGGCTTACTTTATAGATCCGCAGCTGCTTGAACTTTTTGATAAAGTGGTTCAGGCCAATCCTGATTTCCAGATTGCCCAGCAAAGAGTGGAAATTGCGAATAGTTTTCTTCAAAGATCAAAAATGGATTTATTGCCTTCCCTTGAAGTAGGGGTGGAGGCTTCCGGAAACCGATATGGAAAATATACGATGGAAGGAGTAGGGAACTATGATACTAACCTTTCTCCCAATATTACGGAAGATCAGAAGATTAACAGAAATTTTACTCCTAATTACTGGCTGGGAGCAAGAAGCAGCTGGGAAATTGATGCGTGGGGCAAGCTGAAAAACAAAAAAATTGCTGCCCAGAAGAAATATCTGGCCTCCACAGAAGGGCTGAGACTGTTGCAGGTAGAGCTTTTTACTGATATTGCTAATCTGTATTACCAGTTGGTAGCTTTAGACAATCGTCTTGCTATTTACCAGAAGAATTACAACCTTCAGCAGAGAGCATTTGAAATTGTTCTGGCACAGCGTGAAGTAGGAAAGGCAACAGAATTGGCTGTACAGCAGTTCAAAGCACAGAATAACAACTGGCTGGCTGAGATCGAACATATAAGGGTAGAAATAGTTACGGTAGAACAGGCTATTACCACGTTGACAGGAAGCTACGGCGGAGATGTAAAACGTGGAAAAATATTAATGCCTACCAATATGGAAGTATTAAATAAAACCATTAATGTGGAAGGAGTCATCCATTCCAGGCCGGATGTTGCTGCTAATTATTATGTTTTAGAAGCTTCTCAGGCTGATGCCAAGGCTGCGAGAGCCGCTTTTTATCCTAAAATTGATCTTGGTGCAGGTTTCGGAATGAATTCTTTTTCTGTAGAGACCTTCTTTAAACCAAGTTCTCTGGCAGGGCAGTTGTTGGGAGGGTTGATGGTTCCTGTTTTCAATAAAGGACAGCTGAAATACGAATTTAAAGTAGCAAGCAAAGAGCAGGAAATTGCTTTTTTAAACTATCAGAAAAGTATTACGACTGCTTTTAACGAGCTTCAATCGATTCTGAAACAGACTAAGATCTATGAACGTGTTTTGAAGCTTAAATCAGAAGAAGTAGGTTTCCTTGACCGTGGTGTAGAGGTTTCCAACGATCTGTATCTGACAGGATATGCCAATTATTTTGAACTGATTAACTCTCAGAAGAGCAAATTGACTGCTGAATTGGATTTATTGCAGTTCCAGCACCAGAATACCAGAAATAACGTCCTGCTGTTTAAAGCACTGGGAGGGAAACTGGATTGATTTTTACTTTTTTTTACGATGAAGGAAGCTGTCTTTTAGGCAGCTTCTTTTATTTTTTATCCTGTTCTACGGATTTCCGTAATCAGTATTGAAATAATTCCAGGATATTTATCATCTGACAAATAATGGTAATTATATACATTTTTACATTAATCCTGCTATCTTAATTATTATGACTAACGCAGTGAAATGAAGAATCTAAGCTTTATATGAGATTCTTCTTTCGTCAGAAATCAAAGATTCGAGGTAGTCAATGACAATGGTGTAAAATTGAATGTTGGGATCCTGAGTTTACAGATGGTCACCTCATTTGTATGCGTGAGAATCTAACTTTAATAAGTTGAGATATTTTATATGATTAAAAAAAGAGACTGTCCAAAGGGCAGTCTCTTTCTGTATTTTTTAAAACATAGCTGTATATAGCAGAATGTTTTATGCGTAAGTATTATTTAACAAGATGAATTTCAACAGCAGAGAATCCTTTAGGAGACTTTTCTTTTTCAAAAGATACTTTGTTTCCTTTTTTTACCGGTTCTGCACAGTTGTTGTTGTGGAAGAAGATATTTTCTTTAGAGTTATCTTCAGTGATGAAACCATATCCTTTTTCACTAAGGAAAGTAACAATTCCTGTTTTTCTTGGATCTTCCTCAATAATAGGAGCAGCACCCAGTTGAATATCATCAAGGTTCACTTCCTGTCTTTGTTCAGGTGGAGTAGAAGTTAATCTTCCGAATTCGTCTACATACATGAAAACATCCTCCGCTCCTTTGTTGTTGTTAGTTTTACGTTCTTCGCGTCTTAGCGCTTTTTCTTTTTGCTTTTGAATTTTTTTCTTGAAATTTTCCTTTTTAGAAAAAGAATCTGCCATAAATTATTTTTAGTATTTAGTTTCTATAAATTAATTGGTTCAATCTGGTCTGTTTTAGACCCCTATAAAGCCTGGCTATGTTTTCTGTTTTGGATTATCCCAATCATACAGAGCTTTAAAATTCCGACAAGTATTGTTCTTAGTAGAAGAATAAAAGTTTAAAATATGGCTGCTCAAAAAGCAAAGACTGAATAAAAAATATTCAGGTCGTTACAGAAAACAAAGTATTGACTTGGTTATTTAATGTACAAATATACAACAATAAAATGAATTATCAGGTTTTAAATGATTGATTATCAGAAATGGTTTTTACGGAACCTCTGTCGGTATACTTTATAGTCTGAGTGTAAGACGATAATAAGAGCTAAAACAAGGGCATAAAAAAAATCCCCAGAATACTGAGGATTGTAAAAAAATATATTATAAAAATGAAGTGGTGTATAATATGGCTGGAAAAGCATCAAATGTTATGCCTAAAATTGATGCGTAATAGTGAATTATATTGCTTTGTTTAATGTAAAAGGGTTATATCAAGTCATATCTGGTTGGTAAATAGTACTCTATTAAAAAATATTGTTTATATAAAAAATATAAATATTTCTCTCTTATTTTAAAATTAGAATCAGAAAAACAGCTGATAACCCTGTTGAATTTAATACAATTCCCGAAAACTTCACCATGTTGAGGCCATTTTTATTATCCATCTTTGCTTCATTAACATTTAAATATAAAATCAATGTCAACACAAAATGTAAAAGGAAAAGTTGTTTTAATTGCCGGAGGGGGAAAAAACCTGGGAGGACTTTTAAGTAGAGATTTTGCAGCGAAAGGCGCAAAACTGGCAATACATTACAACAGTGAAAGCTCAAAAGCAGATAGCGAAAAAACACTTGCTGAGGTACAGGCATTAGGAGCAGAAGCATTTTTGTTTCAGGGAGATCTTACCAAAGTAGATAATATTACAAAATTCTTTGATGAAGCAATTTCCCGTTTCGGAGGGATTGATATTGCGATTAATACTGTAGGAATGGTACTTAAAAAGCCATTTGCTGAAACTACAGAAGAAGAATATGATACCATGTTTAATGTCAACTCAAAATCAGCTTACTTCTTTTTGCAGGAAGCTGGTAAAAAGCTGAACGATCAGGGAAAAATCTGTACTATTGTTACTTCATTGCTGGCTGCTTATACAGGTCTGTATTCTACTTATGCAGGAGCAAAAGCACCGGTAGAGCATTTTACAAGAGCGGCTTCCAAAGAATTCGGAGCAAGAGGAATTTCGGTAACTGCTGTAGCACCTGGACCAATGGATACTCCTTTCTTCTATGGACAGGAAACTGATGATGCTGTGGCTTACCATAAATCAGCATCAGCATTGGGAGGGCTTACAGATATTAAAGATATTGCTCCGCTGGTAGAATTTCTGGTAACAGAAGGCTGGTGGATTACCGGGCAGACCATTTTTGCTAACGGAGGATATACAACCAGATAATCTATCAGATAATCCATAAAAAATAAACTCACTGAAAACAGCTTTCAGTGAGTTTTTATTGTAGAAGAAATCAGGAAATTAAGTGGTTTTTACCTTTCCTTTTTCCAATATACTTTTGATGATAAAGAATAAACCGAGAAGAACAAAAGGAATACTCAGCAGCTGTCCCATATTCAGGCTCATTCCGTGCTCAAATTCTACCTGGTCTACCTTGATGAACTCGATCAGAATTCTCATGATGAAAATCAACAGAATACTGATTCCGAAATAAAATCCTTTTCCGATTTTAAATATGTTTTTCTTATAAATGAAATACACAGAAAGGAAAATAATAAAATAAGAAATAGCTTCATAAAGCTGGGCTGGGTGTCTCGGAAGATCATCTACCTGACGGAATATAAAAGCCCATGGAACATCCGTAGGAATTCCAATGATTTCAGAATTCATAAGATTGGCCAGCCTTATAAAAGTACCACCCAACGGAAGTACAATCGCTATAGCATCTAAAATCGTCATGAATGGAATAGAAAACTTTCTTGCATAGATAAGAAGCATGATCACCAACCCAATACCACCACCATGGCTGGCAAGTCCTGCAAATCCTGTAAAGTGGTAAGTTCCGTCCACTCCTTTCTGAATCGGCAGCAATATTTCAAGCGGGTGCTGGGAATAATAATCGAAATCATAAAAAAGACAATGTCCCAGTCTGGCACCCAATAGAATTCCTATCAATGCATAAGAGAATAAAGCTTCATGAGCCTGCGAACTAAGGCCTTCTTTTTTATAAATACGTTTTAAAATATTTAAACATAAAACAAGTCCTGCAAGAAATAGGAGTCCGTAATATTTTAAAGGAAATCCTAAGATATTGACGATTTCGGGATTGACATCCCAGTTGATATATAATAAATTCATTCCTGCAAAGATAAGAAATTAGGAATTTCTGAACTGAATGGCCGTATTCCTGGATTTTTCAATTTGATTTTCAGAATGCTATGGATGGATTTCGTACAAGAGATAAAATTATATTTCTAAGGAGAATAGGTCGTTACCTGTGATAAGAATGAACATAATTTAAAATGATTCTTGATGAAACATTTGGTAACTTTAACGTACCACCAAAACAAAAAGCTATGCATCATCAGTTGGAAAAACATTATGTAAACAGGGTAGGCTGGCTTCGGGCAGCCGTATTGGGAGCGAATGACGGCTTGTTATCCACTACAAGTATTGTCATCGGGGTTGCCGCTGCTGAACCAGACCGGCATATCATTATTCTTGCGGCGCTGGCGGGTATGATTGCCGGGGCTATGTCTATGGCAGCGGGAGAATATGTTTCCGTGAGTTCACAGGAAGATACGGAGAAAGCAGATTTACTTCGTGAAAAACGTGAACTTGAACAAATGCCTGAAATAGAACTTAGGGAACTTGCCAAAGTGTATGAACAACGTGGCTGTACCAAAGAAACAGCGATGCAGGTAGCCATTGAACTTACAGAACATGATGCATTGGGAGCACACGCCCGTGATGAATTAGGCATTAATGAAATAACACAGGCGAAACCACTGCAGGCCGCGATGGCTTCATTCAGTTCTTTTGCAGTGGGTGCTTTATTGCCGTTTAGCGTTTCTCTTTTGGCACCTCTTAAGCAAATGGTATATTTTCAATACGGATTTTCAATTATATTTTTAATGCTTTTGGGAGCAATCTCTGCAAGAGCGGGAGGTTCCAGCATTAAAGTGGCGGTATTAAGGATTTGTTTCTGGGGAACCGTTGCAATGGGAATTACAGCATTTGTAGGACACATTTTCGGAGTCAATGTAGCGTAAAAATATTTCTGTCTGAGCTATACAAAAGACCATCTGCAAAACGCAGATGGTCTTTTGTATTATTTAATTGAAGATAATTATTACTTATTTAGAAATCTCTTTTCAACCAGATGATAAAAAATAGTTGTTACAGGGATTATAAAAATGAAAATAAATCCAAAGATAACCCATTGCCGGGCATCGTTTGTGAGTTCAAAGTTTTTTAATAAATAAAGGTTTATTAATGCAAGGAACGGACCGTGTATAAGATATAAACTGTAAGATATTTTTCCTAAAAATTCTAATGGCTTGTTTTCCAGAATCACAATTGTTTTTCCTGTTAATTTTTTATAAGTGACTAATGCATACAGTAAAAAAGAGAAAGTTACCCCTGTAATCAATATCATTAAAAAACCGTTAATATCTAACAACGCGAATACTACTAAACTTCCTATGAAAAGAGTTACCGCTGACGGAATTAAAAATTTATTGATTGTTGCTCTTTTAAATGATAGATAGCAACATATAACTCCCATGAAAAATAGAATTATAAATTCAGGTTTCGCCATCGGAATCAGCTTTTTTAGCAATAATGCCAATATAACGAATAGAATAAATGATACATACATATTAATTCTTTTCCAAAATATAAGCATGAGAGGAAAAAGCCAATAAATCTGCCATTCTGTAGCTATGGACCAATGAGCTCCATTGATCTTATAAATCCATGAAGAATCTAAATTATGAACTAACCCGATATGGCTGATAACCGACCCCAAAGTGACAGGTATTTTACTATCCCAGGCTGTATTTTGTGCTGTTTGTAATAAAGGGAACAATAAGATCATTAATCCTGATAATAATAAAGCAACATAATATGGCGGGATTAATCTTTTAGCTCTTCTGCTAATGTATCTTTTGAACCCTCCTTTGATTTCCATGTTATTGTTAACTACCGGAATGGCAAGACAAAAACCGGAAAGAACGATAAATATAGATACTGCTAAATGACCAATTGATGTAGATTTTTGTATAAAGTGTAGAATAAGGTCATTAGACCATTTAATATCGTGAGCGGTAGAATAGCCATTAAATAATAAAGAATGATACAAAACGACCCATAATGCTGAAATTCCTCTGATCCCGTCAAGAAACTCAAATCTTATCTTCATAAAAATATTTTCCGCAAAAGTAAAGTAAAATACGAAGCCGTGAAAAAATAATGTTACTCTTAACTTTTATTAATAAATCTGGTTATTGTATGAACTTGTGATTGATAGAATTGAAGAATTATTAATTACGAAAAGAATAGAGGAGTGTAAAAGGTTTTCCTTTTGGCTACCCTTAAAATTAAAAACCTCTGAAAATCAAATGATTTCAGAGGTTTTTTGTACCCAGGACCGGGATCGAACCGGTACTCCTAAGAACTGGTGTTTGAGACCAGCGCGTCTACCAATTCCGCCACCTGGGCTTGATGTTTACTGCAAACATGATGTTTGTTTCAAATTGGTGTGCAAATATAGGAACTTTTTTCAATGTTCAAAAGCTTTTTGAAGAAAAATTTTTAAAAGTTGAGTTCCAAACCATCGTAGGCAAGGTGCATTCCGGGTGGAAGCTGCTTATCTTCAGTATCATGCAGTCCTAAATGATGACTGATGTGTGTTAAAAATAATTTCTTTGGTTTTAGCTCTTCAAATAGTTTGATAACATCCGGAAGAATAAAATGGGCAGGATGGGGGTCAAATTTTCTGATACAGTTTAAGATCAGCACATCCAGATTCTTCAGTTTTTCCTTTTCTGTTTCAGAAATGAATCCGGCATCTGTAATGTAGGCCAGGTTTTTAAATTTGTATCCGAAGACAGTGATTTTATAGTGAATCACTTCTACAGGAGTGATTTCCGTATCAAGTACCTGGAAAGGTTTATTTTCAATTTCATGAAGTTCAAAAGCGGGTGCTCCGGGATATCTTACATCAGCAAAAGCATAAGGAAATCTGTTTTTTATTTCATGAGCAACTCTTGAGTAGCAGTAAAGAGGAACATCTTTTCCACTCTTAAAAATCAATGGCCGCATATCATCAAGCCCGATTACATGGTCATTATGTTCATGAGTTATCAACGCAATATCTACGGTATGTTCGTGGTTGGTAAGCATTTGCTGTCTGAAATCCGGACCGCAGTCGATCAGTATTTTTTTATTTTCTTCCGTAGTAACCATCACGGAAGAACGCAAACGATTGTCTTTGGGATTTTCAGAAGTACACACTTCACATGTACAGCCTATAACGGGTACACCTTGTGAAGTACCGGTTCCTAAAAATTTCAACTTCATTTTGTTTTGAGGTTGGTTTAATTTTGGTAAATTTACAAAAAATTTCATGTCCTAATGTATCAGAAACTAACTCCTAAACAAAAAGCATTAACAATTAATCTAGATCCTACTATTTATGGTACTTTCGCAGAAATTGGAGCAGGGCAGGAGACTGTTCGCCACTTTTTTAGAGCAGGGGGAGCTTCCGGTACGATTGCTAAGGCGATGTCTGCTTATGACAAAGATTTTAGTGATGCCATCTACGGAAAGGAAGTAAAAAACAGGTACGTTACCCAGAACAGGCTTCGCAAAATGCTTCGGTATGAAGTAGCTTTGATTGAAGAGAGAATTTCAAGAGATAATAATCCCGACAGAAAATTCTTTTCTTATGCCAATACGGTAACAACCATCAATTTTGACAAAACGGTAAAAGGCCACGGCTGGGTGGGAATTCGTTTTCAGACTAAAGAAAATGAAGATTACAATGAAATCGTGATTCACGTAAAATTCAAAGAAAATGATGCTACCCTTCAGCAGGAAACCTTAGGAAATCTGGGGGTAAATCTTATTTTCGGGGCTTTCAATTATTTTGACAATCCAAGAACTTTAGTAGAATCCTTATACGATGATATTGCAAAAGACAACCTGGAAATTGATATGATTGATTTCAGCGGGCCTGCTTTTGCTTATGTTGACAACAGGCTGATGTCTCTTCAGTTGGTTAAAAATGGAATGACCGATGCCGTGATTTTCAATTCTCAGGGCAGCAATATGCTTCCGGCAGATGTATTGTACAAGAAAAATATTTTCGCGGTAAGAGGAAGCTTCAGACCAGTAACGAAAGTAAACATTGATATGCTTAAAAATGGGATGGATATGTTTTTCAAAGATGCTATCTGTACCCATGAAGAAACAGAAGTTCTTATCGAGATCACCATTTCCAATTTGAGAGCAGACGGAGATATTGATGAAAGAGATTTCCTTGACAGGGTTGATATTCTTGCTAAACTGGGATACACTGTTATTATCTCCAATTTCTCTGAATACTACAGACTGATTGATTATTTTGCATCTTATACAAGCGGGGATATTGGAGTAGCAATGGGAGTAAATAACCTGTTGATGGTATTTGACGAGAAATACTATAAAAATATGTCTGGCGGAATCCTTGAAGCGTTCGGAAAATTTTTCAGAAACGGGATGAGAGTATATCTGTATCCTTATAAAGATCCTGAAACGCATCAGTTGCTGGATTCTTCAAACCTGAAAGTAGAAGAAAACCTGAAAGAACTATATAAATATTTCAAACACAACAATCGTATTGTAGATATTACGAACTATAATCCGGAGTTTCTGGAAATCTATTCAAGAGAAATATTGAGAAAAATAGCATGTTGTGTGAAAGGCTGGGAAACTCAGGTTCCTGAAGGTGTAGCAGAAATGATTAAAGAGCGCGGAATGTTCGGATATAAAGAAGAGCTTTCCCTAAAACAATTCTCTTAAAAAAATATATACAATGTCAGAATTAAAGAAAAGACTTTCCTCAATTCTTGAAAGTCCTAAACATAATACAGAAGAAAAACTTGAAAAAGTTTGTCACTTGTTGGATCAGGAAATCTCTTACTTCAACTGGACAGGTTTCTATTTCAAAAACGGAGATAAGGAAGAATTAATTTTAGGCCCTTATGTAGGAGCACCAACAGATCATACCATTATTCCTTACGGTAAAGGAATTTGCGGACAGGTTGCGGTTTCCAATGAAACATTTGTAGTTCCTGATGTGAACGAAGAAAGCAATTATTTAAGCTGCTCTATTGATACAAAAGCTGAGATTGTAGTTCCTATCTTTAAAGACGGAAAAAATGTCGGACAGATTGATATTGATTCCCATACAGTAGATCCTTTCACCAATGAGGACCGCGAATTATTAGAATGGCTTTGTAACGAAGTTTCTAAAGTTTTGTAATTGAATTTCAATCCGAATATAATATAGACTCCGGCTTTTATAGTCGGAGTTTTTTATGAGTTTTGAAATAGAGTATACAACCGGAGATTCCCGGCCTTACTATTCATAAACTATAGATTATAAGTGGTAATAACAAACATGATTAAAGGCTCATCTCCCGTATTTTCAATAGAATGGTAACCTATAGAATTAATAGCCGTAATATCTCCTTTCTGAAGAATTTTCTTTCGTATAGGCCCCTCAACACCAGCTCTTTCACGATATTCTCCGGTTCCATGCACTACTACGTACAGTTCCTGCTCATTTCTTTGATTATGCGTATGAAATCCGGATTCATCACCTTTATTCAACAAAACCATATAAGCAGCCAGACGATTATGAGCTAATTCCTTCTGATCAAACATCTGCAGCATATATACAGTTCCGTTTCCACCATACATATTCTCACGTTTATCCATTTGTGTAATGGTGCGTTCATTCTTTTCAAATGCCATTACGTAAAGATTGATGTATTTTGAAACTTCCCGAATAATGTGATCGAATTCTGCTCCTTCAGATAATATAACTGTATCAGACATGTGAGTTTAAAGTTTAAGGTTTAAAGTTGATGGTCAAAAAATTAGCTTTGCTGCATCAGGTGAATTTCAGCAAGAAGGTCTTTAAAATAATTTTCACATTTCGCAATATGAGTTCCATACCAGGAAAATGCTTCACCATCTACGATCATTATCTTTTTATCAGGAAAGAAAGCCTGCAGTTCTTCAATATGTTTTTCTTTAAACGGAAACGGTTCAGAAGAAAGCATGATGACATCTGCATCTGCAAGATCTTCAGTCGTAATTTGAGGGTAACGGGTTTTATCCTTGAAAATATTCTCAAAGCCAATCTCTGATAAAATCCTATGAATAAACGTATCTGAACCAATGGTCATATAAGGGTTCTTCCAGATAAGATAGGCTGCTTTCACAGGTGTTTCCAGCTTGGCCTGGCTCAGGATTTCATATATTTTAAGATTAAAAAGCTGGGCTCTTTCTTCCTTTCCGAAAAGTTTTCCAAGACTTTTAAGCAGGTAATAATTGTCCTCAATCGTTTCTACATTGGTGACCATTACCTTGAAGTCATCCATCAAAGCTTCTACCTGATCTTTTACATTCTCTTCCTTATTGGCAAGAATGAGATCCGGCTGCAGCATTTTTATTTTCTCAATATTGATATTTTTGGTCCCGCCGATTACTGATACATTTTTTATTTTATCCTGAGGGTGAATGCAGAATTTTGTTCTCCCGATCACTTCATTTTCGGTGAGTCCAAGGTCAAATAAAGCCTCAGTAATAGAGGGTACAAGTGAGACGATTTTCATATTGGCATGTTAGATGATGCCTAAAATTACAAAAGTTTTCCGGTTAAGAAAAGTCCGGCTACAGTAAAATAGATAATAAGTCCTGTAACATCCACCAATGTTGCTACAAAAGGAGCAGAAGAGGTAGCTGGGTCAAGATTTAATTTCTTTAAGACAAACGGGATCATAGAACCGGATAGTGTTCCCCACAATACAATGGCAATCAGGGAAACAGAAACACTTAATCCGACATAAACCCAATATTGGCCATAATCAAAAAGACCAATCTGCTGCCAAAGCATAATTCTTATAAAACCAATTACTCCCAAAATAGCTCCAAGACATAATCCGGAGATAATTTCCTTTTTCATGACATACCACCAGTCCTTAAGACTGATCTCCTGAAGCGCCATTGCACGAATAATCAACGTTGCTGCCTGCGATCCGGAATTTCCTCCACTGGAAATAATCAACGGAACAAATAAGGCCAGCACAACAGCTTTCTCAATTTCTTTATCAAAATAGCCCATTGCAGAAGCTGTCAGCATTTCCGAAACGAATAAGATGATCAGCCAGGTTGCCCTTTTTTTGATCATTTCAGTCCATGAGGTCTGTGTATAGGGAAGATCCAATGCTTCCAATCCCCCGAACTTCTGAATATCTTCCGTATTCTGTTGTTCAATCTGATCGAGGATATCATCAATCGTTACAATTCCTACCAGCACACCGGCTTCCGTAATAATGGGAAGAGCGCCACGGTCATACTTTTCGAAATAAGTCACCGCGTCTTCTTTGGAAGTTGTAGTGGTAATCGCCACGAAATGATTGTCTGTGATATCAGAAACCAGCGTGTCTTCCTCTTCCAACAGTAAAGTTCCGATAGCAAGGTCATCAATCAGGCGGTTTCTTTCATCCACCACATATAGATAGTTCATGGTTTCCACTCTTTTTCCTACCTTTTTGATCTGCTGAAGACACCTTTTTACCGTCCATTCCTTACGGATCTGAATATAATAAGGAGTCATCAGACGGGCAATAGAATCTGAGTTGTAGCCAAGAAGCTTTAAAGCAATTCTTCTTTCCTGCGGGTTAAGATGATTGATGGAATATTTGATAAGCTCATCCGGGAAGTCCTCGAAAAGAGCGGTCCTGTCATCCGGAGTCATTGCATTCAGAATTTCAGAAACCTCATCGCTTCCGATACTTCTGATGGTATCTTCTTGAAAATCAGGGTCAAGGTGTGAAAAAACTTCTGCTTTGTACTCTTTCGGAACCTTCAGGAACGCAAGCAGCCTCTCATCAGCAGGAAGTTCGCTGAGAGTTTCGGCAATATCGGCAGGGTTGAAGATAAGTTCGTCTCTAGAATTCAAAACGTGAATTTTTTTTGGATATGCAAAAATAATTCAAATTTTTAAGACTAAGCAATAAACTGGGAAAATTAAGGATTAATTAAAGTTTAGTGCTTCAGTATAAGAGCAAAAAAACACCCGTCGGAACGGATGTCAAAAATTAAATTTAAAATTCCAATATTCTTTAAATTGGTTCACATTCTGAAGTAGGAATGTATGTACAGACAGCGTTTGTACAGCATTGGTATGGTCCGCAATCAGAATTGTCACCACACTTTTTTACTCCGCTTCCTTTAATATTTTTTTGCTCCAGCCTGTTCAGCCTCTTAAGATTTGAATTCTTCATGGTGATCAAATATAGTTAAGATTAAGGCTCTATCGGACAGTCATGATCAAGACATTCTCCATTGCAGCAATATCCCACAGAACATGGTCTTGTTATACTGCATCTGAAGGGGCCGATACCACCATTGATTTGTTTTGCAGCTTCTCTGCTGAGTTTCTTTAAGTTTTTCATATAGTTTGGATTTAATGTGAAACTAAAATAGTAAATATTTTTATATTATTCATTTTGTGGTGAAAATATTTTACTATAAATCAATATTTTATTTATTTTTTTAAATAAAAAAACACCTACAAGTGCAGGTGTCTGTAATGATCATATATTATTCCAGGGGACATGGATTTAGAACGCAGATGTTATGACAACATGATCCGCCCGGACATTCGTAATGTTCCGTACATCTTTTGAAAGGCCCGCTGCCTTTAATTTCCTTTTGTACTTGTCTGCTGAGTTTTTTTAGATTTTTCATGAAATTTGATTTTATGTGAGTTAGTTAAGTTTTATATTTTTATTCAAGACAGATGAATGGTGAGCAAATGCCATAGCAGCAATATCCTACGGCACATGGATTACTGTCACTGCATCTTTCAATGGATCCTCCATTGATTTGCTTAGATTTTTCCCGGCTGAGTTTCTTTAGATTTTTCATGAGATTTAAATTTTAATATTGAACTAAAATAGTAAAAAATATTTATTAATTCCTTATTTGGTGAAAATATTTAATTGTTAATCAGTTGTTTATAAAGTGTTTTGCATTAAAAAGCACCTGTTTATAAGTATAAACAAGTGCTTTATTTAACATGAAAATATTTATAATTCAGGACATGGATAAGCTACACATACTCTGTGACAGCATGATCCACCCGGACATTCAAAATGATATTGACATTTCTGAAGACG
Source organism: Chryseobacterium viscerum (assembly GCF_025949665.1). NCBI lineage: Bacteria > Pseudomonadati > Bacteroidota > Flavobacteriia > Flavobacteriales > Weeksellaceae > Chryseobacterium > Chryseobacterium viscerum. The sequence continues at coordinate 2,937,046 of NZ_JAPDFT010000001.1, read as the reverse complement.
TACAATACTTCCTAAGACTTCTTTCTGACTGTTTCTGCTCAGTCTTTTTAAATTTGAATTTTTCATAATCATTTAGATTTAAGATAAAACTAAACTAATGAAAGTGTTCAAAGTGTTGATATACATGTAGATAATCTGCAGGATGACGTCTATAAAAGAATTATGAATTATGAATTATGAATTATGAATTATGAATTATGAATTATGAATTATGAATTATGAATTATGAATTTGTTTGGTATGTACATTGGGCACATCACAAAAATTCACAATTGACTTGCGAAGCAAAATTGACCATTGATCATCAAAAGTCTTATATTCCAACCTTAAACTCAAAGCTCAGCTTCCGTTGGCTTCAGTTTTTTTAGTTTTTTTAGGATTCCCTTTATGGCTCCTTCAGTTCCTATTTTAATGGAGTTTACTGTTGAACCCAGCAGGCGCATATTTTTTCGGTAAGTGTCATAGTCTGTTTCCGTAACAAGATTGCCGTCGGAACCAAAAAGTTTCATGCTGACAACTACCTGATTGGAAAAAACATATTTTCCCAGACCTACTTTGAAATAGCGTACTTTGGAAACAATCGCAAAATCAGCATCGTTATTGATGCAGTAATCTGCAATTGTCTGCTTATCTATGCTATCAAAGGGAACCTGAACTTCCGCCCGGAGCATTTTATTTCTTCTGCTGCTGAAATTATCGGAAACAGCGTCAAAGAATGCATTGTTGGTAGGATCTTTTATCTCATCAATATCAGGCTCTACCTCGGGATTGAAGTATAGAACTTTTTTTATTTTGTCATCAGCGGCTTTCTGAGCTTTTACCGAAGTAATGCCGATAAATAAAAAAGTAGTAATTGCTGTAAAGAATATAATTTTTTTCATTTGTAATCCGAATGCAAAATTACTGCCTTTTCGTTGGATTGCATAAAATTTATTAAGAAATTTTTAACATTTTTTTCTATCAAATTTGATTTATGAAATCAATAATGTTTGCAGAATCAAAAAATAGTCGTAATTTTGCACCCGTTACATAATAATCATTAAACAATATTGGAATGTACTTAACAACAGACAAAAAGCAGGAAATTTTCGCACAACATGGAAAATCTGCACAGGACACAGGAAGCGCAGAAGGACAAATCGCTCTTTTCACTTTCAGAATCAACCACTTATCTCAGCACTTAAAGGCTAACCGTCACGATTTCAACACAGAGAGATCTCTAGTGAAATTGGTAGGTAAGAGAAAAAGTTTATTAGATTACCTTAAAAAGAAAGATATCGCAAGATATAGAGCTATTATTGCTGCATTAGGTTTAAGAAAATAATCTATAAAGATTTTCAAAATAAAAAGCAACTTCGAAAGAGGTTGCTTTTTTATTTTTACATAACAAGGGATTTTTAACCGTAAAAGAACAAAAGTTTCTTTAAGAAATTACTAAATGGTTGAGAAGTATACTTAAATTTCTTAAAATCTTTGATTTTCATGTTATAATAAAAGAATATTTAGATTCCGACGGAATGAGAAGTTGCATGGATAGACTATCGTCACAATTGTGTCATTCCATAGGAATCCAGAGACATTAATCTAACAAGAAAAGCATCAACAGAAATTCAATCCTCACAAAAATATCAACCTAGGGAGCGAAAATTCCCCTCCCTTGAGGGTGGGCGAAAATTCAAAGAATTTTTGAAGGGGAGGTTTACAACATTCCTACTCAGCCTTCTTCCCAATTTTCCCCAAATGCGTATTCTGAAAACTATCCGGATATTTCAATCCATAGCCCAGAATTCTGTCAAAAGCGGAATGAGAAAATAAAATGGCTCCAATCATCTGTAAATAGGGAAGGGATAAGGCTGTTCCTGCAAAATAAACAATGATAGCCACTCCAAAATGATGGAAGAGATTATAGAAAAAAGCCCCTGCTTTATTATTAACAGTATATCCCAGCATTGAAATGTCCGGTGCAAGGAATAGTCCTGCAAACCACCACCATGAATATCCTGTTTGGGCAAAAGCATAGGCTCCTAATAACAGAAATGCTGTGTATTCAAGTTTTAACTGTATTTTCATTGTAATTGCATTAGGTTTAGGATAGGTTTCTTATTTCAGGAGAAAGTTACATGAATTGATTTAAAAAAAGCGGAATATGTTGAGATATTCCGCTTTGTATATTTTGATATAATTTATTTTAATGCCCTGATTTGGCTTCGGTGCTTTCCACATGACCCAGATATTTGGTACAGTAAGCACCAAATATCAGAATAACCAGATAGCAGAATACAGGAATGATAAATGAGTGCTGTACTCCAAACTGATCTGCAAGATACCCCTGGAAGATAGGGACTATAGCGCCTCCCAGAATAGCCATTACCACCAAGGAAGATCCCTGACTGGTATATTTACCAAGTCCTGAAATTGCTAATGTATAAATGTTAGAAAACATAATAGAGTTGAAAATTCCGATCCCTAAAATGCTGTACATTGCCAGTTCACCATGATTCACCATAGCAGAAATCAATAATACTACATTGATGGCTGCGAAGATGGATAATGTTCTTGCCGGAGCTGCTTTACCAATGAAAAAGGCAATGAAATTCAGAACAATAAATACAAGGAAAAAGCTGATCTGAGAGAAAGTAAGATTTACAATGCTGAAGATCACAAGGAAAACAGCTCCTGCTGCTCCCAGCATATAAACAGCTTTTTTGCTCTGGCTTAAGGACTGATTTAAAGAGATAGCCCCCAGAAAACGGCCGATCATCGCTCCACCCCAATACATGGAAAGGTAATTTTTACTGATGATTTCATTAAAACCCATGATCTGAGGTTGTTCCAGGAAACTAATGATAAAACTACCCACCGCTACTTCTCCACCCACATAGCAGAACATAGCAAATACACCAAATTTCAGGTGGCTGAATTCAAGAGCTCCCCAACCTTTTACAATTTCCTCTTCCCCCATCTGGAATGACGGAAGTTTAACTCTGGAAATCAATAAGGCTACCAGCAGGAGAATACCCGCAAAAATAAGATATGGAATTCTTGTTGCTACTGCACTGAATGATCCATCCGGAGACGAGAAAAATTCAAAAATAAGGTGGCCTCCTAACACAGGAGCAATCGTAGTTCCGAATGCATTGAATGCCTGAGTCATATTCAGACGGCTGGAAGCAGATTCTTCACTTCCCAGTAACGAAACATACGCATTGGCAGTGATCTGAAGTACCGTAAAGCCTAGTCCCAAAATAAACAAAGCTCCCAAAAACAACGGATAATATGAGAAAGTAGCTGCCGGATAAAACAGAACACAGCCGAAAGCTGCCAGAAAAATTCCGAACAGGATCCCCTTTTTATATCCTAATTTATTGATTGGATCTCCCTTCGTAATGGAGATCAGGAAATAAATCAGTGATCCGATAAAGTAAGCCCCGAAAAAACAGAACTGCACCAGCATGGATTCGAAAAAGGTAAGATTGAAAAGTTGTTTCAGATAGGGAATCAGAATGTCATTCATACAGGTGATGAATCCCCACATAAAAAATAGCAGGGTGATGGTAATCAACGGAACCGTATAATTCCTGCTTTGCGATGGTACTTCTTTATTAATCATAAACATTTATTTATCTGGATAAGGATAATTCCTTAACTTTTTTAAACCTACAGCATTGTAATTGGTGAAGTAGGGCAAATATAGGGATCAGCCTATTGGTTTGCAATAATTTTAATAATTTTTAAAATGAAATAGATACTTTTTTTCACATTAAGATATTATTTTCATTTTTTGAGACAATAATACAAAAACGGCAGGATTTTTCAATGCATTATCTTCAAAAAACACTTTTTTATTTTCACAAATGATGAATAAACAGTAATTGCAGATACATTTTTTTGAATCTTTCATCAACTGATAGCCAATTTTTTGTATTTTGACAGTCTATTTATGCAATTGAAAAATTTAATATTTCATTATTATATAGTACCTTTGCACACGAAATTTAAAGAGTTTAAATATTAATTCATACTCAATACGGAGTATTAAGAAGACAAATTTATGAGTATACCTCAAGCGTTTACAGAAATGATTACTCTTGCAGATGGCAGAGAAATCACTATCGAAACAGGGAAATTGGCCAAGCAGGCTGACGGATCTGTGGTAGTAAAAATGGGTGGAACAATGCTTTTAGCAACTGTTGTAGCCAATAAAGAAGCAAATCCTGGTGTAGATTTTTTACCATTAACAGTTGATTACAGAGAAAAATTCTATGCAGGTGGAAGAATTCCTGGAAACTTCTTCCGTAGAGAAGCAAGACCTTCAGATCAGGAAATTTTAACGATGCGTTTGGTGGACAGAGTTTTACGTCCGCTTTTCCCTGAAGATTTCCATGCTGAAGTTCAGGTGATGATTTCATTAATTTCTTATGACGGAAAAACAATTCCTGATGATTTAGCAGGTTTGGCAGCTTCTGCGGCTATTGCTATTACAGATATTCCTTTCAACGGACCAATGTCTGAAGTAAGAGTTGTAAGATTTGACGGAGTGCTTTCTATCAACCCAAGCTATGAAGAATTGAAAAATTCTGAGTTAGACATCATGGTTGGAGCTACCAAAGACTCCATCGTAATGGTAGAAGGAGAAATGAAAGAAATTTCTGAGCAGGAAATGTTAGAAGCTATTAATTTTGGTCATGCTGAAATTAAAAAGCAAATTGAAGCTCAGGAGAGATTAGCAGAAAAAGTAGGAAAAGCTTTCCCTAAGAGAGAATATTCTCACGAAACTCATGACGAAGAAATTCGTGAAAAAGTATGGAAAGAAACTTACGATAAAGTATATGAAGTAGCAAGAACTCCATCCGGAAAAGAGGAGAGAGGTGAAAAATTCAAAGCGGTTCGTGAAGAATTCCTTGCTCAATACGCTGATAATGAAGAAGAACTGGAAAGAGTAACTCCTTTCGTAAAAGTATATTACCATGACGTAGAAAAAGAAGCAATGCGTCAGATGATCCTTGAAGACAATATCCGTCTTGATGGCCGTGATCCTCAAACGATCCGTCCAATCTGGTCAGAAATTGATTACCTTCCTGGAGCTCACGGTTCTGCAGTGTTTACAAGAGGTGAAACTCAGTCTTTAACAGCAGTAACTTTAGGTTCTGTGAAAGATGCAAACATGGTAGACAGCGTAATTACGCAGCACGACGAGAAATTCTTCTTACATTATAACTTCCCTCCGTTCTCTACAGGTGAAGCAAGACCTCTAAGAGGAACTTCAAGAAGAGAAGTAGGACACGGTAACCTTGCTCAGAGAGCATTACAGGCTGTAATCCCTGAAGAAAATCCATATACAATCAGAATTGTTTCTGATATCCTTGAATCAAACGGTTCATCTTCAATGGCAACAGTGTGTGCAGGAACATTAGCACTAATGGATGCAGGGGTACAAATTACAAAACCTGTTTCTGGTATTGCTATGGGATTGATCACAGATGCAAAGTCTGGTAAATTCACTGTACTTTCTGATATCTTAGGAGATGAAGATCACCTTGGAGATATGGACTTTAAAGTAACAGGTACTGCAGATGGTATTACAGCTTGTCAGATGGATATTAAAATCCAGGGACTTTCTATGGACATCATGGAAAAAGCATTGATGCAGGCCAGAGACGGAAGACTACACATCTTAAATAAAATTACTGAAACTATTTCTGAACCAAGAGCAGACGTGAAGCCTCACGCTCCGAAAATGGTGGTGATGGAGATTTCTAAAGACTTCATTGGTGCTGTAATCGGGCCTGGAGGAAAAATCATTCAGCAGATGCAGAAAGATACAGATACCGTTATTGCTATTGAAGAAGTTGGTGAGATCGGACGTATCGAGATTGCAGGAACAGATAGAGAGAAAATCAATGCTGCTGTTGCAAAAATCAACGAAATTACATTCGTACCGGTTGTAGGAGAAGTTTACAAAGGTAAAGTAGTAAAAGTAATGGACTTCGGTGCTTTTGTAGCAATTGCTAAAGGTACAGAAGGGCTTCTTCATATTTCTGAAATTGAATGGGCTCGTCTTGACAAAGTTCCTTATGCTGAAGGTGATGAAGTAGAAGTGAAGTTCATGGGTTATGATGACCGTAAGAAAATGAAACTTTCAAGAAAAGTTCTTTTACCAAGACCTCCGAGACCAGAAGGACAAGGTAGACCAGAAGGGCAAAGAAGACCAGAAGGACAGGGAAGACCTGAGGGACAAAGAAGACCTGAAGGACAAAAACCACAAGGTGAAAGACCAGTGGAAAACGAAACTCCTTCTAACGAAGCTTAATAAGATTCATTCTTAAACATAAAAAATCCCTCAATTTGAGGGATTTTTGCTTTTTATAGGTCATTGCGAGAAAAGAATAAAAGAAATATTTATGACAAGTCTCCTAAATTATCATTTAATAATTGTTGTAGTAACTTTCGAGCATTAATAAGTTCTTTAAAAACATTGTTTGTAGCAAGTTCTGCTCTTCTTTTTGCAGTACTGAACTTTGAAGTAAGATGAGTTCTAATCGCAATTAATGAATTCAAGAAACTTGAAACTCCATCTAGTGCACCCTCTATACCGATAATAAGTGATGGAACAATTTCTATTATTTCATTTTTAATTTCTTTATGATCAGATTTAATTGTTTTTAGGATTAATTCAGAATAAGACTCTATCACATTGCTAATGGAGGTCTTAAATTCAGGTAACAAATTTTCGAAATCAACAGAATAATTATCTAAATCTTTAGCATAATTATTGGTGATCTTCTTTGCTCTAATTAGTCTGAATTTTTCATCTTTGATTTGATTTATTATTTCTAATTGATTTGTTTTTTCAGTAGTCTTTGATGTAAAAAAGCCTATTACATTTGTTATTTTATTAGTTGATAGTGTTAGGTCTTGTAGAGAGCTATATGCTTTTTCCATATCTTCTAACAAATCGATATTTTCTGTACTATATTCTCCATCATCAATTTTTTGAGCTAATAAATCATATTTGTCATAATTCTGAGATATAGTGTTTTTTTCAAATTCAGAATTTTCATTATTTGATGACTTTTTCTCTTTAGAAAATTTATCTCTAATTAAGTTAGCAAGATTTAATTGTAACGTTTTCTTTAAATCTTCGGTCTTTTCAAACATACTATAATATACTCCATCTTCATTTGCTATTCTTGATTTAAATTCTTTAACTTTTTTAAATTGCTCTAAATCCAAATTATACATATTAACTTCTTGGTTTTTAAAGTACATTAAAATGTGTGTGTTTTCCGAATCACGATCAAATTTAATTTTAGCTCTTTCATATTCTTCTAAAGTTCCAGATTCGAAACGATTAGTTGGAGTTCCGAAGCGTTGCCAAAATATACCTAAGAAAATGTCATATTCATCATTAATTTGCTTATTTATTACATCTTGAGCATCCTCACCTTTACCTGGATAAGTATTTCTTTCCCAGTTTACAATCTCAAATTTCAAATCTTTGTCTTTACCAATGAGTTCATCAAGATCGTCTTTTAAACCAAAAATCATTTCTCTTTCTGCTGATACATCCCCTGGTGATGCCAAAAAAATTCTTAGAACATTTACTGTTTTCATTTAAATTATAGTTTCAATAAAGTTACGGATGATAAATTAATATTCCAATTCATTGATATGATGTGATGTACATGTTACTAAAAATTTGATCTAGTAATTTAACGATTATGATAAAATCTCTGTATGTTCAAGTTGTCCAACTTTCTAAACTAAAATTAACTTCCCACTCTCTGTTTCAGATCCTCAGCACCTCCTGTTTTTCTCGGCTGCCCGTTTTTAGAAGAACCAAAATTGTACGTATAAGAAAGCGTCACCACACGGGTATCTCTTTTTACGGCAAAGTTTTCGAGATAATCATTATAAACGGTTTGTCCCTTTATATTACTTGTAAAGAACATATCGGTGAAAGATAATTTCAGGGTGCTGTTGTTTTTGAATTTCTTCTGAGCCCCGATATTCAGATACCAGTTAGGACTTATATCCAGATAAGCATACACTTCTCTTGCCTTATAATTTCCGGTGAGTTCAGCAGTGAAGCCATTCCCTAGTTTGAAAGAATGGATACTGTTGATACTGAATGTGAAATTCCCCTTGTTGTTGATTTGAGTTCCAGAAACATTTCCGGTATATGATCCATAGTAGAAATTAGCACTGTTGTTCATATCCCACCACTTTGTCACCTTTACAGGAGCAATAATATTTAACCCGAAATAAGATACAGAATTTAAATTTTCAATAGTTTGTACTGTAACCACCTGTCCGTTTTCTACCACAGGTTTAAGGATATCTGTGATATTATTAGATGTTTTGCTGTAGCTTAATGTTGCAAAATATTTGTTGCTCAGGCTGTAAGTCAGCTCATAATTCATTGTAGTTTGTGCATTCAGATCAGGATTTCCTGCTTTAAGTGTCGTAGGATCAAGATAAAATTTAAAAGGATTCAGCTGGTTATAGCTGGGTCTTGTGATCCTTCTGCTGAAATTAACTTCCAGGTTGCTTTTTTCTGTCAGGTCATAAGAAAAAACGGCACTTGGAAACAATTGTGTGTAATTTCTTTTGTTGATTTGATGGGTGGTAAGCTGGGTTCCTTTTACATTCGTGTTTTCCATTCTTAATCCTGCTGTTGCTTTGAACTTTTCCCATTTTTTAGAGACATTTCCATACACCGCATTAATATTTTCTTCGTAAATAAAATGATTGGTTTTGGAAAGATCAGGAATGAGAGTACCAGAACTTGCGTTGAAGAACTTCAGGTCATTATCTGTTTTTACAAAGCTGGTTTTAATTCCCGTTTCCAGCTTCCATTCATGTTTAAAATTCTTGGTAAGATCAGATTTTAAAGAATAAATATTCAGTTTTCCATCCATATCACCTTTTATGATATCCAGATTATCCGTTCCGCTGGCTATGTCATGCGTTTGGGTATCAAAACTTTGCAGCGAAGAATTTGCATAATTAATGTAGTCAAAATCAGTAGAGATTTCAGAGCCTAACGAATCAATCGTGTATTTATGATTAAGGTTGAATGAAAGATTGGTCCAGCGGTCATTTGATCTGTTGACGGTAGTGAATGAGCTTTCAGGCAGATGGTTGCTTCCCAGAGTCACATTGGAATTATCTCCGTTCACATTGAATTTGTTGGAAACCAGCCCTACAGAAAACCCAAGTACATTTTTATCATTCAGATAATAATCCATTCCTGCCTTGGCAACATGGCTGTTGAATTTAAATTTCAGATAATTATCCTGTACATATGCTTTTTTAAAATTGTTGGCTTCATAGAAGTTTCTGTCCAGTACCAGACCATTGTATGCTTCTCTGTAGGCAAAGCTGTAATTTCCGAAAATATTGATTTTCTTATTTCGGTGGTTAATGCTGAAACTGTTATTGTTTTTCACATATTTACCCGTTCCTAAAGACGTGGAAGCACTTCCGTTGGTTCCTTTTCTCTGTTCTTTTTTAAGCTTAATATTAATGATTGCGGATCCTGCAGCATCATATTTGGAAGAAGGATTGGTAATGAATTCTATCTTTTCAATGGTAGAGGATGGAATTCCCTTAAGATAATTGGCAAGGTCGCTTCCGGTCATCGGTGTATTTTTGCCATCAATCTGAATCAGAAGATTTCCTTTTCCGCGGAGGCTGATATTATCATTATTGTCAATACTCACTCCCGGAGCTTTTTCCAGGACTTCAAAAGCAGAATTTCCGGTGCTGGCAATACTGTTTTCAACGTTCATGATCATTTTTCCGTCCTGTCTTTCAATAAGAGGTTTGGTTTTGGTAATCGTTACGCCTTCAATAGATTTTACATTCAGGTCTATGGAAGGGAGCGTCATATTTTCAGCCAAGGAAATATTTTCAGAATGATAAACTTCAGCGCCATTTTTATTGATTTTTACCTGATAAGTTCCTTCTTTTAAATCATTAAAATTAAATTTACCATTACTATCGGCAATTTCTGTTTTGATTAACTGATGATCTGCATTAAAGAGATTGATCTCCATCTGCTCGGCATTGCCGGATTTTATATTTCCGGACAAGGATAAACTCTGTGCAGCCTGTTGGGCAGAATATCTGCTGCTGAACGAAATCAGTATACAGATAAAAATAAATGAGAGTATTCTGGTCATAGCTTTTACTTTTTAGGGTTAAGACAGTTTTCTGAAATTTTCAGTAAAGCTGAATACATGACTTCCAGTTCCTCATTTTTAATACCCTTTAAAGCCGTTTTACGGTTCTTCTCCACGATATTCTGAACCTCTCTGATTACTTTTACTCCGGAATCTGTTACTTCCAGATTGGTTTTTCGGCGGTCTTCAGGATGAACATGTCTTGCGATGTATTCGGATTTTACCATTAAATCAATAATCCTTGTGACAGAAGCATTGTCTTTGAAAACAAGATCACCAATCTCATTCTGGGTAATTCCCGGGTTTTCCAGAATCGCTTTGATGATAAGCCACTGATCAATTGTGATCGTATAACCATGGGCCTTCAGCTGTCGCTGAGCATAGTTTCTATAGGCTCTGATTGCTTTGTCTATGTTGTAGAATATAATTGAATTTAACTTTTCCATATTTCAAATTTAAAATGACTTATCAATTATTGATATATCAACTAATTGGTAGAATCCCTTTTTATTTTGTTACAATTCCTGAAAAAATATTTTCAAAAAAAATTAAAAATGGTCTGTGAGCTATTTATGTTTTTCCTTTGTAGAAGCGTTTTTCGCCCCTGAAGTAAAAGTTATATTTTCTGTGGTCTTAAATAATCTGTCGATTTGTTTTCTTGTAGAAACATCAGGAGAAACTCTGTAAAATTCATTGATCAGATCCAGTGAAGTAGACTTCCTGGGATATTGATTGTTGTTGAGAAAACTTTTTAAAGCCATATTTACCTTGTCTTCCCCAATTAAATTGCTCAATTCAACCATTGCGGCAGCTCCTTTGGAATAAGAAATATGAGGAACATCTCCCGTAGCTTTATAGATGGGAACATTCTCGGATAATCCTTTTTCATTATCATAGATCTGCTGATGAACTTTGATTCTTTCCATCATTTTTTCTCTGCCGTGCATTTTCTTGTAAAGCATCATTTCCGTATACATAGCCAGAGTTTCGGTAAGCATTACAGAACCTTCTCTGTCATCGGGATTAATCTGGCTGTTTCCCCACCAGAGATGGGAAAGCTCATGACCTGCCAGTTCATTGATGACATCCTGTTTCTTATCTGCCTGTATGTTGGCATGGAACACCATATCTTCCGGCATAAAGACTGCAGAAGGATAGGCTGTAGCCGCAAAACCTTTGGTAAAAGAGGAAATCTCCGCAAAATTGATGTTCTTAAAAGGATAATACCCGAAATTTTGCTGACAGTAATCTAAAGTAAGCTTAGCATTTTCAAGAAGATGATCTACGTTTTCATAATGCTTTTTATGATAAAAGACATTGATGGTGATTCCTTTATAGTTCTCACTTTTTATTTCATATTTAGCTGATGAAACGGCAAACCGGAAAGGAATCTGATCTGCTTTATACTGGAAATAATGGCGTCCGGATTTTGTCCATTTCTTTACCAGATCTCCTGTGCCAATGGCCGTCTGATCGCCATCAGTAGAAACCATCATGTTGAGATTAATAAAATCTTTTTTTACCACTTCAGGAGCTTCCGGTTGTTTCAGTTCTGTGAGTTTCCCTAATTTGAATTGGCTGCGTTGCTTTTCATCCTGAATTTCATAATCCTTTTGATAGCCGATGGTGGGGTAATACCTGCTGATTCTCATAAAAGATCCGTTTTCAATAATAGCATTAAAGGATTGATGACCGTTTACAGCAGCCCATTGATAAGAGAGTGTGAAGTTCAGGGAAGCAGTTTTGCCCGGCTGAATAGCCTGTTTTAATGAGACTTCTGTAATGTTTTTATCAATTTTATTTGCTTCATTATCAGAAGTTAATACAGCGGATTCAAGCTTTAAATCCTCATTAAAATTGACGAGTATTGTGTTGATGGGTTGGCTGGTTTGGTTGATAAGGGTGTATTTTCCAACAATCTGATAGGCGTTTTTTGAGGTATAAAGCTTAATTTCTGTTGTAATATCAGAGATGTCAGGCTGTGGAAGATTTTCATATTTCCGGAAGTTTTTTTCATATTCTACAGAACTTAAGAGGGACTGGTCTTTATCTTTAGGAACATAACCTTTCATAAATGATATTCCTGCAAAGATTCCTGAAATCAGCAGAAGAATACAGAGTGCGGAAACCATGATAGAAATTTTTTTAATCCTTATTAAACGATTAAGTACCCATAAAGTACAGACGATACCAACACCGAACAGAAGCCTTTGTGCAAAAGCCTTTTCGTAGATTCCATAGCCGCTAAAATCACTGTAAGTACCTTTAAAATCTGAAAATATCCTGAAAAGAGGATAGGAGATAATTTTGCCGGAAACAGGGCCTGACAATACAAAAACTGCAAGAATAGAAATACCAAGTGCAATGAATTTATTGGGAATCCGGTCATTAATCAACAAAATCAATCCTGAAAATAAAATCAGAGGAAAAGTATTGAACAAGAAAACACTGAGATAAGCATTCCAGTCAATATGAAAATACTGATAAGCGGCCTGAAAGACAATTCCCTGAGCAATTAGAATTCCTGTAAAGAAAAACAACAGAAAACTGATTGAAATAAAATGCCCGGTTAATCTGTTTTTTGAGTAATAAGTACTGTTTTCAATCAGGAAAAATCCGGAAGACCGGCTTCTCCAGAATATATCATTCAGAAAATAGACTGAAATTAGGAGGCCAAGCAGATGAAAGTTCTCTGAAATGGTTGTTGCCATAAGTCCCGAACCGGCATATTTCTGAGGAAGACGGATTCCTTTTTCAATCTCGGCATACATTTCCATGCCGACACAAAATAACAGGAGAATAGTAACAGCCGGAACAGCAACACTTTTGAAGAGATAGGTAAGATCTGTTTTCACAAAAGAAAATACTGCCTGAAAAGAAGCCAACCTTCTAAAATTAGTAGAAACAGTTGAGTATTCTGATGTACTCGTTTCAGATAATGACTGAATATTTTCCGAAGTTTTTACTTTCTTTCCGGATGTATTGGAGAATGAAAATAACCTGAGTGAAAGGAGAAGAATTCCCGCTGATAGAAGGATAAATAAGAGCCTGTTGAATAACAGATAACCTGTAAAAGGAACCATCTGAATATTTTTCTGATGTGAATTAAGCTCACGGGCTTCCATAAAATAAGCAGACAGTCCAAAAGGATCAATCAAAGCTGAAAATTGCTGTGTTTCTAAGGACTGAGGTAAACTTCCTACCATAAAAGGAGAGTTGGAAAACAGTAAAATAATCATATAAAATACATACAGCAGCAGTCCGCCTACTACAACCAGCAGTTTTTTCCTGATAATTAATGAAATGAGAAAAAGAAAACTGCAGACAAACAAGCTATTGATAAACCCGAAGATCAATAATGGGTAGATATAATGTAGGATATTAAAACTTTCCTGCATTTCACTTCCGGTTCGCATGATTTGTCCTATGAGAAATCCCGTCATCAGAAATGAAAAGCTTACTAATGTCTGAAGAAAATAAGCAGTGAATTTCCCTTTCAGATAAGCGGACTTTGAAAATGGAAATGAAAACAGAATATGGTCAAATTTTGAATCCTGATCTTTAAACAACAGTTGCAAGGCATACACAGCAGCAAAAAAAATAACGGCAAGGCTCAGCATTCCGGTCATAAAACCGATGGTGTAAGGTGAGTTTAAATAAATTCCTTCTCCTACTGAAAGATTGAACTGGCTCCCGCAAAAAATACCGAGACCAATTAAAAGTAAGGCCACAAGATAGGTGAGCCAATGCTTGGTAGTGCGCCCGGCTTCGAATAAAAATATGATGTTCATGATTAAGGTTTTTGGGTGAGTGTATGGAAATAAACGTGCTCCAGTAAAGGAGTTACAGAACTAAAATCTTTAGGAGAATTTTCAGAAAATACAGTAACGTGAAGCTCTCTTTCGAGAAGCTGCCTGCTGATGATTTCATAGCTGGAACTATACGTTTCCAGTTCGGTTTTGTCAATAGGTTTTGACCAGATTTTGTTTTCCAGTTCTGTGATTAATTTTCCCGGATTCCCTTTTCTGAGAATCTGTCCATGGTTCATTACTGCCATTTCTGAACACAGATTTCGGACATCTTCAACGAGGTGAGTTGACAATATGACGATAATATCCTGGCTGATATCATTGAGTAATGTATTGAATCGGTTTCGTTCTTCGGGATCCAGTCCTGCGGTGGGTTCATCTACAATAATAATTTTTGGATCTCCCAATAATGCCTGTGCAACGCCAAAACGTTGTTTCATCCCTCCTGAAAAGGTGTGTACTTCTTTTTTAGCAAAATCAGAAAGGTTGACCTTTTCAAGCAGACCCAGAATCTGATTTTTACGTAGTTTTTTGTCGGTAATGCCTTTCAAAATGGCAATATGTTCTAGTAGATCATAGGCTGAAACTTTGGGATATACTCCAAAATCCTGAGGAAGAAATCCGAGATTCTGTTTAATATAATCGGGATTCTTAATAATATCCACTCCATTGAAAACCAAGGTTCCTGATGTTGGTTTCTGAAGCCCCACAATGGTTTTCATCAAAGACGATTTTCCAGCTCCGTTGGGACCAAGTAGCCCGAACATTCCGTTTTTGATGTCCAGAGAAATGTTCTTAATAGCCTGGAAACCATTTTTATAGGTAAGACTAAGATTGTTGATAGATAATGTATTCATAGTGTTGTGTTTAGGGAATAGAAGGACAGGCGGCCTTTCGGCAGCAATTTTAGAAATTAGAAGTTAGAAATTAGAGGTTAGAAATTAAAGGTTAGAAATTAGAAGTTAGATGGGGAATCTTTACACACCCACTCTCAAACTCTCAAACGCTCTCACTCTCAAACCCCGCAACTCGTACCCCGTATTCCGACTACTCTTTAAATTCAAGAATATCTCCCGGCTGGCATTCCAGGATTTTGCAGATGGCTTCAAGGGTATCGAAGCGCACTCCTTTGGCTTTGCCGGTTTTCAGGATAGAGAGGTTGACGGGTGTGATACCCAGTTTTTCTGCCAATTCTTTACTCTGCATTTTTCGTTTGGCAAGCATCACATCTAAGTTGACTATAATTGGCATTTTAAATAAATAGGTCTTGTTCGTTTTGCAAATGTAGTCCTTGCTTAAAGATATTCGCAAGAAACAGGCAGAAAATTCCAAGCATAAAGTGAATAAACACCAGTCCCCATATCATACTTTCTACTTCCACAAAGAAACTCGCGATAATCACCAGCGGAAGCGGGATGAAAATGTTGTACAGGTAAAATTTCTTAAGCCGGATGATATTTTCCTGAGTAAACAGTTTCTGCTGGAAAAATACTTTGAAAACCCTGGCAGATAACCAGAAAAAGATTCCATAAGTAATGAGTACCAGTATAAAAGAAAAGATCATATACGGATAATTGCTTTCGATATTCAGAAACGGTTGTTCTGTAAACGGATAATTGATATGAAGGAACTGTCCTTCTTTATAAGGTGTAATCGAAAATCCAGTGATCAAACAGAATAAGGAATACACAAAAGTGATTAAATATCCGGCCGAAAGTAAGGAGCAGATATAAAATAAAATCCTTGAAATAATTTTGGTCTGGTTCATGGTACAAACTTTAATTGATATTGCAAATGTATAATTAATTATCGTAAAACAATAATTAATTTAAATAAAATTTTATTCTTCTGAATTTTAAATTTATCGATAATCCGGAAGAAATAGTGCGATAATCACAGTTTTTAAGTAATTTTAAATAACAAAAAAATCAAAATCATGGCTTACAGTACTGAACTTGCCGACCGGGTACGTGAACGGCTTTCGATGGAAAATAATATGGATGTCCAGGAAAAGAAAATGTTCAGCGGACTGTCTTTTCTGGTGAACGGAAAGATGTGTATTAACATCAGTCATGATAATCTGATGTGCCGCTATAATCCGGAACTGGAAGATGAGGTTTCGGAAAAGAAAGGTTTTCTGCCAATGATAATGAAAGGGAAGCAGTTAAACGGATATTGCTATGTAGAACCCATTGGTTTCCAAAAAGCAGATGATTTTGAATACTGGATCAAAATATGTCTTGATTATAATCCGTTGGCGAAGGCTTCGAAGAAGAAGTAAGTTTGAGTGTGGGAGAGTATTAGAGTATTAGAGTATTAGAGTATGAGAGTGGGCGACCACTGTTGTAGCTTCCCACTATTCATTACTCATTATTTATTGTTCATTGCTTATGATTTCCCGTATAATTGTTCTCTTATCTGAACCAGAATCTTGGTTGTTTTTTCCAGATCAGGTGATTCAGGAAGAAGAGAAACGGAATGATAATGCTCAATGGATTCAATAAGGTTTTCTGTTTTTTCCACGACAGTCTCATAAGACCAGTTTCCGGCTTTAATATCCAGTAATTCATCTCTGTTGTCTACACGGATTTGGAGCGAATGATTCCTAAAGATCTGTTCGCAGGACTGCAGCAGCCTGATGGTGTGCATCATATTCTTGCTGTCGTAATTCTGTCCGTGAGTCTGATTGACATTGTAGCGGTCCTCATTACGCTCAGCCACCCACTTCCAGTATTCTCTGTAGTCTTTGCAGTAAACAGAGTAGGCATCAAGGTTACAGAACAGATAAGCGACCGGTTTTTCATCTTTAGGAACGGATGATACGGAAACCTGATTAGCTTCTTCATTCTGAATAATTCCTTTGTATCCCAAAGTTCCCGATTTATCATAAAATAATGTAAAAATTCCCTTTGTATGGTCAATGTTTATTAATCCGCATTTTTCCTGAATTTTTTCATTTTCCCAAAGCCATTGCTTTAATAGTACAGAACCTTGTCCATCAAGAATGAAACAGAAATCCAGGACAGATTTTCTTTCTTTATCTATCGGATTTAAAATCTTTTTATTGAGACCTTTCGCCTTTTTGATCTGTGAAACAGCATAGCCTGCAAAGGTGTCTTTACATAGTTTTGACAAGAAATCTTCAGTTTTCAGATGATCCATCAAAGGATGTTTGTACAGAATACAATCCTCAGGGCTTGCCAGAACTTCAAGAATATTGGGATTGTTTTTCTGTAGCAGTTCTACAAACCTCCCAATTTCATAATACGTAATGTCATTTGTTTCATTGGAAATCTGCGGAATATAGTTCAGTCCGAAGAAATCTTCCTTTGGTAGATAATATACCCCACGAATATCCGTATCAGAATTCTCCGTTGCCAGCCCGAAAGCTCTGCTTCCGGAAATGGCTTCAAAGAGGAGGAGGTTTTTGTTTTTGAGAAACTCTATTGTCATTTATATCCTTTTTAAAATCTTTTGCTCAAAAAACTCTCTTTGTTCTTTAGGTAATTCATAAAGAGCACTTTCATTTTTATTAATAACAACCTCTCTATAAATAACTGTATATACTTCTAATACAGCGAGCTCTGGAATTTGTTGTAAATTTCTTTGGATAAAGGTTTTTAATGAATTCAAATCTGATAATGTTATATCTTTTGAGTTGATTAGTAAGTTAGTAATCCAGTTGATAATAATTATATTTAGTTTACCTATTTTATTGTCTTCTTCAATTTTATTAGATAATGTTATGAAAACATTAAAAAAAGAAGCGTTTGCAAATCTTGTATAAAGTTCAGCTCTTTTTTCAGTAGATAATGAATCTATATAATCAAGATATTTTGAAGTAAATTTATTTTCCTTGTTTTTCCATAAGAAAGAAACCAATTCGAGAATTAAATGTTTGTATTCATTGGTATAACTATCAAATTCTATATTAATTATTTTGTCAACTAAAGATTTGGCTTCATTAAGATTTCCTTTTTCAGTTAAGTTACTAGCTTTTAAAATTCTGGATAGAATGTATTCATCGATTATTTTTCCTTTAATTTTATATAGATTTTCTGTCAACTCAAGTGCTTTTTCTAATAATTTTTCATTATCATTTGTTATAGATAGATTTATTAAAGAGTTTGAGTAAGTTTTATAATAATTATTTTGATTCTCATTAATTCTGATTATATCGTCTTTGTTAATGTCAACCTTTTCAAAATATTTGATTGCATTTTCATATTTATTTAAGTCATAGAGCCCTAATGCTATTAAAAGATTGACCTCATTTTTGTTTTCAGAAATATTAGAAAAGTAGATTTCTTGTGCCTTTCGGTAGTTTCCTTTTTTTATAGATTCCATAAATAATTGACTTATTTCCGTAGCTTTTTCTTTTTTTATATCCAAAGCTTTGTTTATGGCTTCAATTTCATATAATAATTTTTTTTGTTCTTTTTCATTACAGCTATCTAAAAGCTCAGTAAACTTATTGTTTCTTTTCACAAGTTCTTCAATATTGTAATAATGTGCTAGAAAGTCAATAAATAAAGAAGTGATTCCTTCTTTATGTTCTCCAACTTCAATGCTTATTCTAAGAAGTGGCTCGCTAATATCATAAAACTTATTACGTTTATCGTTTGGATCTGGAATAGCATCAATCAATTTTTTTCTAGAAAGTTCGCTCAATTGTTTACTTAATGATTTTTGATCTATAAAGCAATTCTTTGAGATGTCAATACCTAATTGTGGTTTTCTGGCTAATGCAATATATCGTAAAATTTTCTGTTGTTGAGCTGGAAGATATCTAATGTAAGTCTCATAGTAAGGCTTTAAATCATTAATAGTTTTAATAAAAGTTTCTGATACTTTAGCAACCATATCAGTTTTCAAAAAATAATAGAATGTTACTAGCAGACGGTGGTTACCCTTTACCAGATCAAAAATCGCTCTTACTTGTGGTTTTCCTTTCGTTTTTAAATGTTTTACTAACTTATCATCCTTTTCAATTTCAGCTAATGAGATTAAAAAAGAATAAGACTCTTCAAATGAAAGGTTTTTTAAGTAATATGGAGTGAAGAATCCGTAAAAAGGACGGTCTTCTCTGTCAAAATTATCGCTTACAGACTGGCTGCTTGCTATTATGCTTACATTGGTGTTTTCGTATAGCCAAGCTCTTAATCTTCCTTGTTCTTCTTGTCCCATCTGTTCTAGAATGTCTCCGAAGTTTTCAGTGATAATCAGAAGAGGTTTGTTTTGAACGTATTGCTTTATTATTTTCTCAAGATAATTTAATTGGTTTGTTGATGAGGTTTCCTGTAAGTTTTCCAATTCTTCCTGAAGCCATTTTTCATCTTTTTCATACCATTTTATAAATGAATTTAATATCCTTAAAAGAAAATCAAAAAAATTGGCGACGCCATACTCTTCTTCTGCAAAATAAGCAATTTTTAATTTATTTGCTTTGGTATAATGCCATATTCTTGAATGCAATACTTTTAAAAGGTGGGTTTTCCCCATTCCTCTTTGTCCTATTACTAGAATGAATTGATTGTCTCCATTTTCAACAACACTTTCAACTTTTTTTTCTAAGAAGTTAGCTGTCTTATCTCTTCCAGTTAAAAGGCTTTCTAATATTTCAGGGTTTACACTTTTAGCTCCAAAAGACAGTATCGTATTTATGCTATGTTTATTCTCCACCATTCTTTAAAAATTAGGTATTTAAAATCGTATTTTCTAACTCCATTATCATTTATTCTAATCAGGTAATGATCTTCCAGAAGTGTATATAAAACATCCTGAGTATCTCCATCTTTGTTTTCTATCTGGGATAAAATTTCAGATTCTTCCATCTCATTTTCATTTTTTGAAAGAACTGATAAAATAGTTTTCATTAGTTTTGCCTTTTGAGGGTAATAAGTATCCAGTCTTTCTTTTAATTGATTGAATGCTTTTTGATATTTTGGATCGTTTAGAATTAGCTGGTAAGAATCTTCTATGGCTGCTAATGTAATTTTACTATCAAACTCATTTTGAATAATGATAAATAAATTTGCGATATAAAATGGAAGTCCATTGGACAAATGATGTATTTTTTCTAATATTTCATTTTTGTTATTATTGTCCACTTCAAAGCCTGATAAAATATAACATTCCATTAAAAAACTTGATTCTTCAACTGAAAAAGGTTTTAAATTATATTCTGTCATATCGTTGGTTGGTTCCCCCGTATAATCTAATTCTTCTCTTAAAGTTTGAAGGATAACTTTTATACCAATAGATCCGCAATAGATAAATCTTAATCCTTTTTGTTCCAATTCTTGTCTTCTTTCTCGTAGTATGTCTAGGAGCTCGATTGCCTCATCGTGTTTTTTAGCTTTATACCAGTCCCAAAGCATTATTGGCAATTCGTCTAATATCAATATTAATTTCTGGTTATTTTTTTCAAGAGTATTACTAATGTCTTCCAGTAATTTGAAAAAAATGTCTTTCCAACTTCTTTTAAACTCTGGAAGTGTAACAGAAAGATCTACAGGTCCGGAACTTATCTTAAGAGCACCTGCCAGATCTCTCATGAGATTGTATGTTTTTGAAAAATCTATTTGATACCATTTTGTAAACTCTTTTAATTTGTTCATTAGTAGGTCGATAACTTCACCAAGATTTTTTTTACCTTGAAGCGAAAAATATACTGCTCTGAAGTTGTCTTTTTGAAACTCAGAAAGTAAATCGTTATTACAAGTGTATTCTAGTTTCCTTAATAAAAGGGTTTTACCCATTCTTCTTATTTCTTCTACAGTGATACTTTGGGTTCTCAATGATTTTAGGATATTGGTTATATCCTTATCTCTTCCAATAATTTTTTCATCCTTAATGGTTCCGGTTGTGGGTTCTAATGGAAATGTTTTTTTCATATTTTGTAATTTGGAAACAATGTACGACAAAATTATCGTACGACAAAATTATCGTACGACAAAATTATCGTACGACAAAATTATCGTACGATAATTTTGTCGTGTTATTTTAATATCTCCCTAAAAACCCTCTCCATCTCAACCTTATCCGCATTTCCTCCTGATAAACTCTTTGATTTTTCTTCATTATCTGCTATCGTTTTCTCAAGAAATTCAAACAGTTCCCAATCGTTCGGATGGTAATAAGATTCTCCTTTGGACGCTTTTAGTGTAACAAGATCTTCTATTTTTCGTTTTGTTGTAGCATCTGTTAAAACAAGCAGATCACTGAACAATACAGGGGGAACAGTTTCTTTTTCTATGATCCATTTTCCTGTTAATGTCGTTCGTAAGCAATAAAAGTAACTTTTTAATTTTACTTCATTACTTCTGCAGGTTTCCAGATATTTCTTGCTCATGCTTAAATAATGATAAGAAACCGCTATCGGAGAAAAGCAGGCATCAGCCAAAGGTCTGAACAGCTCTACAAACGCTTCATCTGCTTTATAGACGATAGGAGAGTAGAACCAGCTCAGCAAGGCCGCATTCGACTTCAGTAAAAGATGAAAGGTCTTTCTCAAATCCCAGCCGGAACCGTCCAGATCATCTTCTGTCATGAATTCTATCGTTTCATCCTTATCCCAGGGAGAAAGATACCAATCCTTTTCATGACGGTATATAAAACGTATATCATAATCGCTGTCAGGAGACGCAAAACCCCATGCTCTGCTCCCTGATTCTACAGCAAGAAGGACTTTTACACCTTTTGCCGCTTCAACTTCTTTTATTTTTTCTAGTATTTTTGGTGTCATTGTTTTTGATTTATAATGCAAAGGAAAAGATGAGGTGCGCAATGTTCTTACGTAGGATTTTTTTGTTGCGGAATTCGCGTTGCGAGTTGCAGGGTTTGAGAGTAAGAGAGTTTGAGGGTTTGTGAGTAAGAGAGTAAGTGGGTGAGGGGGGAAAGTTTTTGCGTAAGAGAGCCGAGTGAAAAGATTTGAGAATGGAAGAGTTTGAATACTTAAGAGTTGTAGAGCTTAAAAGTAGGATTATTAAACTTCCAGTTCCCGGTTTCCAACTTCCAGCCCTTATCCTCAATACATTTTACTTTTTACATTGTACATTATACAAAATCCTCCCCATTTCAC
Organism: Chryseobacterium viscerum; assembly: GCF_025949665.1. NCBI lineage: Bacteria > Pseudomonadati > Bacteroidota > Flavobacteriia > Flavobacteriales > Weeksellaceae > Chryseobacterium > Chryseobacterium viscerum. The sequence goes on along the minus strand of NZ_JAPDFT010000001.1, from coordinate 2,914,967 downwards.
TAATATTGCACTTTTCCATTTAACATAACTATCAACATCCATGTTATCATCAGAATTACAGCATAAAATTGATTTTAAGACAAAACCGCTGGGCGCATTAGGACATCTTGAACATCTTGCCCACAAAATCGGGATGGTTCAGAAGACCACTTCACCACAGTTATTGAATCCTCATATGGTGGTTTTTGCTGCCGATCATGGGATTGCCACAGCAGGGGTAAGTGCCTACCCACAGGAAGTGACCTATCAGATGGTGATGAATTTCCTGGGTGGAGGTGCGGCCATCAATGTTTTTTGCAGACAGAATGATATTACAATTAAAATTGTGGATGCCGGAGTCAATTTTGATTTCCCAGAGGGTCTGAATCTGGTGGACAAAAAAATCAGAAAATCCAGCCGTAATATTCTGGAAGAACCAGCCATGACTCCCGAAGAATATCAGCAGGCTCTTAAAAATGGATCGTCTGTAGTATCTGAAATAGCGAAAAAAGGCTGCAATATTATTGGTTTTGGAGAAATGGGAATCGGGAATACTTCCGCTTCTTCATTGATGATGAGCAAACTGTTTGACATTCCAATTACAAACTGTATAGGACGCGGAACGGGACTGAATGACCATCAATTACAGAATAAGATTAGCATTTTAACAGAAGCCATAGAAAAATATCCGTCTGAAATGACCGAGGATGAAATTGCCCAAACTTTTGGGGGATTAGAAATTGCCCAAATGATTGGGGCTATAGAAGAAGCTTATCATCACAATATGCTGATCATGGTAGATGGATTTATTGCAACAGTAGCTGTAGCCACTGTCTGGAAAAAGAATCCTGAAGTGTTGAATAACTGTATTTTCTGTCATGTAAGCAATGAAAATGCTCACCCCCAGCTGCTGGGATTGATGAGAGAAAAAGCTATTTTAAATCTGAATCTGCGTCTCGGAGAAGGAACAGGCTGTGCATTGGCATATCCGATTATTCAGAGTGCCGTTAATTTCCTGAATGAAATGTCTAGTTTTGAGGGGGCAAATGTATCAAATAAAGACTAAATGAAAGCCATAAAAAATGAACTGATCTACTTTGTAACTGCACTGATGTTTTTCACCAGAATTCCGGTTCCGTTTACCATTCCGTATTCCGGTGAGATCATGAATAAGTCTCAGAAATATTTTGCATGGGTTGGGTTGGTCATAGGATTGATTAATGCAGTGGTTCTTTATCTTTCTACGATGCTTTTTAATCTTGAAATTGGGATTGTGCTCATGATGATCTCCAGTGTTTTGTTGACCGGAGCTTTTCATGAAGATGGTTTTACAGATATGTGCGATAGTTTCGGTGGCGGATATGGAAAGGAAAAAATTCTGACCATAATGAAAGACAGCCGGGTAGGAGCGTATGGAACCATCGGGATTATCCTTCTTTTTGCTTTGAAGTTTTACAGTATCAAGGCTTTGGGAAGTACTGGTGTTGATGCAATTCGGGTTCTGGGCATTATTGTTTTATCACATACGGTAAGCCGGTTTATCTCGGGAACGATGATTTATACCCATCAATATGTTACCGATATTGATGCCAGCAAATCAAAACCTCTGGCCAATAAACCTTTAGATGGAATGGCTTTGTTAGTAGGATTCGTCAGTGTTTTAATTGCTTTTACCCTGATTCCGGACTGGCGTTTGATTTTTGCATTTGCTCTGGCTTATTCAGGGAAAATGTATATGGGCTGGTATTTTAAAAAATACATTGGTGGTTATACAGGCGACTGTCTGGGTTCAGTACAGCAGGTTTGTGAAGTTTTATTTTATTTAGGAACAATCATCATATGGAAATTCACTTAATCCGTCATACCGCTGTAGAAAATCCTGAAAACCTATGTTATGGTTTTGCTGAAATACCTTTGCGGAAAGGTTATACTGAAGATTTTAAAACGTTGGACATAGACAAGGATTATGATATGATTATTTCAAGTCCTTCTCAGCGTTGCCATCTTTTAGCTGATTTTTTAAAATTTGATTATCAAACAGACGAAAGGCTTCGCGAAATGAATTTCGGGAACTGGGAAATGAAAAAATGGACCGATATTCCCGAAGAAGAAATTAATCCCTGGTACAAAGATTTTATTTATGTAAATGCCTCTGGCGGTGAAAATCTTCTTGAAATGCAGGCCCGTGTTGTCAGTTTCTGGAATGAATTGATTGAAAAAAAAGAGACCAATAAAGCACTTATCATTACTCATGCCGGAGTCATTCGCCTGATCCTTCAAACTGTACTTCAGTTTCCACTGGAGAATATGTTCAGTATTCAGATTGATTATGGGAAGAAAGTGATTATTGATGTAAATGAAGGAATTTTTTCTGTTAAAAAGATGAACGTATAGGGAGTGTGAAAACGCTATACTATGAATAATGTGATGTTTAGATTCCTACGGAATGACACAATAGCAATAGGGTTTTATCCGTACAGTTGTCATTCCGCAGGAATCCAGGCAATGTCAATCTTCAATAGGAACGGACTTTAGTCCGTTTGATAAATATTAATTTTACAAAGGGCTTTAGCCAAAGCTTAAACCTTTTGTAATAGAATACATAAGGTAATTCTAAATTTTGAAGGTTGGATTCCTACGGAATGACACAATTGCAAGGATGGTCTATCCACACAGTTTGTCATTCCGTAGGAATCCCGCCTTCTTTATTCGTAAAGTGTAGTGCTGGCCAATATCCCAACTGAAGACGTAAAAATTCCCCTCCTTTGGAGGGGTGGCAAAAATTCAAAGAATTTTTGACGGGGTGGTTTTTCCACGTTCTCGTAACCCAAGCCACAAAAAACGCCACCCGATACAATCAGATGACGTGAAAGAATTTATTTAAAAATCCTGATAAAACTATCTTTTTCCAGGCTTTCCAGTGAAAAATCAAAGTCAGCCTCGGATTTTTCTGTCGTAATCTCAGCTCCAAGCTCTTTTACAAGCTCATTGAAAGGCATAGCATCATACCATTGCTGATACAGTGCACTCGTTGCCATCATGGAAATCTGACTATTTCCTGAAACATGAGAATGCCCGGCTCCGAAATTCAACAGTACGAAACATTGCTTTTCGTTTTTTGTCACCAGCATTCCCAGAATCGTTTGTTTCTGAACAGAATTACACCTGGCTTCAGCAAACAGACTGTTCGGATTCATCATATAGTCGTAAGAAATGTTATCTCCTTTTCCGATGACGATTTTATATCCGCAATTAGCATCTCCACTGAAAACGTTGTTCATGACAAGTGTTGGTGCACATTGCCCTTTATTGGCGTAAAGATATTCCACAGCCCCGTTGGGAGCAGAAGTCATATCTCCGGAGTACATCAATTGTCCATCACCGTGATTATACGCCGCATTCCAGCCTATTTTTCCATCGATATTCACTCCTGAAAGGTCAAGGTCATTAGCGCCCCATTTATCTTCCCAATAAATACCAACGGCCAGTCTTTCACCATAAAAACGGGTTCCGGTAGGAATATTTCCAACAAACATTTTTTCAGAAGTTGGTAATGCAAATTCTACATTCTCCGGGAAATAGAATTTCTTTCCGGAAAGGTTTTCATATTTCAGTTTCAGAAAATCTAAAATAAAATCATAGTTGAACTGATTCACATAAGTTTCCTTACCTTTTTTCACCCACGATTTTCCATTTCTGACTCTATAGACAAAAGTATCCTGGCCATACATTCTTGAATAACATGCTGATAATGCTTTGAATAATGCGAACGGTGTCGCATTTTCCAGCCAATGCCAATCACTGTTTTCCAGTAATGTATTTGTAGCATCATTCAATGGGTTTGAAATCAATGGCTTATGATGTACTTTAGATAGCTTTGAAATTTTATTGATTGCTTTTGGTGCTCTGTTTTTATAAGCAAGGAATAATGGCTTAAATCTGTTGAAAATTTCTGCTATTTTTTCCATACCAAAGCTTTCAAACAGATAGGTTGGGTCAAAATTACTTTGCTTAATTAAACCAATTAAATCATCGTTTTTGATTAAAAGTGTGGTATGGGTCGTTTTATAAATAACATAACGGAAAAACTCAACTGGATTTTCTGGATAAATATCGTATAGATCAGCTATTTTTATAATGGCTTCCTTATTTCTGATATTTTCTTTTCCAGTGAAATCATATTCCAGTTCCGTATGCAGAATATACAGCAAATCATCAATGGTTTCTTCTTTCAAAGCAATTCCTGACTTTAGGAGAGAAAGGCATTTTTCCTGCATTTCTTCTGTTGTATAAGCTTTAATGACTTTAAAAACCAGCTTCATATCAGGAACATTCAGTATTTCAGCAGGAATGTAAATTTCACTCTGAAAGTTACTTCCATAGGTTGAAATATAATGTCTGATCTGTTCAAAAAACAATTCGATTCTGGAAGTATTTTTTATTTTCTCCCAGGATTTATGGAACGTTTTATTCAAATCATTTCCATTCAGTTTTTCCTTTGCATAATAAGAGATGATTTCATTTTTCGCCCATAAAGCATCAGGCTCAATGATAAAACCATCATCAGAAATAAATGGCTTTTCATCGGATTTTCTAGCCAATACAGCATTGAATAATTGTAGTGTTTTCATTGTTTTAATTTTAAAAAATAAGTGAGGAGTAGGTTCATTAAAAGTGAAGGGTATAGGAACTCCTTTTACCTATAGTTTATAAAAAGCGGGGAGTAATTTATCCAAAAAAATATAGGAACTCCCTTTGCCTTAAAATTTGTAAAAAGGCGGAAAGTAAATCTGGAAATATAGGAACTTTCTTTGCCTTTAATTTTTTCTTTAAAAATAACTTTTTAGTGCTGTAAAATTGGGTTATTGCTTTTATTCAAACCTTACGGGTTTCTAAAACCCGTAAGGTTGGTTATTAGTTATAGATTTAATTATTAAAAATCATGTTTTTCTGAATTTCTTCTTTTTCTTCCATGGAGCATTCTTCTCAACATCTCCGGCCATGATACATCCGTAAGGCATCACTTCATCCAGAACTTCGCAAAGTCCGTATTCCTCAATCTGAGCTCTTACGTTCTTAGCACTTTTATAAGCGCTCGGAAGTTCAGAAATATCAACCTCATTAGAGTAGAAACGGATATCTAATCCTTCTGTTTCCTCATTGAAAATTTCTTCAGTTGTTTTATGAGCTAAAGATCTTTTATGCTGGCTTCTGCTGAAGTTTCTTCCGGCTCCATGCGGTGCAAAACCCATGTTTCTTTCATTTGTTTTTCCCTGAACAATCAGTACCGGTTCTGCCATATTCAACGGAATCAGTCTTGGTCCGGTGATATCAGGCATGAATTTATCATCCAGCGGAGTAGCTCCTTTTGCATGATAGAATAGATCTCCATCTTTGAAAACGAAGTTATGTTCATTCCAATATCTGTTTTCCTTTTCCATTTCCAGCTTGTTCAGTACGGCATCATGAAGAGACGTATGGTTTTCTTTTGTCCATTGTCTGATCAGCTGAAGTGCTTCCCAATAGGATTTCCCTTCTTCAGTATCATAAGGAATCCAGGCATTTTCTCTCAGTGTTTCAGGAGATATTTCCTGTCTGAAACGGTTGGCAGCCTTCATCCCTTTATCATATAATGCTGCTCCCGGTGCTCTGGATCCGTGATGCGTTACCATCATCGTATTTCCGGTATTTTTGGAAATTCCTACAAACAGGAAGTGGTTTCCGTCTCCCTGAGTTCCCATATGAGAACGGGCAATGCTGATTAGTTTTTCATCATTTAAGAATTTATTTTCTCTGAAGGCATCCATCAGTTCCTGAGACATCGGCATCTGTTCTCCTCTTGGTCTTCCTCCATACCCGAAGTGTGTTACAGAATGCGCAGCATCCAGAACATCTTTAGGATTTGCTTTTCCAAAATCTGTCAGCATTACAGAACAACAGATATCTGCACTATGAAATCCCGGATGAATGGCATTCCTGGCAATAACCACACCTCCTACCGGAATCTGACCTTCAGGACCTGTAGGGCAGGCATCAGGCATTATAGCTCCACCAATTAGTGTAGGGGTTTTCATCAGCACTTTCATGGTTCTGATTACTTTTTCTACATTATCATTTTCACTTTCGTGTTCTGCACGTATGTTGATCATAAAATCTTTAGCGGTTTCATGAAGCGGAATAAGATCCGGCTGTTTGAACTGTACCAGATATTCTGCGATCTGATGTTCATCCAGATTATTCTCGTTGATATAGCTAATGGCATCTTTAAACCATTTTGCCGGTCTATATCCTAATTCGATTAAATGATTTCCATTAAATTCCATTTTGTTTCATTTTGATGATGCAAAGTAATATCATTATTGCGCAATAGTTTTGCGTAGATAAAGAAATTTTAATTATTTTTACAAAAAAGTTATAAAAAAGGCGAAAAAGCTGATCCATACATTGGCAAATAAGCCTGAAACAATATAAAACAAAATTAAAATCTGCAGTTATGGTACTATTAGAACAATTAAGACATTTCCCGGAAACCATCCAGTTTGGTGACGTTATTGCGCACATTGATGATCATTATGAGTTTACACCTACAGCTTTTCAAAATGGGGATACTACGAATCAGGCAGGACAGAACAATGGTTCGTGTAAAGTTTTCAGTTTTGCAAGCATTCAGGATCTGACTAAAGAAGAAACACTTTGGCTCTTTGGAGAATTCTATAGGGAAGATGTTTTGAAAAACCCTGAAGGAAGTGATCATCAGAATATCCGAAACTTTATGAAGTTTGGCTGGGAGGGAATTACTTTTGACGAAAATGCCTTAAAGGAAAAATAGTTTTTAGAAAAGAGCAAAAACAAATAAGTGAAGAGCTTATTTAAAAACACCAATCATTAAACACTAAGGTATGTCATCCAATAAAAACGCTCTGATCCGTTATAAAACATTAGACAAATGTCTTAAAAACAAATACAGGAAATATACGCTGGAAGACCTCATTGATGAATGTTCGGAAGCATTATTTGAATTTGAAGGAAAAGAATCCTATGTAAGTAAGCGGACGGTTCAGCTCGATCTTCAGAATATGCGGAGTGAAAAATTCGGATATGAGGCTCCTATTGAAGTCTACGAAAGAAAATATTACCGCTACAGTGATCCTGACTACAGTATTCATAATATTTCTGTGAATGAAAGTGACCTGAAAGCTATGAACAATGCAGTTCAGATTTTAAAACAGTTCAAGGACTTTTCTATGTTCAAAGAGATGAATGGGGTTATTCAGAAACTGGAAGATTCAATTCAGTCAACCAGCCAGAAATCAATTATTCACCTGGATAAAAATGAACAGCTGAAAGGCCTGGAACATATTGATATTCTGTATGAAAGTATTGCGAATAAAAAAGTACTGAAGATTCTTTACAAAAGCTTTACGGCAAGAGAATCCAATGTATTTACTGTGCATCCGCAGCTATTGAAGGAATTCAATAACCGTTGGTTTCTGATCTGTCTTTATAAACAGAAAATGTACAATCTGGCTCTGGACAGAATGGAAAATATTGAAACAGATGAAAGTCTTCCATATATTGATAAGGATCTGGATGGAGATGAATATTTCAAAGATATTGTAGGAGTTACCGTTTCGGAATCAATGGACCCGAGAAATGTTATTTTCTGGGTAGATTCTGGAAATGCGCCTTATGTGAAGACCAAGCCACTGCACAAAAGCCAGGAAATCATCAGGGAAGATCAGGACGGTACTTTATTCAAAATATGTGTTCAGATCAATTTTGAATTAGAAAGATTGCTGCTTGGGTTTGGGGATAGTCTGATTGTTCATAAACCCCGTAAATTAAGAGTGAAAATGGAAGAAAAGTTCAATGCCGGTCGTAAAAACTACCAAAGCCTTATTGTTCCTGATGAGAATTAACTTTATTTTAAATATTACTTAGATGGTAAAACCTAAGGAAAGATTTAGTACTTAAAACAGATTGATTTGTAAGGTGTTTATAATATTAATATTCTAGTTAAAACTATAATGGGCGGCTGCAAAATGTTACTTTGGGAATACATCGTATAGTAAACTTGTCAATATTGATTTTTTTTGGAGATATAGAAAATCCAGAATAGAATTTTTAATTATTTATAAATTTCTATGGGATTATTGTTTTCTGAGATCTCTTTTTTTAATTCTTTTTCAATATTCCTTAGGTACTCAGATTTTTGCTGTTCACTACTAAAAAAAATTTCATTCCTGAATATTTTCTGTCTGACACTTTTCATAGGATCTCTTTTAAATTCTTTTACTGAATCTATATACTGTTCTAAACTTATTATTTTAAATCCTCTATATGAATTGTCTTCGAGTATCTTATAAGAATTATTCCGAAGTTTTGAAATGCCAATTAGATTATAGCAATGACTATTAGTAGCATCACATATTTGAAGTATTAATCCTGGTAGACCATTAAATTTATATGGCCCATCTGAAATAGGTATATCTTGTGTAAACCATGCGTTCCACTTTCTTCCCCCAAATACTGTAGTTGCTTTTTGTACAGGATATGACAAAATTTGTTTTTTTTCCTTTAAAATTTCCCAATCCATTTTCCTTTTATCTTCTACCTTAAAGACAGGGTTTATAGTATGATTTTGAGTGTAAAAAAATAAATCTTTTTTTTCTATATCTTTTTCAATAACATATTGTGTTTTGATCAGAGGATCAGGAAATATATAAATTCCTTTTCCTGCATTTATTTGCATAGTTGAGTCTGAAATTATTTTTTTTAGGCTAGAAAAGATGGATTTTCCTCCTTTTTTATCTAATTCTAAAATCGTTATCTCATTTATGGCATTACTTTTATTTAAACTATCAGGAATAGAGGTATAATTATAAACAAATCTAATATTCTGCCCATAAACAAAACTCGAAATAAAATAAATTAGCAAAAATAAGTTTCTCATAATTTTATTAAAATATAGTTGGTCATTTATTTTAAATGACCAACTATAAAATTTTACAATTTAACTAATACAGAGCCAGGGGTAGTACAAGTAAGATCATCAGTTGTCGTTACAACAACAGTAGAACTACATTTAGTACCTATACAGCAAGCATATGTACCAGCTCCAACTGGTTCTAAGTTTTCACTCATACCTAAAGCACCCCCACTAATTGTTTTTAAATTTTCTCTCGAAAGTTTTTTAAATGTTTTCATACAATTTTGTTTTTTAATTAATTAACAATACAATTATATAATATTTTTTTAAATCCCACTTGTGGGAATATATATTTACTAAAACTTTTTTATTATATAGAATGCAAGCAAGGTGAAACAATGTTTTTGCTTCATAAAATTCTTTGATTTTATTGATTCGCTTTCAATTGAACTTAAACTGTTAGTGTTAATGCCATCATTTTTAAACCGTTCGGATGCTTCTTGCTGAGTTAATCCTACCTGTAAGTACTTTATAATTAATTTTTCTATATGTTTCATACAGTAAAATTATATCGATATTTTGGATACTAAAAAAGTTTTCCATAATGATATTTAAGATGTTTTTAAATTGAGAAAATTGGTAGGTATAGTGAGTATTTTTTTATTTTTAATTTCACCGATTATGTGTACGATTAGTAAAGTGCTGTTGAAGATAATTTATTTTTACATTTTTATCTTGGCTTGGAAATTGTATTAATAACCTAATAAAACCATATTATGAAATCGAGAATATTTAAAGCATTAATTGCAATCCTGGCACCTATAGCGATAGAATATATTGTTAAAAAAATATCTGAGAAACTTGATAAAAAAGAAGATCAGAATGAAAAAGAACCAAAGCAGATTACAGCTTAAAGTAAAAGTAGTTAAAATTTAAAATTATTGAAAAAGAGACTGTCATGAGTATGTACAGTCTCTTTTTTGTTATTTGTAAGGAATGTGGAAGAAACATTGAAAACCACCCGTCAAAAATTCTTTGAATTTTTGCCACCCCTCCAGTGGAAGGGAATGCTTACGTTTTCAACTCAAACATGTTTATGGATATAGCTTTGATACTTTTTTGACAGATAACATGGGCTAGATTCCTACGGAATGACATAATTGGAATAATGGTCTATCCTTCATCTTGTCATTTCGTAGGAATCTAAACAGTTTTATTATAGTTTAAAGTAAAAACTTAAGCGCACTTCTTAAGTATTTAGTAGTATCTTAAAATAACTTAAGTGTTCAAACGCTTTTGCGGTTCAATAGATCACACAAAATCATAAATACCATCCTTCCATCCCAATACTTTAGAAGAATCTGCTTTAAGCCAGTTTTTCAGAATCGTAGCATATACTTTTCTGAAATCTTCCTTGTAGATCAGGTCGCCCTCATTCAGATTCTGTAAATCAGGAAGAGCATTCAGAATACCTTTCTTTTTAAGGTTTCCGCTGATAAAAAACATCTGATTGGCTGTTCCGTGATCCGTTCCGTTGCTGGCGTTCTGTGCTACGCGACGACCAAACTCCGAAAAGGTCATCAGCAGTATATTTTTGAAAAGGTCATTACTTTTCATGTCTGCTACAAAGGATTTTACTGCTTCATTGATGTCATTGAATAATTTTTTTTGCCTGTCATTCTGATTGACATGGGTATCAAAGCTTCCGATTGAAAGATAGTAGACCTGTGTATTGATGTCGGATTTTATTAAAGAAGCTACGGTTTTAAAGTCTTTTCCCAGCTGTGAATTAGGATAAATCTGTTCTGTCTTTTTGGCTTTGCTTTTCTCAAAAATATAATCTGCATTGTTAATCGTGGAACCTAATGTCTGATAAAGATAGGAGACTGTTTCATCATCATGATGGTGGTCGTAAAGAGATTTAAAATATTTTTCCTGGCTGGTTTGATAGAGCCTTTTAGGGTCTTTAAAGGCAAAAGCTTTATTATTTTCTCCTTTCAGGGCAAGGCTTAGCATGTCATCCACTTCCAGCGCCTGGGTAGGATGGTCGCAGCGATAGCATTCTTCATCCAGAAAACGTCCCAGCCAGCCTGTTTCCAGAAACTGATCACTTCTGCTTGCCGACTGCCAGATGTCCATACTCCGGAAATGGGATTTGTCAGGGTTAGGGTAACCTACATTATTCATCACAGACAGTTCTCCGTTATCAAAAAGTTCTTTAAAATAGGAGAGAGACGGATTGATTCCTGCTTCATCAGTAAGCTGTATTGAATCCTGAATGGCCAGTGTTTTTCTTTCTCTGAAATAAATATCATTTTTAGCAGGAATAATGGTGTTCAAACCATCGTTTCCACCTGTAAACTGAAGAACTACCAGAATATTCTGATTGGGATTCAAAGCTTCGTCCAGCGTCATGGCTTTTAAGAAATTGGGCATCAGCATAGAAGCGGTAGCCAGTGAACTTATCTTAAGGAATTCTCTTCTTTTGATTAACATAATTTTGTTTTTAGGATAAAAGGTTACAGGTGGTAGGCAGCAGGTTGTAAGTTGCCGCTTTAAATTGTATGGGCCGCATTTTTACTAACGTTTATTAAAAATAAATAAATGGTAGCAAAGCTATACTGCAACAACTATTAACTGCTACCTGCAACCTACAGCCTTTTCCCTACATTAACTGGTATTCCGGGGTAGACATGAGGTTGATGATATTCATTTTTATACTCTTATCAGAAAAATTCTTTACAGAGTTCATATCAAGACTTTGGATATTCTGAAGAAGATAATCTTCACAGTTTTTATTGTTAAAAAGTTTTTCAATACGTTCCCAGTCGATGGTAATATTCGGGTTTTTAAAGCTTTTGTTTAAAGCTGTTTCGTGGGATTTCATTCCCATATCAATATCATCATCCTGTCGGGGACTGTATTCCAAAGGCCGAAGTCCGGACCAGATCTGTGGAATCTGAAGCCTTACCATCAGGGTAGAACTGTCTATCCATGATTTTCCGTTGGGCCATCCCGCAACATTGGGTGGATAAAGCAGCATCTGTCCCAATAATTTCTGATAAACGATGAGGTTTTCAGGATTTTGAATATGCATAGGAAGGATTCGCATGATACCTGCCATCAGTTCTACAGGTGATTTTATCCTGTTGCCAATATTCTTCTGATCATAAAACCATGTGCTTGAAAATATTTCAGTCATCAGTTTTTTGATGTCATATCCGGAATTATAAAAACTGGTGCTGAGCTTATTGACGATATCCTGATCTGGTTTCTCATTGACAAAGAATTTATAAATCTTTGTTGTAATAAAGAGTGCAGTTGCTTTCTGTTCAAGAATAATATTGAGAACATCGCTTCCATCAAAGTTGCCTGTTTTGCCTAAAAAGGTTTTGCTGCCTTCATCATGAAGGTTTCTTCTTTCTTTAAAATTTCCTTCCTTATCGTAACTCCATCCGGTAAAAGCTCTTGCTCCTTCTCTTACGTCTTTTTCAGTGTAGTTACCTCTTCCCATGGTAAAGAGTTCCATGACCTCGCGGGCGAAATTCTCATTAGGATGATCCTTTTTATTCTGTTGATTATTCAGAAAATTAAGCATAGCCGGCGACTGGCTCACTTCAAAAAGCAGATCTTTGAAATTTCCCAGTGCATTCTTTCGGATGGTATTTAAAAGCTGTCTGTTGAATTTTGGATTAACTACTCTTGAGGCGAAATGTCCGTGCCAGAAAAATGCCATTTTTTCCCTCATCTGTTCCGTGCTGTTTACAATTGTGTTCAGAAAATTGAGATTCAGTTCATTATTTTGCTCTCTGTTGATCCGCTGCATTTCTTTTTTCTTTTCCGCAGGAGCTGTACTGTTCATGTAATCTGCCACAGAAACCGGATCAGGAGTATCATAGGAAATTTCGCTGAAGTGGTCTTCTTTAAATAATTCATTCATTAACGTTTTAATGTTTTTATTTTTCAAATCATCAATTTGATTAATACCAACACCAAAACCCGCTCGCCAAAGAAAATGCTTGTTTTTTAATAATGAATCAGCCATCGTGGAGAATTTATTTTTTGATGTATTTTGAAGAAAAAGGTTAAAATGATAACGGGTTAAGGATTGTTAATATTGTCGTGTCAGGCTGGAAGCTATGTCTGCAGGAAGGAGAAATTTTCTTTTCTTTTAATTATAACAGACGTGGGTTTTTATATAACAGGATATTACTTCCGGGCTCCATCTTCTTGTTTCCTTTCTTTTTCTTTAATTCACTTTTTGGGATCAATTTTTTGATAATTTTTGTTAAACAAATATTTAAATTTTGTTAAAAATAATATATTGATATTCATTACTTTATGTTTTTTAATGGTGTTAAAATCAAAGAAAAATGCTTGCTTGGCATGATTTTTACATCCTCTTGTTTAGTAAAATTTTAAAATTAGAGTTATGAAAATGTTTAAACAAGCAATAGTACTGGCTGGTATTTTAACAGCAGGTATAGCAAGCGCCCAAAGTTCTCAAATGAATAATATGATCAAAGTAGGTGCAAATGTTGGTTTAGCAGTTCCCGCTGATAATCTTTCCGCTGCAGTAGGAGTGGATGTAGCTTACCAAAACCTGATTACACCAGGATTTGGATTAGGTATCGCATCAGGATATACTCACTACTTTGGAAAAGAGAACAACGGATATAAAAATAATGATGTAGGGGTAGTTCCTGTAGCTGCTTTAATCAGAATTTATCCAAAACAAACCGGCTTCTATTTCGGAACAGACTTAGGATATGGTTTCTTAGTAGGAGATAAAACGGTTGCATCCAACACCAATGTTGAAAGAGCAAGCGGAGGTTTCTACCTTAAACCGGAGATCGGTTACCACAACAGAGACTGGAATTTCTTCGTACAATACCAAAAGGTTTTTGTAGGAACAAAAGGAGATTTGCCAGGTCAGGACTATAATGTGGGGAATATCGGTGTAGGATTCGGTTACAATATTCCATTAGGAAAGTAGTTAGATTTAATATATAAACAATTATTAACCAAAACCTTTTCACGAAAGTGGAAAGGTTTTTTTGTTCTGTGCAGGATTTACAAAAACTATTATTATATTTGGTAAAATTTGAGGTTATGATTCTGAATCCAAAATTTCCACTTTATTTACCAGGAGTAGAGAACAGTAATAATGATAATGTTTCTATCATTGGGGCAAGCCTCCGTGAAGATATAACAATCTTAGGCTATTTCGTTTCCGGGAACGGAGGTCTTGAGATAAAAGTACAAAATAAATATGCAACCAAAGAATACGCTTCTTTTTCAGATATTTTAAAGAAGTTTATTCAGGATAACCAATTGCAAAATATAAAACGTCTGGGAATGGCAGTGCCAGGTCCTGTACTTGACGGAAAAAGCAGTCCTGCAAGATTGGGCTGGAATTTAGATATTGAAGAATATGCCCGTGATTTTGGGTTTGAAAAAGTAGACATGCTGAATGACCTTGAGGCTTCTGCCTACGGAATGGCTCTTCTTGAAGATAACGATCTGGAAGCTATTTATACAAGCGGACATCTTGAAAAAGGAAATGTAGCGGTTCTTGCTCCCGGAAACGGACTGGGTGAAGCCGGATATTTCTTTGACGGAAAATACCTGAGACCTTTCGCTACAGAAGGAGGACATTCAGAATTTTCACCAAGAACCAATGTAGAAGTTGAATTTTACCAGTTTTTAAATAATATCTACGGTATTGTAAGCTGGGAAAATGTACTTTCCAAGTCAGGGTTATTCAATATTTATAGATTTTTAAGAGATGTGAAAAGGCATCCTGAACCGGAATGGCTGGGAGAACGTCTTGCACAGGGAAATTTTGTGGAAGAACTTTATAAAGCGGCAATCGAAGAGAATGTATTAATCTGCAAAATCGCTTTAGATACTTTCCTTGAGTTTCTGGCAAGAGAAGCAAACAACCTGACATTAAAAGTAAAAGCTACCGGAGGATTACTGATTGCCGGGGATATCCCTCAGATGGTCAGAGAATATATTGACAAAGCAAAATTCTATGAAAAATTCAAGATCAGTGATAAAATGGAGGGAATGCTTAAAAATATCCCGATCTATCTGGTCAAGCAAAATCATACAGCATTAAATGGTATAGCGCTTTATACGGCTTACTATCAAGTATAAAACAGAGCTCCGAAGAAATTCGGAGTTTTTTTTTGAGATGATATTATTCATGAAAATAATAAATTTTATTGATATACATCAATGAAATCTATTGAATAAGATACCTACCTTTGCCTCATTAAATAAGTAAATAACTCTATTCAATGAAAAAAATATTTTTATTAGCAGTTTTAGCTGGTGGTTTAGCTTTCGGACAGTCAAAAAAAGTAGTAGCGTCTGATGTACACTGGTGGGGATATAAAGTAGCAAAATCTGAGGCTAGCTCTCACGACGGTACTGTAAAAGTAAAGTCTGGAGATATGGTAATGAAAGGAAACCAATTGGTAGGTGGAAGCTTTGTATTGGATATGACTTCTATCAGCTCTACTGACCTTACAGGAGAATATCAGCAGAAATTAAACGGACACCTTAAGAATGGTGATTTCTTTGAAGTTGAAAAATTCCCTACTGCTAGCTTCAAAATTACAGGAGTAAAGAAAAACAACGATAAAGTTTATAATTCTCTTGTAACCGGAAACCTTACTGTAAAAGGAAAAACAAGCCCAATCTCTTTCCCTGCTAAAATTTCTTACAGCAAAGGAGTAGTAAGTTTAGTATCAAACAAATTCTCTTTCGACAGACAGAAATTTGATGTAGCTTACAAGTCTACTATGCAGGATGTTTTTGTGAAAGATGATATTGATATGCTTGTAAAGGTAACTGCTCAATAAATTAATCAAAAAAAGATTATTAAAAGTGTAGAAGTTCTACACTTTTTTTTATTTTTGTTGAATTGTAAATAAAAAAGAATGAAAAGATTACTATTGTTTGCTATGGTGTGCGCAAGTATATCATTTGTTTCTGCCCAAAAGAAATTTGATAAGGTTGCAAAAGTGACTTCATCAGAGATCAGATGGTGGGGGTATAAGGTGGTGAAAACCGAGGCTTCTTCCCACTCAGGAACAGTAAAGCTAAAGAGCGGAAAATTCAACTTTGACCACACGGTTCTGGTAGATGGAGAGTTTGTAATAGATATGAGAAGTATGATGGCGGGAGATGTTTCTGATGAGGATCAGATCAAGCTTACCAACGACCTGAAAAGCACAAACTTCTTTGAAGTAAAAAAATTCCCTATTGCAAAATTCCATTTGACTAAAATTATTCCTTTAGCAAACAGTGAATACAATTCTACAGTGTACGGTGACCTTACCCTTAAAGGCGTGAGAAAAACAATCTCTTTCCCTGCGAATGTATACGTTACTCAGTTCACCACATCTATTGAGTCTGCAAAGTTCTCTCTGAACAGAAGAGACTTTAAAGTATTCTACCAGTCTTCATTGAAAGATTATTTCATTAAGAACGAAATGGATATCCAATTCAAAGTTACTACAGAAATGCTGGATAACGAGAATAGGGTTCCGAAGAAGAAAAAATAAGATTGAATATACAATCCATACAAAAATGAGCAGTTCATCAGAGCTGCTCATTTTTTATGCTTTTGTTGAGCCGAAGATTTGTGGTAAGCCATTCCTTGTTTCTCTGTATTTTTTATAAATTCGTAGTATGAAAATTTATATCGTTAGCGGTCTGGGAGCAGACTTTAAAGTCCTTGAAAGAATAGAGTTTCCCAAACACTGTGAATTGATTTTTATAGATTGGCTTATTCCTGAAAAAAATGAGCCTTTCGATGCCTATGTCAAAAGAATGGCGGATAAAGTAGATGATTCTGAGCCGTTCTGCCTGCTGGGATATTCTTTTGGAGGCATAATTGTTCAGGAGATTGATAAATTGAAGCCTGCTGAGAAAGTGGTGATCCTTGGAAGTATAAAATCTGATAAGGAAAAATCAAAATTCATCAAAACAGGAGAGGTTACCAAAATCCCCAGATTATTGCCTGTAGGCCTGTTCAATGATAAAGCCGCCAATGTATATGCTGTTGTCCGAAAGCTTTTTGATCCTAAAAATCCAAAGCTTCTGCAATATTTTAAAGTAAGAAATCCTTATTATCTGAAATGGTCTGTAGAAAAAGTTTCAGAATGGAAGTTTGAAGAAAATCCTCATGTGATTCAGATCCTGGGTGATAAAGACATTGTTTTTCCCATCCGTTATTCCAAACCGGATTATGTGGTAAAAGGAGGAACACATCTTTTTCCGGCTACGAAATCCAAAGAAGTTTCCAAAATACTGAAGGAAGTATTTTGTGAAAATTAATAAATTATGTTTTAAATGGTTTTTTTATAGGGGTGTTTTGATGAAAAATATGATTTTTATAGAATTTATATTTAAATTTGATAGGGTTAAATATAAATTTTATGAAAATAGGATTAAAATGGATCGTTTCATTCTCTGTTATCACGCTCGTAGCAATCGGAGGTTTGTTCTGGAATCCGGCTGCGGATATTCCTGATACAGGAGAATTTTTAACTGAAGATAAAATTGTAGGGGCTGATGTCGCCTGGATTCTTGCCGCCGCAGGACTTGTTCTGCTGATGACACCAGGTCTTTCCTTTTTTTACGGAGGAATGGTTGGAAGAAAAAACGTGATTTCTACCATGCTGCAGAGTTTTATCGCTTTAGGAGTCATCTCTATGGTTTGGGTAGTTGTAGGTTTTTCTTTGTCTTTCGGTGAATCTCTGGGTATTACTATTGCCGGGAAACATTATGGTATCATTGGAAACCCTCTCAGTTATCCCTTTTTTAACGGGGTAGGAAATCTGCCTCATAAAATGATGGCTCCTACTATTCCGTTTATCCTTTTTGCTTTATTTCAGATGAAATTTGCCGTTATTACTCCGGCTATAATTACCGGATCTTTTGCGGAGAGGGTTCGTTTTATTTCTTATTTATTATTCATCGTTCTTTTCAGCATCTTTATTTATACACCGCTTTGTCATATGGTATGGCATCCTGACGGCCTTTTAAACAAATATTTTGGAGTAAAAGACTTTGCAGGTGGAACCGTAGTGCATATGAGTGCCGGTTTTGCAGCACTTGCGGGAGCCATGGTGGTTGGAAACCGAAAAAATCCGCATCATGAGCCTTCCAATATTCCGTATGTGCTTTTGGGAACAGGAATGCTGTGGTTCGGATGGTTTGGTTTCAATGCGGGATCTGCATTGAGTGCTTCTGCTTCTGCAGCCACTGCTTTCGGAACAACTACAATAGCCTCTGCTTCAGCGATGATGACCTGGATCTTTTTCGATAGAATTAACGGGAGAAGTGTTTCCGCTTTGGGTGCGTGTATCGGAGCAGTAGTAGGACTTGTGGCGATTACTCCCGGATGTGGTTTTGTAAGTATTCAGGAAAGCCTTTTCATAGGGTTTATTACAGCGATCGTATCTAATGTGATGGTCAACTGGAAAGTCTTAAAGAAGATAGATGATACGCTGGATGTTTTTGCCTGCCATGGAGTAGGAGGGATTATGGGGATGATTCTTACTGCTATTTTTGCACATGGTGAGAAAGCGAGTCTGCTTCATGGAGGAATTGATGTTTTTCTTCATCATATGGCAGCCTTGGTTTTGGTTTCTGCTTTTACATTCTTCGGTTCGCTGCTTTTATATAAGATTACCAATTCTATTATTACGCTCAGAGTTTCTGAAGAGTCCGAAAATAAAGGGCTTGACCTTTCTCAACATGAGGAAAGTTTCAGTTAACAGAAAGGACATTAAGTTATACCTAATGTCCTGAATTATATTAATTAAAATCAAAAATAATTTATTGAATGGATTCAATCGTTTCAAAGATTTTGTTTTTAGAATTTTCAAAGACTTCACCGCCAAATTCTTCATTATCTAAGGAATGAATGGTAACATCATTCACCCCCATAATTCCGAAAATATGTTTTAGATAAGTCGTTTGAAAATTGACGTGTCCGTTCTTTTCATTCTCTCCATATCCGGTATCACCACGGGTTGAGAGAATAAAAAGCTTTTTGTCTTCAAGAAGCCCTACATAATCGCCATCCGGAACTCCGGATCTGAATTTCCAGGTTTCATTAATCCGCATTACCTGATCAATATAAGCTTTTAATCCGGACGGAATGGACCAGTTGTACATGGGAGTTCCGATGACATATACATCGTGTTCTTTGAGCTCTTTGACCAGTACATTACTGAGTTGCAAAGGTTTTTGGTTTTCCTCGGTTTTGTCTGAAGATTTTTTTAATGCTCCTGCGATCCAGGATTCATCAATATTAGGAATCGTATCAGTTCCGGCTTCTCTATAAGTGAAAGTATCAAGAGGATATTTGGTTGTCCAGTTTTCAACGAAAAGCTGGGTCAGTTTTCTGCTGTAAGATCTTTCATTTCTTACACTGGCATTAATAATCAGTATTTTCATTTGTTAAGAATTTATACCAGCAAAATTCCTGATTATTTAATCCTGAAAAATTGATCTAGTTCAAGAGGATTTATTTTTTTTCCGGATTCTGCTGATAAATTCTGCAGAAACTCCCAAATAGGATGCAATCAGATACTGAGGAACTCTCGATGAAATATCAGGATAAGTATCCAGGAAATCATAATACTTTTGTTCGGCTTTGTACATGTGATTGAATACAACTCTTTTTTCAAGGGTTCCAAGATAGCCTTCCAGAATAATTCTGAAGTATTTTTCCAAGGATGGAATGTCCTTCAGCATTTTTTGAAAAGACTGGTGGCTGATCTGTAAGAGCTTTGTTTTTTCCACCGCCTGTATATTATAAATGGAAGGTTTTTGTTTTGAAAAACTGGCAATATCTGTTGCCCACCAATGATCAATAGCCAAAAAGAGGATTTCTTCATTTCCGTTTTCTTCATTGATGCAAAAGGCTTTTAGGACTCCCGAAATAATATAACTGTCATAGCGGCAGATTTCCCCGTTTCTCAATAGAAAATCACCTTTTTCCAATGTTCTTTCTGTCCAGAAACCTTTACAGGCAGCTATTTCTTCAGGACTTAGTTTGACATGTTGTAAAATGTTTTTAATTAATGTTTCCATTTAAAAAAATGATTAAAAAGAACCGTGTAATGATATATTTGATTGAAATTCACAGGATCAGCTCAATTACAAAAATACTTATTTTATGGGCTACCAAAACCAAATAAATCTGGGATTTTGCTATGCATATATTAGGATTTATCATGTATCTTTGTTTTTGAGGAAAATGACGAATCATTTATGGAATCAATATCGGTTTTTGAGATTATTAAAGTAGGGATAGGCCCATCCAGTTCGCATACGATGGGACCTTGGAATGCAGCTGCTGCATTTATCAGGATTATAAAAAGAGAAAGATCAATCGAAGAAGTTAAAGAGGTTTTTCTTGAATTTTTTGGCTCACTCGCAAAAACGGGAATAGGGCACGGAACTGATATTGCAGGAATGCTTGGTTTAAATGGAGAAGATTTTAAGACGATCAATACTTCAAAAATTGATGAGAAAATAGATTATATCAAAAGTACTCAAACCATTAATCTGGGAGGTGAGAAAGTTATTCCATTTATCTACGGGCATCATTTGATTTTAAATATGAAAAAGAGCCTTGATTTTCACCCGAACGGAATGATCTTCAGAGCTGTTTTCGAAGATGGGACAGAGTTGGTGCAGGATTTTTATTCTGTAGGAGGTGGTTTCATTGCCAGTCAGGAAAAAAACTCAATTCAAAAGCAGTGTGTACGTACATTGTATCCCTGTCATAAGGCTTCGGATATTGCAAAATATTGTGAAAAGCTGGGATTTGATAAAATTTCAGATTTGATTTTCATGAATGAGGAAAGCTGGAGAACTCAGGAAGAAACGAGACAGGAAGCGCTTTATATCTGGCAGCAGATTAAAGAATGTATCTATAAAGGGGTCAATAAGGAAGGAATTCTTCCAGGCGGACTGAATGTTTCCCGAAGAGCAGCAGGAATCAACAGAAAGCTGTTGGGAGATAAAATTTATAAGAATAAGGATGAGTGGTTCCAGCAGGTGGTAGACGCTGAAGAGAACTTCACCAATATCAACAAATGGATTGCGTGTTTTGCATTGGCAGTGAATGAAGAAAATGCAAGTTTCGGAAGAATTATTACCGCACCTACCAATGGAGCAAGTGGAGTAATTCCGGCAGTATTGATGTATGCTCAGGCATTTACACCCTTCACAAGTGAAGATGATATTGTAAGATTTTTGCTTGTAGCAGGAGAAATCGGGACATTATTCAAGAAAAATGCGACTATTTCTGCAGCGATGGGAGGATGTCAGGCCGAAATCGGGGTGTCTTCCGCAATGGCAGCAGCCGGACTTACGGAGATTTTGGGTGGAAGTGTAGGACAGGTATTGATGGCAGCGGAAATAGCAATGGAACATCACCTTGGATTAACCTGTGACCCGATCAAAGGGCTGGTGCAGATTCCATGTATTGAAAGAAATACAATGGGCGCTATGAAAGCGATTACTGCAGCCAATATTGCACTGGAAAGTGATCCTACCAAAGCAAAGGTAACATTGGATGAGGTGATTCTTACGATGTGGGAAACCGCTCAGTCTATGAGTGACCGTTTTAAAGAAACTTCGGAAGGTGGACTAGCCATTGCCGTAAACGTTCCTGAATGTTAATATAAATAACATTGTTTTAAAAATAAAACCCTTAGACATTACTGACTAAGGGTTTCTTAATAAAATAAAAGTAAAAACCGTGGGGCTTTTAGTATCGTGTGGAATTGCTTACCTTAAAATTCCTCTGATTCTGTTGGCGTTGGTGATCAGTTCTTCAAGGTATTCATAATTCTCTTTTTCAAGGGCAGATTTGAATTTTCTGAGCTGGGAAATATGTTCGTTCAGAACATCCAACACATTTTCTTTGTTTTGTTTAAAAATAGGAACCCACATTTCAGGATGCGACTTGGCAAGACGTACCGTGCTTGAAAAACCGGAACTAGCAAGCTGAAAAATAGTTTCCTCCTCACGTTCTTTTTCCAATACTGTGTTAGCAAGGGCATAAGATGTAATGTGTGAAATATGGGAAATATAAGCGGTATGGACATCATGATCTTCTGCATCCATATAGATCATGTGCATATCAAGGGCGTTAACCACTTGTTCAACAATGTTCAACGCATCTTCTGCGGATTCTTCTTTGTTGCAGATTACACCAGCTTTTCCGGAGAAACTTTCTGCAATAGCGGATTTAGGACCGTTATTTTCTGTTCCCCACATCGGGTGGAAAGCGACAAACCTTGAGCGTTTCGGATGGTCTTTTACAGCATTTACAATCCCTGCTTTCGTAGAACCTGCATCCATTACAGTCTGCTGATCAGACACAAGATCAAGAACAGAAGGCAACAGTTTTCTGGCAGCATCTACAGGAATGGCAAGAATAATCAGATCCGAATTTTTAATTCCATGCTCAAGATCTACTCCGGCATCAATAATCTTAAGCTCTAATGCATCACTGATATGCTGTGTATTGTTATCGATTCCGTAGATGAAGCTGGCGATGTTTTTCTCCCTTAATTTCAAAGCCATCGAGCCACCAATTAATCCTACTCCAATAATACTTATTTTCATCTTTCTCTATTTTTTAAAATAAAAAAACCTCGTCCCTAGGACGAGGTTTTAAATTATATTCATAAGAATCCCTATCCCAGAGCTGAGGTAAAAATTCTATAATAATATGTTCCGTTGTTAAAATTCACGTAGCAAAGGTAAAAATATTTTTCAAATGAAACGAAATTTCTTTTCTAAATTATATATAGATGGGATGAATTGGTGGCGTAGGGGGGATTTTTAGGTTTTACTTTATAGATATTATTTAGTTTTATCTAATTCTATCCATTCATTAGATGTAATTTCATCTCCAATACCTTTGATAAAATATGTATTGTTTTCTTTTTTTATTTTAAAATGGCAGTTGCCATCATTTACATTTATTAAATTAATTTCATTATTTTGAAACTGATTAATTTTATAATTTCCCTTACATAATGATGTATTGGCGTCTATAGAGGCTAAACCTGCTATAATTGTTATTTCATAACAGATTTCGGATTTAATAGAATCGTTTCTCAAATTTGTTTTGCAAATGTTATAAGAACCTTTAAAATCTATTACGTTTTTATTCAAATTTGCCTTTGTTTTTATTTCGGGTTGAAATTGATCTTCAGTCAAGGTTGAGTTTTGTTCTTTTTGAGCATTTTTCCAATCCTTCTCATTCCTTTCTTTACAACTCCAAAAGACGAAGGATGAAAATATTAAGGGGATTAAAAAAAATTTCATCATTTGTTTAAGTTATTTATTCAGATTTTATCCTGCTTTTATGAACATATCCTTTTTTACCTTCTTTAGAAACTACCAACCACCAATCTCCGTTTTGATCTAAAACTTGAACTTGTTCACCTGTGTTGATCTTTTGTAAGATTTGAGAAGAAGAATTTCTATCCTTTCTTAAATTAGTATAACCGTCAGAATCTTGAATAACAAAATTGGTATTGTTTTCTTTTTGGTAGATAAATTTTACATAATTTTTTAAAGTAGGTAAATCATAATAATTATTTTTTTCAAGATTTGATTTATATTTTGGATTTTTGTTTAAATAGCTTTCAATATCGCCTTGTATTCCTACTCTTAATTCTCTCTCAAATAAGTAAGAAATTGTTTTTTCAGGTTCAAAATATTCTTGTGGAGATGATGATATTTTACTTATAATATCACCTATTCTTAAATAACCATTACCCTCTTTAGCATAAGAAAAGTCTTCAACTTTACCTTTGTAAATAATGGTTTCTATGTCGTCAAATATTTGTTTTTTCAACTTTTTATAGCCGCCGGAATCTATAAAAATTAACTGCTCCATATCGAAAAGGCTATTAAAATCAAATTTTTTAAACACTGATTCTACAAGTTTTTTATCCTTATTGTATCCGTAGTAAACAACTAAATCGTATAATAGATTTGAATTATTTGTTTGCAACCAAACATAAGATATAGGAGTATTATAAAATACGTAAGAATTAAAGTGGTATAATAAGTCAGAATTTATAAATTCTGGTTCGTCAGCACCGGCATCCTGAACGAAAATAAATTTATTTTCTTTAATAGCTACCTCTGGAAACATTGCCGGACGTAAAGCAATTATGGAATTTTTATAATCTTTTAAATTGAAAGAAAATACATCCAAAATTTTTTGATTAAAGGTATTTTGATCAGGAAATTGAAATTTTCTTTGCTCTAATACTTTTTTCGCTTTATTGATAAATTCAGGAGACAGGTCATCATAGTTTGATTTTGTGCCGTCTCCTTCATCTGTAATATTATCTCTTAATGAAATTATATCTTTGCTATTACGCAATTGAAGTTTACTTTCTTGTCCAGTGCAAGAAAGTAGAAATGAATACAAAAGAGCTAAAGAAATGTTTTTCATTATTTGTGTTTATTTTAGAATCCAGCAATAAATTGCAGAAGTTCTATCCTGAATCAAATTGTAATAATTATTTTTTTTTTAATATTACATTTTTTAATCCATATCTTTTTTCTGTGTACTCACTCTCAAACAATAATTTACCTTTGTCATATTGAAGAATAACAAAATAAAGTGGTTTATCTGCATCAACAGTCTTATCTTTTTTAAACAGGTTATTGATTATATATTTCCCCCATATTTCCAGATTCTGTATAGATAATAGAATCTTTCTCAATTTTCAATGAAACTCCATAATCATTTAAGTTCTCGTTGGTTGCAAAATATTCTTCTGTTGGGATTGAAATCTATTGTTTTGATGACGAAATATTTTCTGTAAATCAGGTTCAAAGATTATCCTTTTTTTATTCTCTCTTCTGTTCACATGAGTATAATAGAAATATGAGTGATAGCAAAATAAAATGTTTTTATCAAGATGTATATTTTTATGAACTAGTTTATATTAATGGCGATTTATTGATAATCATCATCCTGGGGCGAAATTGTACTCTCGTTTTGTAGATCTCCACCTTCAATATATTTTTTTAAATATGGATAACCAAAATAGTTGTGTTTTTTTAAAATATCTAGTACTTCGGGGTGATTCATTGTGTTTTTATTTTGAAGGTAGAATAGTGTAGTAGCTTGCGAGTTCCAAGAATCTGTACTTAAACCTTTATATTGATTGAATGCAGGGATTTCTATATTGGAAATATTTGCTACAATCTCAGCTTTCTCGTCTGGTGAAAATGGAGATTTTAAACTATCATTATAAAGTATATCAATTACATAATTTGATAATGCAGAGATATATTTATCATTATTTTTAGTTGTGTTTTTTTCTATATACTTAAGTAAATTTTTTCTAATACTTAGTTTTCCTTCACAATTTTTTACAAATAAAATATTTCCTATTTTTTGAGAGGATTCTGGCGTTTCTTTGGAATATTCTTGAAATAGATCATTTAGAATTATTTCATTTATTTTTTCTTCTTTATCAAAGCCAAAATTTACAAGTAATATCTTTAAAAAATCTTTGTCATTAACTAATAACCAAGCTAAGTCTCCTTTACTGTTGTTAAACAAATATTTGTTTCTAGCAATAATATTTTGATTTAAATTTACTTTCAAATTATTATTCTTTATTTCCACAATATCGTTTAAAAGAGGTAGATCAGTCAAAACTTTAAGATTTGGATAAACATATATATGATCATATGTGTAATCAAATTCTGTTTGTTTGATATTTTGTTCCTGTGATGGATTGACAAAATACGTAGTGAAATTTTGATGCTCCTTTACTGAGGTACATGAACAATCTTCCTGTGTTTCAAAAATATCTTTAATTTGCTTTGAAAAAGAGCTGTTTTCAGGTACTTGATAACCATTTTCTTTTAATCTTTGTAAGGTTAACTCTCCACCTAATTCTAAATCTTTATCTGTTAGCTTATACTGATTTAATGTATTTGTGTCATTTTCAGAAAGCTCAATTTTTTCTTGAAGCTTCATATGTTTTTTTATTAAATCTATATTATTATTATTTGTGCTTTCATCCATTTTCTCTTCCTGCTTACCTGAACATGAAAAGAATATAAGTGATAATAGAATTAAACAGTTTTTCATCATTTGTTTAAGTTATTTATTCAGATTTTATCCTGCTTTTATGAACATATCCTTTTTTACCTTCTTTAGAAATCACTAACCACCAATCTCCGTTTTGGTCCAAAACCTCAACCTGTTCACCTGTGTTTATCTTTTGTAGGATTTGAGAAGAAGAGTTTTTTTCCTTTCTTAGATTGGTAAAACCATCACTATCCTGAATGTAAAAGGCTGTTTTATTCTGGCTTTTCTCTACTCTACATTTTTTGGCTCTTACATTTTCTTCAGGAATGGATACTATCTTATCAGTCCATCCGGATTTCTGGATATCAATATTTTGGGGAACATCGCAAATATATTTTACTGCATCCTGAGAAATATCTGACATTGTTTTATAGATAATATTTTTAAGAAGCCATGTGTTATTATCCAAGATAATATTATATTCTTTTTCATAATATCCGCGGTCAGGGAAGGATGTTTTTATTGTGAATCCTTTATTTCCAGAGATTGGAATGATATCATTAATAATATTACCTCCATCCTCAGAAAAGTTTCTTGTTTCCAGTGCTAATGTATATTTACCTTGCTTAGCCCCAAAAAGATAAATAAATTTTCTCCTTGATAAGGTTTGTTACTTACAATTTTGTCAGAGATGCCATCTTTGTTGACATCAAAGGTTTTTATGAAATAATCTTCATTGTTAACATAGGTTTCAAATGAGCCCCTTTTAGTTTCATTTGAAGTATCCGTGGATAATAATTCTTTTGCCAAGTTTTGTTTTTCAACTGTTAAGTTGGCTAATAATGTATCATCTGGTTTTGGATGAGGAGAATCAAACAAAAATGTTAAAACTGATTTTGCATCATTCTTTGATAAAGAGTTGATTAGATCATATTTGTTATTTCTTTTAATGTATTCTATTGACTTTATTTTAAAATAATTAACAGCATCAGCTTCCCATTTTCCATTTTTTGAAATTTCTATTATTGAATTTTCATATTTTTTATATTGAGGTTTTTGAATTAAAGAAAACCAGTAATCAATATAAGAATTGGCATGGTTATAAAGAATTTCAGCTGAATCTTTTTCATCGTTCCAACCAAATGTATTTTTAAAGGTTTGAAAATCCTTTGGAAAATTTTCTAAGAACTCCTTTTCCTTTTTATTTGAAAATGACTGCTCAAGATTTGCAACATTAATGTTTTTATTTCCCTCTTGTGAAGGGCTTTTGCATGATATTAATATAGCTAGTATTAATAAGAGTAATTTATTCATATGCCTGAGTAATTACTTAAAATCTAATATCTGTAAATAAAGAAGAATTACTAACCTCCTTGGGGAGACAGTGAGGCTTCATCTTCTAACTGTCCATTTTCAACAACATTTTTTAAAGGGGTTAATCCATAATAATTATTTTGTTCAATAATCTTTAATATTTCTGGATGTGCACCTGTTATATTGTAGAACGAAGTTCCTGCCTTTTGCCAAGCACGACTACTGTTTAAAGGTTTATATTTATAAAATGCAGGACTTTCTATATTTGCTACATAAGCTATTATTTTTGCTTTTTCTTCAACACTGAATTTTTTAGACGGTGCTTCATTAAAAATACCATCTTTGTCATCTTTGAATAAATAATTTAGGTAATTGCTCAATGCATATATCAATCTGTCATCGTTCTCATTGGTGTTGTTAAAAACATAGCTTAATAAACCCTCCTGAATCTTTAATTTTCCTTGGCAATCTTTAGTGAAAAATATTTCACCTAGTTTTACTGCCTGCCAAAGTTGCCCTGATTCTGTATATGATTTGTATAAATCCTCTATAACCTGTTTATTTATTTTTTCTTCTTTATCATATCCAAAAGTAGTAACCAATTGTGTTAAGAAGTTTTTGTCATGTGCTAGTAACCAGGCTAAATCAGACTTACTATCATTAAATAGATATTTATTGCGAGCTGCTATTTTATTTATATTTTCGAAACGTTTTTGTGTTAAATTTTTATCTTCATTCCATTTTGTAATGCTTACCTCATTTTGGATTTTTTTAACATTGTCTTCAAAATTTTTAGATTCAGGAAATACTTTTGAATAATCTGTAATTTCAGGAATAGCAAATAATTCAGTGATAAATTTATTATTTTTAACTATATAATAAGATTTAGGAGTCATTTCATCATCTGAGTTTCTATTATAGGTAATTGACTTGTTACAAAGATTATTGCCATCTAAATAAACATATTTAGTAGCCATATCATAATCAATCTTTCGGTTGAAAATATCAAATACTTTTTTAATAAACTCTTCTGTAGATGGAGACTTATAGCCTTTTTTGGATAATTCAGATTCTAATATAGGTATAGAGCAATCAAGATCAGTTTCGTTATAATTATAATTAGGATAGTCTGTCTCACTTTTTTCTGCTGAGAAACCCGCCTGAAGTTGAGATTGAAGGCATTGGGGTGTTTCCATAGTTATATTTTTTGAATTATCAATTATTGTCTGTTCTTTCTTTTGACAAGAAAATAATTGGAATATTATTAATGTTATTATTACTTTTTTCATAATCTTTAGCTTCTAGTTGATGAAGATGAGTCTATATCTGCTTCAGATGTCATTATTTTTAGTTTGTACTCTTCTGCTTCAGGGGAATAATCAGGGGGAATAACGAACCAATCTATGTCATTTTTTGAATATTTTGAAATTTTAACTGTTCTAGCACCTTTTGTTCCACCTTGATTTCCACCAACACAATAATAGTGATTTCCATCTTTACTTATGCCAATTACAAAAGTAATATGGCCTGATCCTCCTACGGCACCTCCTTTTCCATTAGGACTTGCTGCTTCATTACTGTCCCAGTCAATAACTGCTGCAGAACCATAAATTGGCTTATCTTGTTTCCAAAACTGCCACATTGCAGCTCTGCAAGATAAAGGTGGAGGAGTGTAGCCTGCTTGTACCATACACCAACTTGTAAATGCACCACACCAATTTGTAGATTCATTAAGCCCCTTTCCATTAGTTGAGGCGTTAAAGTATTCATTAATTCTAGGGTTGTTTTTGTCTCCTAAGATTGCTTTTTGTCCAATTTCTCCTAAAGCATAAGGCATCCATGGAGCTTTCCCTTTTTTAGCTGGTATCGTTTTGCCTTGTTTTTTACCATATGTACAATTATTTACTTTGAAAACTTTAGAAGTTATTTCATCAAAAGCTTTCTGTTTAGGTACATGATTAATAGATTCTCCTTTTTTGTTGAATACATCATTTCCGACAAGAGCACTTATTAAATCTTCATTTGTACATCCATTTGCAATGTTAGGCATTCCCCCTCTGTGCAAATATCCCATTGATGTAAGAACAGCGAGTTCCAAACTTGTACCTACTTTTTCAAATTCTTTTAAAATATCTATTTTTAAATACTTAAGAGAATAAGTATTAATGTTAGTATAGTTTACCCTTCCAGTTAATTGAACCATACCACGACCTCTATAATTCCACCCATCATCTCCTCCAGTATTGCCTAATTCTTTCCTATTGCTATATGCAGTATTAGCAATCATTTTTTGATCTGCAGTTTGGAATTTTAATGATGGTTTACTATATTTTGTCTTTAATAATTCAATATTTTTTCCATCAATTCTACCATATTTAAAAGCTAAGTCATTAGGAATAATATGTCCATTTTTATCTTTTGCCTGAAAAGCTTTAAAAGGAACAGCAGGTAACGCTTCTACAGCATAATTAAAACCTTCTCCTGTTTTTAAAGATAACGCATCTCCTGATTCTATTTTTGCTTGTGCAAAAAAGTGAGCCTTATTCCAACAAGTATTCATTCCCAAATCCTTCATATATTTGGTATACGTGTCTGCAACAATTTTCCTGTTGGCTTCCGAGGCATTAGGGAAGATGGTCTTTAAATCATCTGCTGTTACGGGTTTATCACAATTCGGGCATTTTCCGGTTTCTGGTTTCGGATCTTGCGTCTTCTGCACCCCCGCCGCACTCTTCACCTTCTCCACCTGCATCAAACCTTCCGAATTTACCCCAAATTTCTGAGATTCCGCAGAGAGATCTTTGGAGATAATTTCTATAAAATAATTTTGTTTATCAGAATCCGGATCGCCGATAGGGGAGTCTACTCCTTTTCCAAAAATATCTTTGGTAATGATAAATCCTGAAGTATCACATACATCAGCAGGAATTTTGATATTTCCGCTTCTGTAGACTTCATCATTGGAAGTGGTATCATATTCCCAGATAACATATTGGATGTGTTTTCCCACCATATTTTTGGAGTGGATTCTTATTCTTACTTTATCTCCTACAGCTACTTTGGAGAGTTCATTTCCGGTATCATCAATGAAAACAGCTTCTATAATATTACCCTTAGGATCAGGTTGTTTGGGACCACCTCCTTGTTTTGTAGGAAATTTTGGGGTCTGTGTGCCGGGTTGAGGCTTAGGTTTGGGTTGGTTTTGAGGCTGTCCTTTATAATCAGGATTGGCCACATCTACATTCACCTGACTGGCTCCCTGGATTTTTCCGGAGTAAGTGGCTGTTACATAATATTCATGGTTGGCACCTTCATCTTTGTCACCTTTCATTACAAACTGGTTAGCAACCTGACGAAGGATTTTTTCATCAGACATCAGAGGTATCTGTACTTCTGCAATACCTTTTGCATTGACCAAAGCTTTGTAGCTGCGTGTATGACGATTGTTTTTATTGATAACAGCATCATGACCTTTTCCAGGAGCATCATCTTCCCAAAGATGAAATTCGATCTCTTTGTTAAACATGGCGATGCAGTGAGCCTGAGCAATCAGGGTATCACGATAACTGGCTTTATTGACGTTCGTTCCTCCTCTGTTGAAGAGTACTACTTTATCTATTTTTGAAACTTTATTACTGGTAGGTATTAATATAATACTGGCAACCAATTCTTTCGTTGTGGGAAGTCCTGGTAAAATTCCTTTTTTAGTCTCGTAGACTTTCATTTGAAATTCTATTCCCAGCGCTATTTCTCCAAATTTGTAGGTTACTTTTTCGCCCTTTTTAGGTTGGTTGGTGATGTCTTTCCAGATTCCGTTTTTTTGTTTCTTGTAAAGATACCATTCATATTCACCTTTCAGTCCAAATGATAGGATGGAAGGTTTTACTTCGTAGGTGTACGTTGTTCCTACCAGAGGATTCTGATTCCCGATAATATTTCCTGTCATGGTTTAGCTGTAATAGAGTTCATCTGTTCCTTTTGTATCTTCCTTGAATTCATCAAAATCCACAACGGGATTATAAACCTGCTGTTCCTGTGTGTTTGCTTTTGCAACATGGCTTTTTCCGGTCTCACTTTGCTGTCCGTGCTTGAGAATAGTTATCTTTCCTCCTGTACTGCACATAAGTTCTGAAATTTCTGTAAGGCAGCTTTTTTCCATGACTTTTACTTTTTCGTAAGTCTTCTGCCATTTTCCCGCAGGAGCGTAAGCACAGGGAAGGTATCCTCCGGAAGTGGGTTTAAGTTTACACTGTCCGAATGGTTGTGCCGCAGGATCAAGCTGAAGATCATCTTCTGTTACAGCCAGATAATCCGCCTGTCCTTCTCCGTCATTCCAGTAATGTTTCTGGTGGCTGGTTACTTTAAATTTTGGGAATTTAAATCCCTGATTGCATTGTACAGTTCCTTTCTGCACAACGAAATATTTTCCTTCATGAGGGCTGGAACCACTGTCTTCTTTTTTATCTTTCTTTTCTTCTTTATTAGTTTTTTGTTCTGCTTTTCCGGATGACTCTTCTTCATTTTGTGAAGGTTCTTCCGTAGAATTTTCTTCATCAGAAATGCTGTCTTCTGTAGACTCTTCCTGAGAAGATGCAGATATATTCTGAGGTTCTGTTTCCTCAGCCATAAGCTGTGGGTCTTCCGGGATAAGAATCGCTTTTCCAGGAACAGGTTCCTGCATGACATCTTCCGGCGGACAGTGGAGGTTATGATAGGTCTTTAAAACACCTTCATTTTTCAGTTTAAACTGCCGGGCCAGAGAACTGAAGGTATCGCCTTTTTGTGTGACATAATTTTTCATATTATCCTTGTGTTATGGTGATGTGGTGTTGATGGATAAATACTTCTTCATGGCTGAGTAAAACCGAAGCTTTGGCCTGAAGAAGATTCTTATTTTTGGTGTGAGTGGTGTATTCTAATACGATGTTTCCCTGTGCTGGTTCAGGCGCAGACTCTTTAAGTTTAATACCGCTCGAGATCTCCTGTGAAGTACATAGTTCTGTGATTTTAGCGTTTAAAATAGTCAAAACAGAGTCATCATCATCATTTGACTGTTCAATATTGAGTTCACACTGTACCGGAAATGAATTCTGCAGAAAATAAAAAGGCTCTGTCCAATTCTTTTTCCTTTGGAACCAATCTATTTTGGGAAACAGAGTCTGAAACAGGAGTGTACTCTTAAGCTGCTGTAAAAAAAACGATTCATCCTGGATACTCCTTTCAAATACATCCATAAAATTTTGAGAAACTTCACCTATGTAAAAATCCTCAAGTTCTTTGCGTTGTTTGGAAAAAGTATCCGTAATTTTCTTATGATCTGCAAATCCGGTGATTTTACCCTGTTCATCAATCACAAACTCAAAAGGCATAATACTTTTCATACAGGCAATGGACAAACTGCTTACTTTATCATCAGGTGTATTTCCATTAGATTTAAAATCATTCTGACTGTAGCTCAGAATGTGCCGGGCTGTGTTTCTTTCTTTGTGAAGATTAAGCTCAATGATATAATCGATACTAACCGGAGATTCAAACGGAGTTTCAAAAGTTTCATTAACAGCATATGTTTTAGCAAGAAATGAATCTGAAAACTGAGCAGGAAGACTGTTTTTTCTTTCCTGTTCTTTTTCTGTCTCCGTTTTAAAATGGATAGGAACAAAGATACTTTCAACATCGTTAAGGTTTTCAAGCCAAACTTTATCCATGCTTTTACAACAGGAATTGTGAAACAGTTTTAATTCCTCACCAGTCATACCCAACCGGGAAGCGATAGAGGTCAGCGTGTCTCCATTTCGTACCTGATATTGTAAGAAATCAATTTCCATCCAATGTGAATTATCGCATAAAGCTATTAAAAAACTATATTTGAAATTAATTTTTGGGGTTAAATTTTAAAAATTGTAGTAGAATTACGACATGCATTTAAAGCAATCCGCAAAACCACCCCGTCAAAAATTCTTTGAATTTTCGCCACCCTCCAGAGGAAGGGAATGTTACGTCTTCAGTTGAGGTTTTTGTCAGAATTGTGACTTTCCAATACTTCAATAATGCAATACGGGCTGGATTCCTACGGAATGACAAACTGTGTGGATAGACGGTCCTTGCAATTGTGTCATTCCGTAGGAATCTGAATAGCCTTTATCGTTGCCTAAGACTTTACAGAATGACAAGCTGTGTGGGTAAGATTGATCATTCCAATTGTGTATTGTAGTAATTTGAGCTGCTATAAGGGTTTCAAAGCTTGTGTACTTTTAAAACAGTTATTTGTAACTTATAACAGGCAAATAAAAACTTTTGTGAATTTGTGGTTTCATAATATTATAGTACAACCAAAAGTTATTATTAATTTTAAAGCTATAAAAAAACAATAAACATGAAAAATAGATTCTTACACGGAGTTTTCATTGTATTGATCAGTTTGGGTTCTGCATATGCTCAGAAGTCCAATGCTCAGTCATCTGTTTTTTTCACCACAAAGGCAAAGGATACTGTAAGAATCAACGAAACATTCAACGAACAGGATACAACAAACAGTAAGAGCTTAAAAAACAGGCTGAAACCTATTCAGGCCAATTTTAAAAGGATCAATTCCATGACAAAATGGACCTCTGTTCAAAAGAAAAATATTGAAGGAGAATCGACAGAAGGAGGGGAGGCTGCATTTTATTATACAGATAAAGGACTGGAAAAAGTTATTGCCAGAAATTATGGTGAAATGGGGCAGGAACTGATAGAATATTATCTTCTGAACGGACAGCTATCGTTTGTTTTCGAGAAAGATTACAGGTATAACCGACCGCTTTTCTATGATGCTAAAGTAATGACAGAAAATAATGATACGGAAGCATTTGATTTGAGAAAATCAAAAATTACAATGACCCGAAATTATTTTGAAAACGGAAATATTATTTTAATCAATGCTACTACGGGACGCGGATATAATTTCAGTGCGGATTATCCCGATGAGCAGGAGAAAAAGATCAGAGAAGACTTTAAAAGACTTCTGGAATTAGCCGATTAAATGATTGTTATGGCTTATCTGCTTTGATAATATTCAACCTTTCTTCCACCTCATTGATTCTCTGGAGCCAATAGTTGATTCCTTCCTGATTGGTCACTGTTTCTTTGAAGGCATTACGGCTTACGGCCCATAGATGTGAGCTGTTCTTTTGATAATCCAGTTCCCGTTCCTTTTTATTTTCAGGCTCTATCCGGTATCTCCAGAATACGAGAGATTTCATATACTCTGAACGAACTTTTTCCAGATAATCAATAATAGCCTTTCGGTCCTGCGGAATATATCCCGGGCCGGAACATCCACACGAATGAAAAGTAATTCCAACAGTATACAAATCACGAATGTGAGCCCATTGTTTATCATCATTTTTTGCCGGTGATTTGAAATCGAGTCCCATATTGGCCATCAGATTTCCACATTCCGGGCATTTGGCTTCCATAGAAACCTGAGTATCCCGGTCCACATCTTTTAGGTGGCGGCGTTTGAAAGTTTTCTGGCAGTTGAAACAGGCATAATGTCCTTTGTAAACCATCATGGAGTATCGGCACATACTATGATCTTATTCTTTGGTTATAAGTTATTTTTTATTTGTTTTTATCCTCTTCATTAAAACTGATTCCCATCAGGCTGCTGGCACTTCGCGGATCATATACCGACCATACATTTCCCCAGGGAAACTTGAAGGTGCAGCTTGGGTAGGGTTTTTTCTTTTTTTGGGTTGGAGGGATTTCCAGGATCTGGGTGAGAAAGGTGTTGTTTCTGTGAAAAACTTTCATTTCTTTTTCCTCTGTCCATTCATTCCAGTCTTTTGCATCACCATTTTCCCACGTGTTCATATGGATGATGTCCAGTTGATCTCCGAAAAAACACAAACCGAAAGATACCTGATATCCTTTTATTTCTATATGTTGAAAATAATACCAAAAATACCCTGTTTTTACATCCCGGCAATTATGATACTTTTCTTTATAAAAATCAGTCTGCTTCAGCTGATCAAGACTCATTTCCCGATAAAGCTGTGTATTGAAGGTTTTCAGCTCTATAACTCCATTTTCACTGTTAATCAGCATGTCCCAAAAAATTGAAGCTATAAATATACCCGTTTTTTCTTTACAGACAACGAATAATATTTACAGCTTCTGGTAGAAATAGAAATATCGGTGTGTTATTTGGGCTATGGGTTTGAAATTATTAATGTAGATGGGATATCAGAAAGCCAGAGACTTTTTGTATCAATCAGGTTTTTCCAGCTTTTACTGCTGATCAGCATCAGATCCTGAGAATTCAGAAACTCTTTCTCAATCTTTTTCTCATTGTACAGAGTGATATGATTAGGAGCAACCTGCTCAATACTTCTGATCAGTTCTTTCACCTCAATATTGTTTCGGATCTGTCCTGCAGCATCCAGAATGATAATTTGAGAATTATTATTGTTGATAAGCCTTTTAGCATATTCAAGAAGGTAAAAATCACTCAGATTAAAGATCGGAACAAATACTTTATCTGCTGCTTTAAAATCTTTTTCCACCAAAATTCCCACAGGAATATTGGTTTTGTCCAGAATCTGAAGCGTAAAATCGTCAAAAGGAGAATTGTTGAAAATGTTTCCTTTACCTTTTACCGTATTCAGAAGTTTTTCTGGATTGATGATCTTCGTTGTAAAACCTAGCAAACGACCCAATAAACTTCCTTCATACATGGATTTTCCAAGCATGATGAGCAAAAGATCATAATGCCCTTTATTGGTAATATTAGTGAGATCACTTTCAATATCAGTAGAGGCTTTGAAGAGGGTAGTAACCTCCAGATTAAGATCATGAGAGGTTTCAATCACATTCTGAAATTGTGAATCCTCGTACTCGTTGATATCATAGGCATGCATTTCATCTACCGGAGCAATATTCATGGCGGTGATGCTTTTGTTGCCATTCATTTTATGAGTGAAATTGTGAGCCAGTTTTAAGAGAGTACTTCCTGATTCCGGTTTATCAAAAGAGAGAAGAACACGGTACTTGGAATCATTTTCATGAATGGGTTCGTCCTGATTTTTTTTAGATTTAAAAATAAAATTAATAAAGTCTAAGGCAGGCCCTGTCATAAAAGTGGTGAAAAGCGCCATGATCACAAGCATTGCGAAAATTTCAGGGCTTAAAACTCCTAGGTCATATCCAATATTCAGTACGATAAGTTCCATAAGTCCTCTTGTATTCATCAGAGCTCCGATCGTTAAGCTTTCCTTCCAGTTAATCCCTACAAATCTAGCGGTGAGAGCACTTCCAGCAAACTTTCCGAGAACAGCGGTCAGAATAATGAATCCTGCCGTCATCCATAGATGGCTGTCATTCAGAAGTCCGATTTGGGTCCGAAGTCCTGTAAATACAAAGAACAACGGTAGCAGAAGCACCAAGGCCACATCCTCTACTTTATCAATAAAAAGCGTACGGAATTTCGTATTCTCCGGCATAATAGCTCCCGCCATAAAAGCACCGAATAACGCATGAATACCAATTACTTCAGTAGCATATGCAGACAAAATCAGTGTCAGAAAGAAAATAGCCACCATAGGCTTGCTGATTGTATTTTTTCCTGCCTGAAGGTCTCCAATTCTTTTCAGAAAAGGTCTGACAATTTTAATCATTAAAAATACATAGGCAATTGCCATAATGATTACATAGATAGAACTGGCGAAAGAACCTGCTTTTACAATGGCAATTACTGCAGCAAGAATACACCATGCAGTAATGTCATCTGCAGCCGCACAGGTAATAACAATAGTTCCAAGTTTGGTTTTCTGTAGGTTTCTCTCCTGCACAATTCTTGCCAGTACAGGAAACGCTGTAATACTCATAGAAATAGCGATGAATAAGGCAAAAGAAGTAAACTGGATACCCTCCGGTGCAAATTCCTGATAAACAAAATAAGAAAGTCCTATTCCCAAAGCAAAAGGAATAATAATACTCGCATGGCTGATGACTACAGCATCATGAGCTTTTTTTCTTAATACACTCAGATCCAGCTCCATTCCTACAATATACATGAAAAGGATAAGACCTATCTGACTCAGAAACTGAAGATTACCTAATGATTCTTTTGGGAAAAGAAATGCTGAAAACTCAGGGAAATACATTCCCACGAGTGATGGCCCCAGCACAATACCTGCAATCATTTCTCCGATTACAGTGGGCTGTTTTATTTTCATACAAATCCACCCGAAAAGCCTTGCTGTCATAATAATGGTGACGATTTGCGCCAATAATAATGCAAGCGGATGGTGAAGGTTGGTTTTAAATGATTCCAGGAAATTCTCCCAGGTAGAGCCGCTGCTGGTTTTAGCAACGATATTTTCTTTTACTTCCAATGTCTGTCCTTCGATAATGAAATAATACATCAGACACGAAAAGACTGCGATGGTAGTAATGTAGAAAATTAAATTTTTGTATTTCCCCAAATTCATGATTCCAATATTTTATGCAAAGTTGATAAGAATATAGTTATGTTAAATATTCTTTTTTTTAAAATGTAATGAATGTTCCAAAAAATGTAATAAAATCTATTTGAATGAATAGCCGAGTCCGAAGCCTATTCTCCAGTTCCCATTCTGATCTGCTGTTTTAGTGTTGTAATAGGCCGGGATTTGGAAAGCTATTTTTTTGTATACGACTGCAAAACCTGCGCCCAAAGTAGGCATAATAGGACTGTTTTTGGTTCCGGAAGAATGGTCTTCTTTAATTCTCAGGGAAGGAAGCATTCCCAATATAAATTTTACATTTTTGTGAGTAAGGTTTATGTTAGGCCCTGTAAAGTTGAGGAAAGCACCATGATCTACATATCCGGCTACTGCTATTCCGTCAAAAAATGAGACCTTCAATTTTGAAGAGGTTTCCTGAGAAAAGCACAAACCGGATATGAGAAGTCCTGCAGCATAGAAACAATTTTTCATTATAAAATCAATTAATTCTATGCAAAATTAAAGGGATTACCTATTGAAACAGGGGAGTTGTAATGAAGAGCTTATATTCTGTAACGAAACCCTGAAGATTTGAAAAAGGTCTATTTCCCGAAAAGCTCCATCAACGAATTTTTATAAGCGTCTCCAATCTGAAGTTTCAGAAAAGTGTGGTCTTCAGTGGTGATTGTCGTGATAATTTCGTTGGTTGAAAATACTTTAATGGAAGAAAGTGCAATGATCTCTTTTTTGTTGACCTGAGCAAAATCTTTGGCCGGAAGCATTTCCAGAAGGTTTTTAAAATTCAGGTTTTTTAATACGATGGTAGTTCCGTCGCTGAGGATAATATCTTTATCCCTGCTGTCAATTTCAGAAGTTTTGATATAAGAGATCTGTTCAGTGAATATGACGGTTTTTCCGATATTGGTATTCCATTCAATGAAGTCTTTCTTAGGAGGGTTTTCCACCAGTTCTTTGGCTTTTTCAAAGGCCTGGATCAGTCTTTCTTTTTTAATAGGTTTTCTTACATAATCTACCACATTCAGATCGAAAGCTTCGGCTGCATATTCTTTATAAGCGGTGGTAAAGATTATTTTTTTTGAGCCTGAAATAATTTCAGCCACCTGAAGACCTGTCATTCCGGGCATTTCAATATCCAGAATACACAGATTACAGTCGATGCTGTCTATTTCATTCAGGAAAATTTTGGGATCATTGAATGCTTTTACCACCTCTACATTGTCGATCTGTTCACATAGAAGTTTTAAGTAGCTGATGGCCAGTAATTCATCATCCAGAATAACGCATTTTATCATAGAATTCTCCTAAATTGATTTTTAATTCTGCAGTGAAGACTCCGTTTTTTGAACTTCTTTCCAGCTGGTAGTAAGTGCTGTAAATCATCTTAAGCCTTTGATCAAAAGACTGGCTTCCAAAACCGCTTTTTTCCTTTTCCAAAATATTCTTTAACGAAGCTTTATTGCTTACTTTCATCGTGAAAATTCCGTTTTCAAGCTCCATATAAATGGAAATAAAAGAGTCCTGGGCCAGGAAATCTGTATGTTTGAAGGCATTTTCAATAAGATCCACAGAAATTAGCGGAGCAAATACCTTTTCTTCATATAGAGAATCAGACTTGTTGATCCTTGATTTGATTCTGAAATCGAAAAGAGGATTGATCTTAATTTTATTAATTTCAATAAGACTTAAAGCAAAATTGAGCTCCTCTTTCGGGCTGACATACTTATTGTTGCTTTCGTATAAAATATAGTCCAGCACATTGGCCAGTTTATCCAGCGACATATACGTTTGATAAGCATGAGACTGAACCGAATTGAGAATGTTTTTAAACAAGTGAGGGTTCAGCTTTGTCCCAATATGCTCCAGCCGGACTTCATTCAGACGCTGTTCAATAAGTTTGTTGGTTTCCGATAATTTGGTATTTCTCTGTTTCAGCTTCTGATTCTGGCTGAAAAGATAAATACTGGTGGTGAGAAACAGGAAAATGGCAAAAACTCCGATGAATATCAGATAATCATGAATCATGTAATAATTGCCGTCCATACTATGGTATTAAAACTATTTAAGTTTTTTAAGACCGTTTACCATCACTGTTTCTTCACATTTTTCATAAGTGATTTCGTAAGACGGATTTTTTTCAGGATAGGTTAAAAGATAGCTTGGACAAGGTTTCTGTTGTGCATGGCTGCGGTCAAAATCTACTTTCCCTTTGGTAATGATACTGTCTTTTATAAACTTCTCATCAATCTTGTAGGCTGCCATTGCATTTTTAGCTTCTTCAGAATATTTGAATTCTTTGGAAAGGCTTTCAGCAATGACACGGCTGTTAGGTAAATAGCCGCTGCAGCTTGCCCCTTTTTTGTTTAAAATAAAAAATACAAGTAAAAGCCCCGGAATGAAGCCTATTGCATAAAATTTCAGTTTTTTCATTAGAAAATTAAAAGATTGATATCGTGGTACGTAAGTCCGAAACGGTCGCAGATGATTTTCTTGGTATGTCTTCCTTTGTACATATATAAGCTCTGCTTCATTTCGTTTTTGCGGATCAGCATGTTTTCAAAGCCGCCCTCTTCGTCATAATTTAAAATATAGGAAAGGAAGAAATTCGAGATTGCCTTCGTAGTGGTTCTCGGCATTCTTGAGGTAAGGTTCGGAAGTCCGCAGTGGATAACACCGTGTTTGATGACATAAGGATCTTCCATGGTAGTAAGCTCTGAAGTTTCAATAACTTTACCGTTATCTATGGTAATATCAATAATGACACTTCCTTTTTTCATTTTCATCACCATATCTTCAGTGACGATAGGCGTCATATTCAATCTTGGAAGAGCTCCTATCACTACATCAGCACGTCTTAAGCTTTTGCTGAGTTCTTTAGGATCAATAATGGAAGTCGGTACACGGCTGTCAACAATCGTATGAAGTCTTCTCAGCTTTGATAGAGAGTTATCGAAAACCTTTACGCTGGCTCCTAAGCCAATGGCAGCTTTCGTAGCAAATTCACCTACAATTCCGGCTCCAAGAATCACTACTTCTGCAGGTCTCACTCCTGTGATCCCTCCAAGCATTAATCCGTTTGATAAAGCCAATAACTCTGAAGCATATAAAATAGAAACAGTTCCTGCAATTTCCCCAATTAATCTTACCAGTGCCAGCTGTTTGTATTCATCAACGATAAATTCAAAAGCAATGGCATTTATTTTTTTCTCTGCAAGCTTTAAGAAATATTCCTTGTCTCTGAGGTTGATCTGAAGTGCCGAAACCAGATAAGTATTAGGTTTCATATACTCAATTTCGTCTTCAGTAGGAGGGTTGATTTTCAGAATAAGATCCTGCCCGAAAGCTTCTTTAGGATCATTAGTGATCTTCGCTCCTGATTCGGAATATTGTAAATCTGTAAAAAACGAACCTTCCCCGGACCCGGATTCTATAATGATCTCATGGCCGTGTTCTACCAACACCTGTACGGCGTCAGGAGTAATGCAGGTTCTCCTTTCGTTGAGACAGGTCTCTTTAGGAATTCCAATACTAAACTGTTTCCCCTTTTTAATAACCTCCAATTTTTCCTCTTTCGGCATTAATTCTTCTTCTGTGAAAGGAGTAAAAATATTTGTACTCATCCTTAAATTAAATTATGTCTTACAGATTGTTATTTACACTCAATTAATGAGCAAAGATACATAATATTTAATCGAATGAAACTTCTCTGTTTTCACCCGTGTTCACAATACTCATTGTGTGATAGTTGAGACCGTAAAGCTCCTCTTCATACACTTCCGGCCACTCGATAATGCATAGAAAAGAGTTGTCCAGATACTCTTCAATCCCGATATCATAGACTTCTTCAATGTTTTTTAAGCGGTAAAGATCAAAATGATATACTTTTCCTTTTTCAGTATTGTATTCATTCACAATGGAGTAAGTGGGAGAGTTCACTTCATCTTTGCTGCCCATATTTTTAAGCAGAAATTGTGTAAAAGTAGTTTTCCCGGCACCCAGATTTCCCTTTAATAAAAGAATATTATGTTGTAATTGAGGAATGATGCTATCAACAACTTCCTGCCAGTCTTCTATTTTATCTATAGTGAATTGCATATATTACCAAATTTATTTTGCAAAAATAATGATAAAACTTACTAAATATAATGCACTTGTATTATATAATTGTAAGGTTTTTTTTTATGTGTATTTTTGTACTATGATTTCCAAACAGACCATTGATAAAATATTCTCCACGATCCGCGTTGAAGAGATTGTGGGTGAATACGTGCAGTTGAAAAGAGCAGGGTCTAACTTTAAAGGGCTCAGTCCGTTTCATGAAGAAAAATCTCCAAGTTTTGTGGTTTCACCAAGCAAACAGATCTGGAAGGATTTCTCAACCGGAAAGGGAGGAACCGCAATTTCTTTCCTGATGGAAATTGAGAACTTTACTTATCCTGAAGCCCTTCGCCATGCGGCAAAAAAGTATGGAATTGAAATTGAAGAGGATCTGCGTGAAATTTCTGAAGAAGCAAAGAATGCACAGACCGAAAAAGATCTTTTATATAAAATTCATGAGATTGCCAATACTTATTTCCAGGAAATTCTTTGGGATGATCAGGAAGGGAGAAGTATAGGTCTTTCTTATTTTAAAGAAAGAGAGCTTAAGGACGATATTATCAGAAAGTTCCAGCTGGGATATTCTCCTGAAAAGAAGAATGCCTTTACTGCTTATGCGCTGGAAAAAGGATATAACAAAGATATTCTTGAGAAGTCCGGACTTTCTATTTTCCCTGAAAATACACCTGCAGGAGTAGACCGCTTCAGGGAACGTGTGATTTTCCCTATTCACAGTTTTTCCGGAAGGGTTTTGGGTTTTGGGGCAAGGATTCTTAAAAATAATGTTAAGACTGCAAAATACCTCAATTCGCCGGAAACGGAGATTTATCATAAATCCAATGTTCTTTATGGATTAAACCAAAGTAAGCAGGCGATTTCAAGAAAGAACGGCTGTCTTTTGGTGGAAGGATATATGGATGTGATTTCACTTCATATGTCTGGAATTGAAAATGTGGTGGCCAGTTCCGGAACGTCTTTGACAACGGAGCAGATTAAGCTGATTAAGAGACTTACAGAAAACGTAACCATTCTTTTTGACGGTGATAATGCCGGTATCAAAGCCAGTTTCCGAAGTATTGATATGCTGCTGACTGAAGGAATGAATATCCGTGTATTGCTTTTCCCTGATGGAGATGACCCGGATTCATTTGCCAGAAAGCATCCGCAGGAATACGTAGAAAAGTATATAGAAAATGAAGCGATGGATTTTATCGACTTCAAAGCGGAAATTCTGTTGAGGGATGTTGGCAATGACCCTATTAAAAAAGCAGAAGCGATAAGGGATATCGTAAAATCTGTTTCCTTTGTACAGAATGCACTGAAAAGAGAAGTTTACCTTAAGGAGGTTTCCAATAAATTCGGACTTTCTGAGCAAAGTCTTTTCAATGAGCTTGATGTTCAGAAGCAGATTAC
The DNA here is from genome assembly GCF_025949665.1 of Chryseobacterium viscerum. Classification (NCBI taxonomy): domain Bacteria; kingdom Pseudomonadati; phylum Bacteroidota; class Flavobacteriia; order Flavobacteriales; family Weeksellaceae; genus Chryseobacterium; species Chryseobacterium viscerum. The sequence continues at coordinate 2,871,628 of NZ_JAPDFT010000001.1, read as the reverse complement.
ACAGAATCAGACCCATCATGTTCAGCAACAGCAGAAGGAAAAAGCAGCAGCTCCGAAGATGGAAATTGTTCCTCTGGAAAAAGAAAAAGAGGATCCTTTCCTGTTTGATGTGCTGTTTATGGAGAATAAACTTGTTGAACACATGCTGGCATTTGGGGATATTATTCTGAAACGTAGAAATGAACAAGGTGAGGAATATCAGATTACAGTCATTGAGGAAATTCTTCATCATTTTGAAGAAGAGCAGTATGCATTTTTAGTCAAAGGCAATGAAATCATTATCACTCAGGTGAGGGAAGGAATTCAGAAAGATGAGCTCAGAAGTGGAAACTTTTTTGTATCTTTTATGGATGAAGAGATTACCACCAAGGTTGTGGATGCTTTGATTCCTTTGGATGATCTTGAAAACTGGGCTTCCAGAAATATTTATCCTCCCAATTACGGGGATAAAGTGGCAGATCAGATCCAGGGAGATGTTTTATTGCATAAATACAGATATATTGATTACTTAATCACAGAAACAGATAAAGAGCTAGACGTGTACAGGGATAGTGATGAAGTAAAGTACTATGAGCTTATCAAGAAAATTACCTTATTGAAACAGGCTTCGATGCGATTGAGTAATATCATCGAATATTCGCCTATCAAAGGGATCTATGGAGATAGGAGAAGATAGTTTTTAAGTCAGTTTTTTTGATATTCTGTGACAAAAAGTCCTATAAAATTTTAGGAATAAATATTGTAATTTAAACTTCGAGAATAATATAAAAATAATACATAATAGAAATATGGACATTAAAAAGGATTTCAGAGATTTCTCTGTAAAACATTTAGGAAACAACGGTTTGGTTACCGATCAGTATATGGGAATGTATGGCCCAACGAATCTTACTCCGTACATCATGGAAGAAAGAAGATTAAACGTTGCTCAGATGGACGTTTTCTCCCGTCTGATGATGGACAGAATTATCTTCCTGGGAACAGGTATTGATGATCAGGTGGCAAATATCGTTACGGCACAGCTTTTATTCTTGGAAAGCGCAGACCCGTCAAAAGATATTCAGATCTATATCAACTCTCCTGGTGGGAGTGTTTATGCAGGTTTAGGTATTTATGACACGATGCAGATCATTAAGCCGGATGTAGCAACAATCTGTACAGGTATGGCTGCTTCAATGGGAGCTGTATTATTGGTTGCAGGAGAAAAAGGAAAACGTTCTGCGCTTAAACATTCAAGAGTAATGATTCACCAGCCTTCAGGAGGTGCTCAGGGAGTTGCTTCTGATATGGAGATCAACTTGAGAGAGATGCTGAAGCTGAAGCAGGAACTTTATGAAATCATTGGTCACCACTCAGGACAAACTTACGAGTGGGTAGAAAAATCTTCTGACAGAGATTACTGGATGACTTCTGAAGAAGCTAAAGGTTACGGAATGGTAGATGAGGTTTTACAAAGATCTACAGAGAAAAAATAATTGATTGTAAAATCATAAGAAACCGCACTAATTTGGTGCGGTTTTTTTGTTGAATTAATTTTGGATTTTAAACTGTATTGACTGTTTAGATTCCCACGGAATGACACAATTGGAATAATGTTTTATCCATACAGTTTGTCATTCCGTAGGAATCCAGCCACCATCACTCATGAAGAAATACATCAGAGAAAATCTACAATCCAGACCATATTCTCAGCTGAAGACGTAAGAATTCCCCTCCCTTTGGAGGGGTGGCGAAAATTCAAAGAATTTTTGACGGGGTGGTTTTCCATGTCCTCATAAAAAAGACGCAGTCATTGACTGCGTCAAATCTTCGATTTCTGATACAGATTGAAGATCTGCGCATGTTGTATCTTTTTTCGGATGTCCCAAAAATCTATTTTCAAATTAATTAATGATTAAATAAGATTATTGGGTTTTCGCTTTTAAACTCTCTGTTTTTTCTGTTTATATTCAATTCATTTTGTAGTTCCATTGTTAAAATACAATTATTATTATATTCAACATCAGTTTATAATCAATCTCTATTTTCGCAGCCATAAAAGTGAATATGAAAAAATTACTATTGTCTGTTGTAGTGCTGGCAGTATTGGCTTCATGTAAAAGTGATGATGATACCACAATAATTAATCAGGATATTAATTATTCCAAACTACCACAGGAATTTCCCTTTACAAAACTGGCTACCATAAACGGAGTAGATGTCATTAATGGCGGATTTGGTTCCGGAGCAGCCGCTCATCCTACAAGAAAAGGCGAATTCTATGTCATTACAGACAGAGGACCTAATACCGATTTCCAGAACGGGAAAAAATTTCTTGCTCCTAATTTTACGCCTACCATTATGCATTTTAAAATCAATGCTGATGGAAATGTAGAGGTGATCAAATATATTAAACTTAAAAATCCATCAGGACAACCTATTACAGGACTTCCAAACCCTGTCGGAATGGGAAGTACAGGGGAAATAGCCTATGATGCATCCGGAAATGTTTTAGGAACAGATAAATATGGATTAGACAGTGAAAGTATTGTGGCAGCTGCTGATGGTACATTCTGGGTTTCTGATGAATATGGACCGCACATCGTACATTATAGTGCTGACGGGATGGAGATGGAAAGAATAAGCCCGATAGGTGTAAATACCGGACCAAGAAAGTTGCCTGCCGTTTTAGCGAAAAGAAGAGCCAACAGAGGAATGGAAGGACTTTGTATCACTCCGGATGGGAGAACATTGGTAGGTACAATGCAATCGATGATGTTTGTTCCTAGTAAAACATTGGCTACCAATACTACTTTAACGAGAATTGTCACATTTGATATTATTACAGGGCAGACCAAGCAGTTTTTATACAAGCAGGATGGTGGGGCTTCTGATTCGGTGTGTGATATTACTGCATTAAGTAACAATGAATTCCTGGTGATTGAAAGAGATGGAAGTTTCGGATCTCAGGGTGGAATTAAAAAAGTATACAGAATTAACCTGAGCAATGCTTCCGATGTGAACGGAGCGGATATCAATGCAGTAGACGGAATGAAAATTAATGGAAAAGCTTTAGAGCAGTGTTCATGGGATGAAATTACCAATGCGGGGATAAAAGCTGTTTCAAAAACATTAGCCGTAGATCTGGTTGCAAAACTGGGCTATGAACATGATAAATTCGAGGGGATTGTTTATTTGGGAAATAATAAACTGGCTGTTTTTAATGATGATGACTTTGGAGTAGTGGATGATGGAAACGGAAACCCTAAAGCCAAAATTCTTCCTAAAACAGGGAAGGTAGACAAAGGAACTATGTACGTAGTCGATATTCAATAATTAGATTTTTTTAACGGAAAACGGCGACATCTTCGATGTCGCCGTTTTTATGTATCAATAGGAACAGACTTTATCCGAAACCTGTTATTTTTTAATATTAATTAAAACCTTCAATAATCTTAGAGAAATCCTCTAGTTTCAAAGCTGCCCCTCCAATCAGACCTCCGTCGATATCCGGCTGAGAGAAGATTTCTTTTGCGTTGTCTGGTTTTACAGATCCTCCGTAAAGGATTGAAATTTCATCAGCAACTTCCTGTCCGTATTTTGCAGCGATGATACTTCTGATGTGTGCATGAATTTCCTGAGCCTGCTCCGGACTTGCTGTTTCGCCTGTTCCGATCGCCCAAACCGGTTCATAAGCAATCACTACCTTCTTAATTTCTTCAGCAGAAAGTGTGAAAAGTGCTACTTCAGTCTGATTTTTTACTACTTCCAGATGTTGTCCTGCCTTTCTCTGCTCAAGAGTTTCCCCATTACAGTAAACAGGAATAAGACCTTTGTCAAGCGCTAATTTGATTTTTCTGTTACAGTGAGAATCTGTTTCCCCGTGATACTGTCTTCTTTCAGAGTGCCCGATTAATGAACCGGTAGCATCAATAGATTCTAACATATCTACAGAAATTTCTCCTGTATAAGCACCACTTTCATGCTCACTCATATCCTGAGAAAATACCCCGATTTCGTCCTTTTCAAAGATGTCTTTTGCCATCATTAAATATAATGAAGGTGGAGCAATCCAAACCTCACAGTTCGTAGCATTGTTGTTTTTATAGCTTAGTAACTGAATCATCAATTGTTGTGCATCAATTACATTTTTGTTCATTTTCCAGTTGCCAGCAACTATTTTTCTTCTCATAAGATTTAAATATAGATTTATTTATTTTTAATTTTTCTTTTGCAAAATCTGTGAGGCTCTTTTTTACTCTCGCAGATTTGTTTGATTTAGCAGATTAATTTAACCTAATTACATATTATAGGTTATTTACAACTCTCTTAATATTGTCTAAAATATTAGAAGTATTAAAATTTATAAGTAGTCCTAATTTTCTATTAGATAATTTTAAATAAGTATATAATTGTTTATAATGAACGTTATCTAACTCTTTTATTGATTTTAGTTCTAAAATAACTTTATCTTCTACTAAAATGTCAATTTTAAAATTAATATCAAATTTTTTATTGTCATAATATACCGGAAGTACTACTTCAGATTTGACACTTAAACCATTTTCTTCCAGTTCGTAAATCAGTATTTTTTGATATACAGATTCAAGTAAACCAGGGCCTAACTGATTATATACATTGAAAACACACTTTCGTATAATATATGAAATTTCATTTTCTGTTATTAATATAAATCTGCGTTATCTGCAAAATCTGCGAGGCTTTCTATTTAGTAATCCCTTCCAGTTTAAACATGAAAGCATACACCAAAGCCAGATCCTTCAGATAATCAAACCTTCCTGAAGCACCACCATGGCCATAAGCCATATCTGTTTTTAATAACAATACATTTTTATCCGTTTTCATATCTCTAAGTTTAGCAACCCATTTAGCAGGTTCAAAATATTGAACCTGAGAATCATGTAATCCTGTTGTTACCAAAAGATTCGGATAGTTTTTCTTCTCAATATTTTCATATGGAGAATAAGATTTCATATAGAAGTACGCCTCTTTATTGTTCGGATTTCCCCATTCGTCATATTCATTGGTCGTCAATGGAATGCTGGTGTCAAGCATCGTATTTACTACATCTACGAACGGAACCTGTGAAATAACACCATTCCATAGATTGGGGCTCATATTGGTCACTGCACCCATCAAAAGACCTCCTGCACTTCCTCCCTGAGCATACAGGTGTTTAGGTGAAGTATATTTTTCTTTAACCAGATATTCTCCGGAATCAATGAAATCGGTAAACGTGTTTTTCTTTTTCATCATTTTTCCGTCTTCATACCACTGTCTTCCCATTTCCTGGCCTCCGCGGATGTGGGCAATAGCATAAGCAAAACCTCTGTCCAAAAGACTTAATCTGTTGCTGTTGAAAGTGGCATCCATAGGACTTCCGTAAGAGCCGTAAGCGTAGAGTAGAAGTGGCCTGTTTCCGTCTTTTTTGAATCCCTTTTTATAAACAATAGAGATTGGAATTTTTGTTCTGTCTTTAGCCTTAGCAAAAAGTCTTTCGGTAGTATAATTGTCTTTGTTGTAACCTCCAAGAACTTCCTGTTGTTTCAAAAGAGTTCTTTTCCCTGTTTTCAAATCCTGCTCATACTGAGAACTTGGCGTGATCATGGAAGTATATCCAAAACGGAAATTATCGGTGTTATATTCAGGATTTCCTGATGAATACACCGTGTATACGGGCTCATCGAATTTCAGGAATTCCTTTTTACCTGTTTTTCTATCGTAGACAGACAATTGAGAAAGCCCGTTCTGTCTTTCATTGAAAACCAGATAGTTTTTAAATGCATTAATACCTTCCATCAGAACATCATTCCTGTGCGGAATAAAATCTTTCCAGTTTTCAACACCTGTTTTGTCTAAAGGCGTTTCTACAATTTTGAAGTTAAGAGCATCTTTATTGGTTCTGATCAAAAATTTATCTTCCAGTGGTGTAACGGTATACAGAACATTCTTCATTCTTGGTTGGAAAACATTGAATGTTCCATCAGCCTGATCAGCATTCAGGTATTTTGTTTCAGAAGAAGTGGTAGACCCTGAGTGGATCAGGATAAATTTTTCATTCTTGGATTTATATACCGAAATAAAATTGGTTTTATCCTTCTCTTCATACACTGTTACGTCCTTACCGGAATCAGTTCCCAGCGTATGTCTTTTGATCTTTTCAGATAAAAGGGTCTCCGGATTATTCTCTGTATAGAAAATGGTTTTGTTATCGTTAGCCCATGTTGCAGAACCTCCTGTATTTTTAATGCCAAGATCAGTCGTTTTACCTGTAGAAAGATCTTTTAAGAACAATTTATATTGTCTTCTGGAAATATCATCCACTCCATAGATTATTTTGGTATTATCCGGGCTGATGCTAAAGCCTGAAGCAGCATAATATGAATGACCTTCTGCCATTTTATCTACATCCAGAAGAATTTCTTCAGGGGCAGTAAGACTGCCTTTTTTTCTGCAGTATTTAAAATATTGTTTTCCTGCTTCCGTACGGCTGTAATAATAATATCCGTTTTTGAAAACCGGTACAGATTCGTCTTTTTCTTTGATTCTGGCTTTCATTTCCTGGAAAAGCTTTTCTCTGAAAGGATCTGTGTCTTTCATCATGCCTTCCCAATACGTGTTTTCGGCCTTTAAATAATCAACAACCTTGGTGGAATCTTTTCCTTTCTTAAAATAATCAATCATCCAGTAATACGGATCATTGACTTTGTCTCCGTGGATTTCTCTGATATGTTCCTGCTTTTCTGCAACAGGACCTTTCAAATCCGGAAATTTTTGAGACTGAAATGTTGATGCACTCATTACTAATAGTCCTAGATAAATTTTTTTCATGGTTTTTTGTTTTTTTATGCTATAATCCCCAAAGATTTTTCAGCAGAACGTAAAACGTATGCTCCTCTTCAGTTACTTTGTTATCAGCTTTAATCAGTGATTTTGCAAACTGAACAAACTTTACACGTTCATCCTCTGTAGAATCTTCATGGAAACATCTTGCATGGAATTCAAAATGGTCTTTCCATTCTTCAGGCTGTAAAAGGGCAAGTGTCTCCAGTTCATTGTCAAGATTCATTCTGAACGGAAATTCATCCGCCATGTATTGCTGTATCAGCATTCCTTCCTCAGGAGCAAACTCTCCGTCTACAGAAGAAAGAATCATTAATAAGTGATATCCGGCGATTGATTTATTTGATTTTTGCATGAGCTGTTGTATGTTTAAATTTGATAGTTGATAGTTGATAGTTGATAGTTGATAGTTGATAGTTGATAGTTGATAGTTGATAGTTGAGCTGCGATTATTTCTCGTAAATACTTCCTTCTATCATTTATAATTAATTAACGTAGTCCTTCGCAGGCTGTTTGTCTATAATTTTTCCATTTTCAAGAATCAGTACAAATGGGTTGCTTCTTGCTATGGTTTTGATGGCAGTTCCGTCCATCATGGCATTTTTAATGGTTTTAAAAGTATTTGGATAAGTAGAAATTCCGTAGATAAGAGCTCCTTTTTGCGTATTTACTTTAGCTTCCACCTTCTGAAGCAGATCAGCAGGAACATCTTTTGGATGGTAGGAGAATACTAAAACAGCTTTTGGAGCGTTGATAATTTCATTCGTAACCTCCATTCCTGTAGGATCTTCAATCTTAAATTTCACGATTTCAGATTTGTAACCTTCTTTGATCAGTACAGATTCATTTTTTCCTTCTTCAATTTTCCATGGAGAACCTTCTGCCCAGTATTCTGTTTTTTTGATATAATCATCCTGATTTACCTTTATAACAGCTCCTGTTTTCTGATTTTTCAGAGAGTAAAAAGTTTTATATTCGGAAGGATTTTTTTCAATTTTTCCTTTTTCAGCTTTAATATCTGTTCCTATTTTATAATCACGGAAATCAATGATTGGTTCATGCATAATTCCTTGTGCCATAACGTAAATCATACCCAGGGAAAAGACCGTTAGAAGGATGTATTTGAATGTATTGGAAGACTCTTTCTGAGTAATTCCATACTCATCTTTTTTACGGAAATCTTTTCTGTACAGAACAAAAAGGATAATCAGTCCTACAAGAAGCACAACATCCTTAAGAAAGCTCTGCCATGGGGTAAACTTGATGGCATCTCCAAAACATCCACAGTCTGTTACCACATTGAAATAAGCTGAATAGAATGTAAGAAATCCAAAGAAAACACAAAGTGCTATTAATATAGATAAGGTAAATTTCAGCTTTAATTTAAGCAGCAGCATAAATCCAAGGAAAAGCTCCAGTACCACCACAATAATGGAAAACAGCAGGGCAAACTTTTCTAAAAACGGCATGTTGAAAACAGGAGGAGCAAAATATTCTTCCATTTTGAAAGAAAAACCTACCAGATCCACGGCTTTCACAAAGCCTGAAAGGATAAAAATAACAGCAATAATAAAGCGTAATAAACCTTTGAGCATATTAAATATTTTTGGGTTCGAATTGATTTTCTTTTTCTGAGAACTTGATCAGGCAGAAGACAGCATAATTCAGCATATCGAAATAGTTGGCATCAAGCCCTTCCGAAACGATTGTTTTTCCCTGATTGTCCTCAATCTGTTTAGTTCTTAATACTTTCTGATAAATAAGATCCGTGATCGAAGAGATTCTCATATCCCTCCATGCCTCACCATAATCATGGTTTTTTCTTTCCATTAAAGCCTTCGCTTCGTTGGAATATTTGTCATACAGACCTAAAATTTCTTCTTTATTTTCATTGAAATCATTGGAAAGACCTTTCTCCAGCTGAATAAGCCCAATGATAGAGTAGTTCACAATGGCGATAAATTCATCTTCCTCACTCTCATCCACCATTTTTTTATCAGTCATCTGCAGCGTACGGATTCTATTAACTTTAATATAAATCTGATCTGTAATGGAACTTGGTCTTAAAACCCTCCATGCTGCACCATAATCCTGTAATTTTTTACCGAAAAGATCACGGCACTGACTGATAACTTTCTCGAACTGTACTGATGTTTTTAGCATAAATTTTCTTAATCTTCCAAATATACGAATTCGGTTTCAGATTTTTGAATTTGATGAGCTGAGTTTGTGTGTGAGAGGGTTTGAGGGTGGGAGAGTTTGAGCGTGGGAGCGTTTCGGGGTCTGGGTTTCGAGTTGTTGAGTTTTAGAGTAAGAGGGTTTTAGAGTAAGAGGGTTTTAGGGTTAGAGAGTGTTTTGAGGAAAGAGTTTCAAGATTAGATTTACCGGGTTTTGGGATTGATAGTGTAGGCTCTAACTTCCATTCTCCAGCTTCTGGCTTTCATCCACTAATTTCTAATTTCTAGCTTCTAATCTCTCATTAAACCTCATAAATCACTAATTTTGCACTACAAAATCAATTATCATTTATTAATTCTCACCCGCCAATAATAAATTCTCATGCTCTCCAACCCTCCAACTCTCCAACCCTCCAACGCTCCAACCTACTCAATCAACTGCAATGGCCGATTGGTACAACTGGATACTCCAAAAATCATGGGAATCCTGAATCTGACTCCGGATTCTTTCTCTGATGGTGGAAAATTTAATAATGAAAAATCAGCTTTGGAACATGCAGAAAAACTTTTGAAAGAAGGAGCTGAAATACTGGATATCGGTCCTCAGTCTACACGTCCAAATGCAGAATTCTTAAGTGCTGCAGAAGAAATAAACAGAATTGGAACTCTCATTTCTCTGATCAAAAAAGAATTTCCGGAAGCCCTTGTTTCCCTTGATACTTTTTATGCAGAAACAGTGAAATTCGGATTTAACGAAGGAATAGATCTGATTAATGATATTTCAGGTGGACAGTATGATGAAAAAATGTTTGATACAGCTGCTGAAACGAAGCTTCCTTACATTCTCATGCATGTAAATCCTTCCTACCAAACCATGCATGATAAAATAAAATTCGAAGATATTACGCTGGAAGTGAACCAATATTTTTCTAAAAAAACAAAAGAACTTTTAGAAAAAGGAGTGAATGATATCATTCTTGATCCCGGTTTTGGTTTCGGAAAAACAGTAGAAGATCAGATGAAAATGATTCACGAAATTGAATACCTGGGATTTGGAAAATTCCCTCTTTTAATAGGTATTTCCAGAAAGTCATTTATCTATAAACCTTTGGGGAAATCACCTCTTGACATCAATGAAGAAACGCAAAAACTTCACATGAAAGTATTAGAACAGGGAGCAAAGATTGTAAGGGTTCATGATGTGGCTGCAACAAAGGAAACATTGACTCGTTTTTTACGAAAAAAATAAAAAGTGTGAAAAAAACTTGTGAGTAATTAAAAAGTTTATACATTTGCAATATGAATTTTACGAATCAGAAAAATATTATTGTCATTTCTATTATTGCTGTTGTCATTAGCAACAGGAAGGAAACGGCATTTTAAATAGATTTTAATTTAAATTATATATAAAACCGTTTCAAATTATGAAACGGTTTTTTTTGTTTTAATTTTTTAGAGTACAAGAGTATGTATCAGTTATTATCAGTAATTATTATCGTCATTATTATTCCCTTACGTCTGTGAGAAGGAAGGTGTATGACTGTACATATATTGAGCCCTCTCACAACGTGAGAGGGCTTTTTTTATTCCCATTTTAATTTTTTTTAAACCTTATAACATGTATTACAACGACGACACGACCATCTACTTTGACGGAAAATTTATGAAAGCGAAAGAGGCCGGAACAGATCTCTACGGGCAGTCACTTCACTATGGTTATTCTGTTTTTGAAGGAATTAAATCCTACAGCACAGATCAGGGAACCAAAATCTTCAAAGCAAAAGAACATTATGAAAGATTGAGAAGATCAGCAGAACTGATGCATATCCCTTTTGATTATTCCGTAGAACAGCTTACTGATCTTACTTATGAACTTCTGGAACGTAACGGCTTCACAGATGCTTATATCCGTCCGTTGGTCACATGTTCGCCTAATATGTCACTTTCAAAAGGACAAAAATCTTATCTGTCGCTTCTTGCCTGGGAATGGAATAACGGCTATCTGGCAGATAAAATGAAAATTATGACTTCTCCTTTTCAACGTCCGAATCCTAAAGCTTTCAAGGTTGAAGCCAAAGTAGGGGGCCATTATGTAAACTCAATATTGGCCTGTCAGGATGCCAAAGACAAAGGTTATGATGAAGCGCTGGTACTGGATGAAAATGGAAATGTTGCCGAAAGCTCAGGTGCCAATGTTTTCTACGAAAAAGATGGTGTTTTATATACTCCGGCCAAAGGAAGTATCCTTCCGGGAATCACAAGACAAACTGTTATGGAGATCTGTAACGAGCTTGATATCCCTGTAAAAGAAACCTTTTTTAAACCGGAAGAAATGCGTGGTGCAGATGCTGGCTTTTTCTGTGGTACAGCAGCAGAAATTGTTGCCCTGGATTCCCTTGATGATGTTCCTTTCACCAGAAACTGGGAAGAGACTGCAAGTGGGAAAGTACAGCAGGCATATTTGAAATTGGTAAGAGTTCTGTCATTGTAAATTTTAATAATTTAAATAATTGATTGTCAATTAAGTATGTCTATTTTTTAAACGGTTGAGTATTGTAGTTTTTAGAAAAACTGAAAATGAAAAGAATATTACAAAATGTAGTTTTGGATCAGAATTTAGTAAAGAACTCCATTTTAGAGATAAGAAAAGAATATAAAATGCAGGAAAAATATGTTAAATAAATATTCAAAAACATTCACGCAGAACAGTGAACAACCCGCAGCCAAAGCAATGTTGTACGGGATAGGATTTACAGAAGAAGATATGCACAAGGCTCAGGTCGGGATTGCCAGTATGGGGTATGACGGAAATACCTGCAATATGCATTTGAATGATCTGGCTCAGGTGGTAAAAAAAGGAACATGGAATCATGGGCTAGCCGGATTGGTTTTTAACACAATCGGAGTAAGTGACGGTATGAGCAACGGAACAGATGGAATGCGTTATTCTCTGGTAAGCCGTGATGTAATTGCAGACAGTATCGAAGCGATCTGCGGAGCACAATACTATGATGGATTGATTGCATTACCAGGCTGTGACAAAAATATGCCGGGAACCATCATAGCAATGGGAAGGCTGAACAGACCATCCATCATGGTGTATGGAGGAACGATTGCTCCCGGCTGCTACAAAGGTGAACAGCTTAATATTGTTTCTGCTTTTGAAGCTTTGGGTAAAAAGATTGCAGGAGAAATCACTGAAGAAGATTTTGATGGTGTTGTAAAGAATTCATGTCCAGGCGCTGGAGCATGTGGTGGAATGTATACTGCTAATACAATGGCTTCTGCTATTGAGGCATTGGGAATGAGTCTTCCGTATTCTTCTTCCAATCCAGCTTTAAGCAAAGAAAAACAGGAAGAATGCCTTGAAGCAGGAAAATACCTGAAAGTATTATTGGAAAAAGATATCAAACCTTCGGATATCATGACCCGCAAAGCTTTCGAAAATGCTCTTCGTATGATTGTTATTCTCGGAGGAAGTACCAATGCAGTTTTACATTTTATAGCCATGGCAAAAAGTGTCGGAGTGCCGCTTACTCAGGATGATTTCCAGAAGATGAGTGATAAAACTCCTGTGCTGGCAGATCTAAAGCCAAGCGGAAAATACCTGATGCAGGATCTTTATGAACACGGAGGAATACCATCGGTAATGAAATATCTTCTAAACCAGGGATTATTACACGGTGATTGCTTAACAGTAACCGGAAAGACGTTAGCTGAAAATTTAGAACATGTTCCCGATCTGGATTTTAATACACAGAAAATCATAAAACCATTGTCAGAACCTGTAAAAGCTACAGGACACCTGAGAATATTATATGGAAATCTTGCTGAAAAAGGAAGTGTCGCCAAAATCACAGGTAAAGAAGGGGAGCGTTTCGTAGGAAAAGCCCGTGTATTTGATGGTGAAAAAAATCTGATCAGAGGAATTCAGGATGGAACCGTACAGCATGGCGATGTCATTGTCATCCGTCATGAGGGTCCGAAAGGAGCTCCAGGAATGCCGGAAATGCTGAAGCCTACGAGTGCACTGATTGGTGCAGGTTTGGGAAGCAGTGTTGCCTTGATTACAGATGGAAGGTTTAGCGGAGGAACCCATGGCTTTGTAGTAGGGCATATCACTCCGGAAGCTCATGAAGGAGGTCTGATAGCCTTTGTAAATGATGATGATCTGATTGAAATTGATGCTGTAAACAACACCATACAGCTCAAAGTTTCAGGAGATGAAATAGAAAGAAGAAAGAAAGGATGGCAAAAACCACCTCTTAAAGTACAGAAAGGATTGCTTTATAAATATGCATTAACAGTATCATCAGCGGCAGAAGGCTGTGTAACGGACGAAATCACTCAATAAAAGTATATGGAAAACCTGAATTTATCAACAGAAATACAACTTAGTGGAAGTCGGATCATTCTTGAAGCTTTTCTTCAGGAAGGAGTGAAAACCGTTTTCGGATATCCGGGTGGGGCTATTATTCCTATTTATGATGCCCTTTACGACTATCAGGAGAATCTGAATCATATACTTGTACGTCACGAGCAAGCGGCAGTACATGCAGCACAGGGCTTAGCAAGAGTCTCTGGAGAAGTCGGTGTTGTATTGGCTACCAGTGGTCCGGGCGCAACTAATCTCGTAACTGGTTTGGCCGATGCTCTATTGGATAATACCCCTTTGGTATGTATTACAGGACAGGTTTTTGAACACCTTCTCGGAACCGATGCCTTTCAGGAAATAGATGTAATGAACGTTACAAGTCCGGTTACCAAATGGAATTATCAGGTGACCGATGCTAATGAGCTTCCCGAAGTATTGGCAAAAGCATTCTACATTGCAAAATCTGGTCGTCCAGGTCCTGTACTGATTGATGTTACTAAAAACGCCCAGCTGCAATCTGTTGATTATAAAGGATATTCTCCATGTTATTCATTGAGGAGTTATAAACCAAATCCTGATCCATGTTTTGAAAGTATTGAAAAAGCTGCATTGTTGATTAATGAGGCAGAAAAACCATTCATCATTGCAGGGCAGGGGATTATGTTGGGGAAAGCTGAAAAAGAGTTCTTAGAGTTTGCCAAAAAATCAGGAATCCCGGTGGCATGGACGGTTTTAGGAATGAGCGCCATTTCTACCGATCATCCACAAGCTGTAGGAATGGTAGGAATGCACGGAAACTATGGTCCGAATATATTAACCAACGAATGCGACGTTCTGATTGCTGTCGGAATGCGTTTCGATGACCGCGTGACAGGAAGATTGGATCAGTATGCGAAACAGGCGAAAATCATTCATCTTGATATAGATAAAGCTGAGATCAATAAAAATGTAAAAGTTGATGTTCCTGTTCTTGGAAACTGCAAACATACGCTTCCATTTCTTACAAAATGGATTGTAAAAAGAGAATATCCGGAATGGCATGAGAAATTTAAAAACTGTCATGAAATTGAAAGTATTAACCTAATCAATACTGAACTTTATCCTGAAGAAGGAGAAATCACAATGGGAGAAGTAATCCGCCACCTGAATGAGATGACAAAAGGTGAGGCAGTGATTGTAACCGATGTGGGACAACATCAGATGGCAACTTGCCGCTACTCTCACTTCAAACATTCCCGAACCAACGTAACAAGTGGAGGGCTGGGAACAATGGGATTCTGTCTTCCTGCCGCAATAGGAGCATCCTATGCAGAGACAGGTCGTCCTGTAATTGCTGTCATGGGAGATGGTGGAGCTCAAATGAATATTCAGGAACTGGGAACTATAATGCAGTACCATCCGGAAGTAAAGATATTAATTCTGAATAATTGCTATCTGGGAATGGTAAGGCAGTGGCAGGAATTGTTTCACGAAGAAAGATATTCCTCAGTGGATATTCAGAGTCCCGATTTCGTTCAGGTGGCAAAAGGATATAATATCCCGGGAAACAGAGTATCTGAGAGAGAAGATCTGAAATGGGCACTCCGTGAAATGCTCGATCATAAAGGGGCTTTTCTCCTTGAAGTGATGACGGGAAAAGAACACAACGTATTTCCGATGATCCCACAAGGAAAAAGTGTTTCGGAGATTGTATTAAATAATAAAGCTTAAAAATAAAAAGATGAAAACAGATCATAAAGAATACACCATTACAGCGTATACAGAAGATTATTTAGGGTTGATCGGCCGGATTAATGCTATTTTTTCAAGAAGAAGAATTTCTATGGTGACCTTCAATGTAGGTCCTTCCGAAATAGAAAAAGTAAAAAAGTTTGTCATCGTTATCAGAGAAACTGAAGACTCTGTTCAGAAGATCAGCAGACAAATGGAAAAACAGGTAGATGTTCTGGAAGTACATTATCACAGAAATCCATACCTGACGGCAGTAGAATATGCCAGCTAAGAACAAAAATTAAACATCACAATCAATAATAAATAAAATCAAAAAAAATGGCAAAATTGAATTTTGGAGGAGTAGAAGAGAACGTAGTAACAAGAGAAGAATTTCCGTTGGAAAAAGCTCAGGAAGCATTAAAAGACGAAGTCGTAGCAGTAATTGGATATGGAGTACAGGGACCCGGACAGGCTTTGAACCAGAAAGATAACGGAATCAATGTGATTGTAGGACAGAGAAAAAACTCCAAATCATGGGATAAAGCAGTAGCAGACGGATTTGTACCGGGAGAAACTTTATTTGAAATCGAAGAAGCACTAGAAAAAGGAACTATTATCTGTTATCTTTTGAGTGATGCCGCACAGATTGAATACTGGCCAAAAGTAAAACAGCATCTTACCCCAGGAAAAGCATTATACTTTTCTCATGGTTTCGGAATCACATTCAGTGAGCGTACGGGAATTGTTCCTCCAGCCGATGTAGACGTATTTCTGGTAGCACCAAAAGGTTCAGGAACATCATTGAGAAGAATGTTTCTACAGGACAGAGGTTTGAACAGCAGTTTTGCCGTTTATCAGGATGCTACAGGAAAAGCCAGAGAAAGAGTAACAGCATTAGGTATCGCAATCGGAAGCGGATATCTTTTTGAAACAGACTTTAAAAAAGAAGTATACAGTGATCTTGCCGGAGAACGTGGAACATTGATGGGTGCTGTACAGGGAATATTTGCCGCTCAGTATGATGTATTGAGAAAAAATGGACACAGCCCTTCCGAAGCTTTTAATGAAACGGTAGAAGAACTGACTCAGTCATTAATGCCTTTGGTAGCAGAAAACGGAATGGACTGGATGTATGCCAACTGCAGTACAACCGCTCAGAGAGGAGCTTTAGACTGGTGGAAGCGTTTCAGAGATGCTACTTCGCCTTTGTTTGAAGAACTATATGACAATGTAGCGAAAGGAAATGAAGCACAACGTTCGATTGACAGCAACAGCAAGCCGGATTATCGTGAAAAATTGGAAGCCGAACTTACTGAGCTGAGAGAAAGCGAAATGTGGAAAGCTGGTAAGACGGTGCGAAGCCTGAGACCAGAAAATAACTAATGACCAAACAGATGATGAAAGAGGGAATAAGTTCCTCCGTTTTAGAGAATGTCTATAAAGCGGAGGAACGATTAAGAAATGTAGTGGTAAAAACACCTTTGGCTGTCAATAATAATTTGTCAGCTATTTATGAGTCGAACATTCGTTTTAAAAGAGAAGACCTTCAAAGGGTAAGATCCTATAAAATAAGAGGAGCCTATAATAAGATGACAACCATGTCTGAGGAAGAACTTTCAAAAGGAGTTGTTTGTGCCAGTGCCGGAAATCATGCGCAGGGTGTTGCGTTTGCATGTCAGACCATGAAAGTAAAAGGAACTATTTTTATGCCTTTACCAACACCCGGACAAAAGCTTGAACAGGTAAAGATGTTCGGAGGAGAGTACATAGATGTTATTCTTTACGGAGATACTTTTGATGTGGCAAAAGATGCTGCAATGAGGTTTTGCAAAGATCATAACAGCGTATTTATTCATCCTTTTGATGATCCGGCGATTATTGAAGGGCAAGCAACAACAGCATTGGAAATTCTGGAACAGGCAGAAGGTATTGTTGATTATCTTTTTGTTCCTATAGGTGGGGGTGGGCTGGCAGCAGGAATCTGTACTGTGTTTCAGCATTTGTCTCCGCAAACAAAAATTATTGGAGTAGAGCCTTCCGCAGCAGCAAGCATGAAAAAAGCCCTTGAAAGAGGAAAACCTGTTCTTCTCGAAAAAATAAGCCGTTTTGTAGACGGAGCAGCAGTACAGAAAGTAGGAGACCTCACTTTCGAATGCTGTAAAAATATTCTGTACGATATGGCTACGGTAGATGAAGGACTTGTTTGTGAAACCATATTGTCACTGTATAATAAAGATGCTATCGTAGTAGAACCGGCAGGGGCGCTTTCAGTAGCTGCATTGGAAAAATACAGGGATGAAATAAAAGGTAAAAATGTAGTCTGTATCATCAGCGGAAGCAATAACGACATTACCCGTATGGAAGAAATCAAGGAAAAAGCATTGCTTTATGCAGGGTTAAAGCATTATTTCCTGGTCAGATTTCCACAGCGTCCGGGAGCATTGAAAACCTTTGTGATAGATGTGCTGGGCCCTGATGATGATATTACCTATTTTGAGTACACCCAAAAAAACTCAAAAGAAAAAGGAATTGCAGTAGTGGGAATTGCTCTGAAGCAAAACAAAGATTTCACCCCTTTGATTGATAAAATGAAACAATATGATTTTTTTGTCAACTATCTGAACAATGACCCTTCTCTGATGAATCTTCTTATTTAAAAGAGAAATATTTCATTTGCTTCAAGGCAAAAGAACAATAACAGATATTATTTTCGCAGATTCTAAAAACACAATGATGAAAAAAAGCTTCACAATCTGTGAAGCTTTTTTATTTTTTATCTTTCAAGCGAAAAATTTGAAATTACTTTTGGACGTTCTGCTTCGTTAGCTACCTTCCAGGATGTTCTGTACATCCATTCGGTCATTTTATAAAGCTTTTTGTAATTGATGTTTTCAGATTCATCCTGTGGTGTATGATACTGGTCATGCAGCACACTGGTGAAAAATATTGCAGGAATTCCAATTTTAGCATAAGGAAGGTGATCACTTCTGAAATAGAAATACTCAGCATGGCTCGGAGAATCCCAATCCTTCAGGTATTTGAATTTTGTACTCTCGTTATTGGCATCTTCAGCCATTTTTACAAGCTCTTCAGAGTTTTTGTGAGGAGCATTTCCTCCTAATAAAGCTGCTTCATTATTGTCATTTCTCCCGATCATATCACCGTTCAGAACAGCTACGATTTTCTCTTTCGGAACAACCGGATGAGCTGCATGCCATCTTGAACCTAGTAATCCTCTCTCTTCAGCTCCATGGAAAACAAACAGGATACTTCTTTTTCCCGGCTGTTTTTTATAAGCTCTCGCCATTGCCAGCATAGCAACACAGGTACTTGCATTATCATCAGCACCATTGTAGATGGTGTCATTCTTTACGGGATGTCTGATGCCGTCATGATCCTGATGCCCGCTTAGCAAAACATATTCGTTTTTAAGAACAGGATCTGTACCTTCTATTTTCCCGATAATATTAACGGATGGATATTTGTAACTTTCAGTGATCAGGTTCAGAGATGCTTTAGGATTGTTTTTTACCCAGCCGGCATTTTCTCTTTTGATCCATAGAACAGGAATATTATTCGTGATTTTTTCTCTTAATCCTTCCACACCGTAGCTTCCTCTTGTCATTTGAGGCAGCACTTCTACCCAGCTTTGTTCGGAAATATCATCCGTAATGAAAATAATGGCTTTAGCTCCCAGCTGAAAAGCTTTGTCATAATATTTATTCTTTACAAATCCAGGATATCTTCTTACAAAAAGAGTCATATCTTTTGATATATTTTTGTCGGAAGCATTTACGGCAAGTACTTTACCACTGATATTTAATTTTGCCAGATCTTCAGGTTCTGTGTTTCCGGCATACACTATTTCAGCATCTATAGAAGCGTTCACAGGTTCTGCTACCAGGAAATCTTTCCATAGCTTCAAACTATTCTCTCCAATTTTCAGGCTGCTTTGCGGAATAACCTGATGCCTGTACATATCAAAAAACTGAAAAAAAGTTCCGTTATCTCCGGCAGGCTTCATTCCGGCTTCTTTGGCTTTGTCAGCAAGCCACATAGAAACTTTCAGTTCATCCAGAGTTCCTGCTTCACGGCCCCAGAATTGGTCTGCTGCAAGCTGATACATATCGGTACGGAGATCAGATTCTTTGATGGCGGAAACCAAAGGCTTTTTATAATTCTGAGCATTTCCAATGGTAAACAGGAAGAGACTTAGCAGAGAAAAAACATAATTTTTATTCATCAAAATTTTTAATTGAAGTTAGTCAATTTTTCTGAAAACTGTTTTGAAAACTCTTTTCTGTCTTCCTCCAGTTTTTCCGGTGTAGAAGGCAGAATATAATTAAAAAGAATCTTGTCTTCATTATCTAAAAAGATGATTTCCTTTTCATTTCCGTCCATCATCTGTGAGAAAATGGCCCACATTGAAGTGTCTTTTAATTTTAATAATTCAAAAAACTGTTCTGCTTTGATTTCGATTTTCTGCATGATATTTTTTGTATAATGTATAATGTAAAATGTAAAATGTAAAATGTAAAATGTAAAATTTTTGCTGTAAAGATCGGAAATATTAAAATTCCAGAAACTTTAGCTTAAACTGGATGGCAAAGTTCTCTTTGAAGTGGGGGGTTGCATAATAACCCACTCTGTAGAATAAGCCCAGGTTAAAGTAGCTGGAAAGGAAATTGTTCCATTCCAAACCGACTTCCTGATAAAGGTGGTCCAGTTTTCTGAACTTAAACTGATGGTATTCCGGATGCTTCATATCTCCGATAGTTCCTCTCAGAACAAAATCAAAGCTGGAAACATTGTGTCCGAAACTCTTAAAATACAATGGCAGCTTGTGAGTGAAGTAATAGGCTATAAACTTATCATTATAATATTTTCCTCCCTCCAGTGTAGCAAATCCAAGGTAAGATGTAAGGTTGAAATTGAAATCTTTACCGGGAGAAGCAAGTCCGTTCATGGTAAAGTTTTTCCATATTGGAGCTTCACCCAAAACAACACCTCCATATAATCTGAAACCGGTGGTCCCGATGGGGGTCTTGAAATTATGAACAAACAGGGCATCAAAGCGGGAATAATTAAAGTTCCCTTGCAGCAGTTTGTAGCTCTGTTCATAATTAAAATACAGCTCAGGATATTTCTGGTCAATCAGAGATTTTCCCTGAGGAGTCATAATATTGGTAGAATTCGGAGAATATTTTAAGGTAAAAAGGGTGTTAAAATTCCTGTATGAAGTACCTCTGTCTCTGAACTGATAATCAAATTCGGCCTCCTCTGTATTTCGTCTTACGGCAAGCGCGAGGGTAAGACCGTTGGTCACATCATTCATATATGATAAAGAAGCTCCTTTGAAGTGAAAATATTTATCATTATTCAGGTTATTCCCGAAATTCATCGTTCTCATTTTGAAGTTCCAGAGTTTTCTGTTGAATTCTCCTGATGCTGTTACGTCATCATACACCTCAAATCTGAAAATTGAATTTTTTTCCAACGAGGTTTTCATATCGAGTCCCATTCCGTATTTCCATCTTCTGTCTTTTACACCGTATGCAAAATAATAATCCGGCGAAAAATAAGGATTGAAATTTTCATTAAGCTTGGCTTTTAAACCTAATCTGAAGCCTTCATAAGAGTTATAATTGACAATTTCATCCACCGCGAAATCTACTGAACCTACTCTGATCTGTCCGTTCAGTAATCCTGATAAAATCTGGGCTTTGCTGTCTATTTTATATTTTTTACCTAAACTGTCGATGGTCTTATAGGTATTTTGTTCTCTTTCGGTAAGAGGTTCGGTTCTGTAACGGTCTAGAGAATGGCCGTCAATATTTTTTACAGAAAAGGTATACCCTTTGAAATCTTTAGGATTCTCTTCTATGGGAGCTTCGAAATCAAAATATTTTGAGGTAAGAAAAGCATAGGTTCCAAAGCTTTTTTTAGCTTTCTTATCATCAGTATGTTCCTTGTCGTCCATGGCCATTTTACCCATTTTAAGCTTGGTTTTTTCATGGGCAAGGAACCATTTGTTATTGTAGAATACCCATGTGCTGGTGATGATCCCGTCATTTTTATTTTTACTGAAATTTTCAATCTTTTTGATTCCGTAGGTCTCTGTATCTATATAAATGGCACCATTGTACTTTCGTTTTCTGTCCGGTTTTTTGTAATTCACTTCACGAAAACGGATTACAAAGTTTTTTCTCCCGTCAAGGGTAACAGTATCCGAAAGAAAGAACCTGTAAAGTCCTCTGTTTTCGGGCTTCACCTGTTCAGGAACAATATCTCTGTTACTCTGCTGGAGAGCGATCATTTCATAGATAGGCTGTTTCAGACCAGAAATTCTGTTGTCCAGAATATTGATCTTTTCGCCATATTTTTTTGAGTATAAAAACTCCTGGGCTCTTTCCCAGAGAAAGAGTTTACTTTTCGAAAATACTTTTCTTGCGGAAATATTATTCAATGAGTCTTTTTCCCTTTTTTTCTTGAAAATATTTAAATCATTAAAATACTGATTAAACTGGGAAAGGCTGTCCTCATCAATGTCCAGGGAAATTTTTTCGTAAGATTTGTAAGAATAAGAGCCTAAACTTTTTGGAGAGTTTTCGTTAAACAGTTTATTTACTTTTTTCAGAATTTCCAAAGCTCTGGGATCACTTTTATCTTCAATAACTACAGCTTCAATACTGGTGGTTTTTGAAATTTTTTTGAGCAGGGAAATTTCCATGCTGCTTTCAACTGATATGGTTTCTTTCTGGTAAGAATCGGCATCAATATCAATGTTTTTACATCCTGTTTTAAATTCCAAAACGCCCTGCTCATTAGTGTATCCAATGATGGAATTGTCACAGGATACTTTTGCATTAATAACAGGTTTCTGACTGGCGTCATCCACAATTTTAATCTTTGATTGTGAATACCCCAAAAAGCTAAGCAGAAAAAATAATAACAGTAATTCCCTTTTCATGTAAAAAAACTACGTCAAAATTAATGATATTTATTGTTGTAAAAAAGTTTTTAACAGAGTATAACATTGATTTAATCTAATGTTTTTATGGACTTTGTACCTTATAAAACTGAATAATGAAATGACTCAGATAGTCTTTCTGCCTTTTTTCAGAATTTCCAATAAAAAAACTCCTGAACAGATGATCCTCAGGAGTTTTAATTTTTTTATTTTGTGTGTCTCTAAATGGCTTTATCGATCATCCAGTGCTTTCATAAATTCAATAATATCATCTATTTCCTTATCGGTAAGCTGTAACGGAGTATCAGACAGTGTCTGGTTTTCTACTTTAAATCCAAAACCTTTTCCACCGCCTTTGTTATAGAAATTCATAACTTCTTTCAAAGTTTTGTATCCTCCATTGTGCATATAAGGAGCTGTTTTATTGATGTTTCTAAGTGTAGGAGTTTTAAAGGAATGCTGTAATGAAGGCACTGTTTCATGAAACTTACCTCTTCCCGGATCATTGTCAAGTGTTTTGTTTTCTCCGTTGATTGCCACACCTAAAACCTCCTGTTCGGTTTTCTTGAAATTAGGAGGAACTGTACCATTGAACAACGGAATAAAATGGCATATTGCGCATTGGGCTTTTCCAACAAAAAGATTGAATCCATGTTTTTGGCTATCCGTCATTGCTGATTTATTTCCTCTCATATAATCATCAAAAGCAGAATTGAATTTTGACAAAGAACGAATATAGCTTGCCAGCACATTCTGAAGCTGCCACACTTCCGTTTTTGGAGAATGATAAATCTTTTTAAATGCCGCCTGATAGTTTTTATCTTGATTAATTTTTGCCAGAATCACATTCAGATCACCATGCATTTCTTCTTTATTGGAGATGACATCCGAACTTTGCCCTTCCAGATCATCCTTTCTCATATCCCAAAACTGACCGTGCTGATAGCCTGCATAGTTGAGAGAAGGAGCGTTTCTGGCAAGCTCTGAATTTTCCAGGGATATAGATCTTGCAAGCCCGTCAGTAAATGCTTTTTCAGGACTATGACAGGTTGCACAGCTTCGGTTATTGTTATTGGAAAGGATTTTATCATTAAAAAGCTGGTGTCCGAGAGCTGCCTTTTCTTCGGAGAATGCATATTCTTTTCCTGGAGTGAAAGCATTAGGGTTAAAAGCATTTTTAGCAAAGAAAGTAACTGCATTTTTGTTTAAAGCAGTGGTTACCTCAACATCCGGAATTTTCTCCTGGTTTTTAAAATCCAGCATCAGAGTAGTGATCTTATTCAAATGATCAGGGATAAAACTGGCATAGTCAAACGTATTTTTGTCTGTGTTTTTTTTCAGAACTTCAACGGTTGAATTAATTTCTTCAATGATATTTTTTAATGCCCTGCCTTTCGACCGGTCAGTGGCAATTTGTTTCAATGTTTCCTTGATTCCTTCCAGCGCAGAAGGTATTTCCTGTAAAAATACTCCGGAAACAGGAGTGTCAAAACCTGCAATTCCCAAACTTGAAATTCTGAAAGTTTCCTGTCTTAAAGCATCAAAAACCTGATCTTTACTGATAGTTATCACCTGAAAGTTGGTTTCTATTGTATTGCTTTTGTTGATGAGCTTATTAAGCATTCTGATCACCTCATCTTTATTTCCTTTATCATACGGGTAGAACATCTCTTCCAAAACCTGCAGTCCTTCGGGCTCTATTTCTGTATGTTCATCCATTTCAATTTCAGGAAGGGCAGGTCCATTGATAAACCTCGCAGAGTGGGGCAGAAAGTACTCTACGGCCCATTCCATTTTTTTATAAGTTTTTCTGATATCCTGAAATTTTCCCTGAAGGAGCTTTTCGTCAGAATTTTTTGAAACCAGGGTTTTCAGTTCATTGATTTGTTTTTCAAAATCATCATTGGTTTTGATAATTCTGTTTTTTACAGAGCCAAGGTCTTCATACACAGGTTGCTGCTTGTCATTCTTACAATGATAGAGTGTAAAGAGTGCTGCTGCACAGTATAAGAAAAGGAGTATCGGGTATTTTGAAAGTTTATGCATAGGTATGAAAAAGTATCAACAGAGATTTTCTATTGATACTTTAATTTGATATGAAGAAATTAAAACTATTTTTCTACGTTTCTGATGATTACAATCTGTCCACCTTCTTTATTGGTGTTGATTCCGGAACCATCAGGGTTTTTGAATTTATCCAGCTGCCATGTGTGTGAGTGGATATTCACAGAGAATGTATTCGGAATTCCGATGATGTCTGAAATATCAACCATTGCTCCGAACTCCCAAGAACCGAACTTCTGTAGATCTCCGGACTGGTTGTAAGCAGTCTGCCATGCAGTGTCATTTCTGTTGTGCTTCATGTTCAGCCATGGCTTATATTGTTTTGTAGCAATATTCAGCTGCCATATATAAGAATCGTGGTTGGCATTTTTGTAATAAGAATCTCCGTCTTCCTGGATGTATACAAAATTTTCAGTAACACATAAGTTATCAGGATTAATCAGATTATTTCCCGGATTGGAATCTCCTTCTGCAACTACTTCCAGTTTTCCTGTCAGCATATTATTGGAGTTTAAAACAAGTTTGTACACTCGTCCCCACATGGTTAATCCAGCTTTCGGATTCACACCGTCAGAAGATTCTCCGGTAGCGGTAAAGTAAATTTCTCTTCCTTTTCCAGCTCCTTTTCTGTAATCTACGTCTTCTACTCTTGAAAAACGGATGGCATTATTATCAATGTTTTTCTGGTTAATCTGAGCTCCTGTAAGATTTTTAGCGTTAGGAATTTCTACAAATTCTACATCGTAGCTGCTTCCCTTAGTCATATCTGTTTCAGTATAGTTGCTGTTGGTTCTTTTTAAAGAATATAACTTTCCGTTATCAAGATCTCCCTGTGTATCGGCAACGTACATGATTAATTGTCCTGCAGACTGATGGGAAGAAGAATAAGACTGGTCTTCACCAATGATGATATAAGTTTTTCCATTGGAAACATCCTTAGGAAGCGGAACTGCATTTTCCATGGAAGCCTTTCCCAATGCTGGTTTTACTCTTGTTTTGTCTGATGCCTGAGATACTGCTGCCAATGGATTCAAAGCATGAACCATACTTTCTTCACCAGATTCTCCGGCAGTAAGAAAAGCACTGAAACCATGAGTCTCAGGAGTTGCCAGTGTAGCGGAACATAACCTTGTCATTCCTCCTGTTCCATTTAAAATATATTCTCCTTTTACAGGCTTAAATGTTTTATCCAGATATACTCTTGATACCGATTGTTTGATCTCATGATTGGTGATCATCAGATAGCCGTCAGAATTCGGATCTTTCATAATTCCCATTCCGTCCGGCTGACCTCCAAAAACAAAATCAGGAGAACCTGAAAGAACATCAGAACTGGAGATTAGGGTTGTAATATTTAAATTCTCAAAACCTTGCATTCCATAAACGAAAGCCGGTTCTTTAGAAAAATTTTCAAGTTTGATTTTGTCATTGACAGGGGTATTCGAGTCCCCATTATTATCATCATTACAGCCTTGAAAAACAATAGCTGCAAGGAATAGAGCTCCAATAGTTTGGTTAATTTTCATAATTATATTTTTTGAATTTCGATTAAGACAAAACTAAAGGTCTATTGTTAACTAAGTTTTAAGAGGATAAAACAAATAGTTTAATATTAGGTAATGATTTGTTAAGATAAGGTCAATAATTAGAACGGGTATAAATAAGAAATGCTCTTATTTTCAATGATTTAAATTTCTGTGCTTTTCTTTGAACATAAAAGGTTAATCCTTCAAGACTGTTTTATAAAGGCAGCTTAGAAAGCGATAATTGTTCTGGTGAAACTATTTGATTATTATTAGTTTTCTAAATTATTTTAATCTCCCACTGATTTCACAGATTACACAGATGTTTGAGGAAGAATCTGCGTAATCTGTTTGATCTGCGAGAAGAATAAATATTACATATCCTGGTAAGAATCAATGAAGTTGATTCAACTCTTTGCTTCCTGAAATATAAAATAGTAAGCTATTAAATCTTCGAGTTAAAAAATAACTATCATACAGGGTAAAAACAAGCCCCGGCTGTCTCAGAATTGAGACAGCCGGGGCTAAAATTTATAATAGATGTTTCTATTTTAGATATTCAAAGCTTTTTGGTAAGCATTTTCTAAGCCTTCAAGGTTTTTACCACCAGCCGTTGCAAAGCCAGGGTTTCCACCGCCGCCGCCTTGAATTTCTTTAGCAAGATCTTTTACGATAGCTCCAGCCTGGTAATCTGCAGCAAGATCATCAGAAACTCCAACAGTAATCATTGGTTTTCCATCTGCATCAGAAAGAATGATTGTTACTGAAGAAGGAATTTCTCTCTTCAACTGGAATACGATGTCTTTTACAGAGCCAGCATCCAGAGAAGTTTTCTTTACAAGAAGCTGCTTGTTGCCTTTCTGCTCATAAGCATTCTTCCATTCTCCGATTTCTCCTTTTGCTTTTTCTTTTTTAAGTGCATCTACCTCAGCCTTCAATGATGTATTTTCTTCTATCAGTTTTTCAATAGATCTTACCACATCTTTAGACTTTAATAATTGAGAAAGCTCAGCGATCTGTTTTTCAAGATTGTTGAAATATTCTTCAGATTTATCACCTGAAATAGCCTCAATTCTTCTAATTCCAGCTGCTGCAGAACCTTCAGAAGTGATTTTGAAATGACCGATTTCGCTGGTGTTCTTTACGTGAGTTCCTCCGCAAAGTTCTTTTGAACTTCCAAACTGAATCATTCTCACACTGTCTCCATATTTTTCACCAAACAAAGCCATTGCTCCTTTCTCCAGAGCTTCCTGGATCGGAATATTTCTGAATTCCTGTAAAGCAATACTTTCTTTGATCTTTTTGTTTACTTTTTCTTCAATTAATGCCAGTTCTTCCTCAGTCATTTTGTTGAAATGAGAGAAGTCAAAACGAAGATAATCAGGACCTACATAAGAACCTTTCTGTTCTACATGAGTTCCTAGCACATCTCTTAAAGCTTCATGCAGAAGGTGAGTCACAGAGTGGTTAGCCTGAGAATTTTTTCTATCGGAAGCATTTACTTTAGCATAGAAAACAGCACCTGCATCTTTTGGAAGACCATTGATTAACGAAATAATCAATCCGTTCTCTTTTTTAGTCTCCAGTACTTCAAAGCTCTCAACAGCATTCTCAAGAACCCCTTTGTCACCAACCTGTCCACCTCCTTCAGGATAGAAAGGTGAACTGCTTAATACCACCTGGTAAAATTCTCCGTCTTTGTTTTCTACCTTTCTGTATCTTGTAATATAGGTTTCAGATTCAGTCTGGTCATAGCCTACAAATGTTTCAGGCTTCGATTCAAGATTTACCCAGTCATATACTTTCTGAGCAGAATCAGCTTTTGAACGAAGTTTCTGTTTCTCCATCTCAGCTTTGAAACCTTCTTCATCAATAGTTAATCCTTTTTCTTCAGCAATGATTCTTGTTAAATCATCAGGGAAACCATAAGTATCATACAGCTCAAAAACTTCCTCGCTTGGCAATACTTTCTGATTATTTGCAATAGTCTGCTGAATTAGCTTTTCAACTCTGATCAGACCGTTTTCAATTGTCTTTAAGAATGAATCTTCCTCACTTTTGATCACTTCAGAAACCAATTTCCCCTGCTTTTCAAGCTCCGGGAAGAAAGGTCCCATCTGCTCCTGCAGAACAGCAACCAATTTGTAAAGGAAAGGTTCTTTCATATCCAGGAATCTGTAAGAATAAGAAATTCCTCTTCTTAAAATTCTTCTGATTACATAACCAGCTCCTCCGTTTGAAGGTAATTGTCCGTCAGCAATAGCAAAAGAAACCGCTCTGATGTGGTCTACCACAACACGGATAGCAATATCTTTTTCGTCTTCTAAGATTCCTGTATATTTCTTTCCTGAAAGTTCTTCAACCTTAGAAATAAGCGGTGTGAAAACGTCTGTATCATAGTTGGAAGACTTTCCTTGAAGCGCCATACAAAGACGTTCAAAGCCCATTCCCGTATCTACATGCTGAGCAGGAAGCTTCTCTAAAGATTTATCTGCCTTTCTGTTGAACTCCATGAAAACCAGGTTCCATACTTCAACAACCTGAGGGTGGTCATTATTTACCAGCTCAAGTCCTGAAACTTTTGCTTTTTCTTCTGGTGTTCTCAAGTCAACATGGATTTCTGAACACGGTCCGCATGGTCCGCTTTCACCCATTTCCCAGAAGTTATCTTTTTTATTTCCGTTGATGATTCTATCCTCTGAAATGTGAGATTTCCAGAAATCATAAGCATCCTGGTCTCTGTCCAGATTTTCTGAAGCATCCCCTTCAAAAATCGTTACGTATAAATTTTCTTTTGGAATTCCGTATACTTCAGTCAGTAATTCCCAGGCAAAAGCAATAGCCTCTTTTTTGAAGTAATCCCCGAAAGACCAGTTTCCTAACATCTCAAACATGGTGTGGTGGTAAGTATCTCTACCTACATCATCCAGATCATTATGCTTCCCTGAAACTCTAAGACACTTTTGGGTATCGGCAATTCTAGGGGCGGTAGGTGTTTTGTAGCCAAGGAAGAAATCCTTGAACTGGGTCATTCCGGAGTTGGAAAACATAAGGGTAGGGTCGTCTTTCAGCACAATAGGAGCTGAAGGAACGATTAAGTGCTCCTTACTTTTAAAATAATCTAAAAATTTTTGACGTATCTCTTGTGATGTCATAGTATTGCTTTTGCTTTTTTAAATATCAAATTTTTGATAAGATGCAAATTTAAGATTTTTAAGCGATTTGTAATAATTTTATGCTATGTTTTGAATGATAACGACTTTGGCTAACGGATGTGTGGTAAACCTTATAGGTTTTCAAAACCTATAAGGTTTGTAATAGCACTTTGGTAATGACTATAATCAATAATAATCTATCTAATTTTGCAATTTCCCGTTTAACTTACTACCTTCGTTGTGATCTGAAATAAGACAAAAAAATCCTTCCAATGACAAAAGATGAAGAGCTGAAAGACTGGATAGAACAATATTCAGGACCACTTTTGAAGAGAGCACTGTATGTGCTTTCGAATAAAGAAGATGCACAGGATGTGGTTCAGGAAGTTTTTCTTGCAGCCTATTCTGCCTATGATTCTTTTGAAGGAAAAAGTCAGGCACTGACCTGGCTGATGGCTATTCTGAATAGAAAGGTTGCAGATTTTTATCGGAAAAAATATAAATCTGAACCCAATATCCGACTTGATCATTTTTTTGATGAAACCGGATCGTGGAAAAATAATGATGTTTTGAATGACTGGAATGTACCGGGCGAAGGAGATGAACTTTTAGACAGTACAGAATTTAATAAAACATTGGAAGAATGTATTGAAGAATTGCCCTCCAGATGGAAGATTCTGCTTAAAATGTATTATATCGAAGAAAAAAAAGCACCAGAAGTCAGTCAGGAATTAGAAGTTTCTACGACTAATCTTTGGAAGATTTTGCAAAGAAGCCGAATGCAGTTGAGAGAATGTCTGGAGTTTAACTGGTTTTCAAAATCATAAGAGAAATGATAAGAAGAATACTACATAAATTATTTTTACCATGCAGTGAAGCTACTTTACTGATGGAAAAGAGGAATGCCCAATCCATTTCTTCCAGAGAAAACAGGATGCTGAGCATACACCTGATGATCTGCAAATGGTGCAGGATGTACAATGAAAAGCTGGCACTTCTGGATAAAGTTTTTAAAAAGAAGTTTTCTGAACAAAAAACTGAAATTAATGATTCTGAAATTCAGGACTTTAAAAATAAAATAATCGATAAATTAAATTTCTAGAAAAATTTCTGTCAGGATTTTAAAATAGCTCCGACTATACTTTTGAAAACAATAAAGTATTCATTTAAAATCTTAAAAATATGGTCGGAACAGTACAGGAATCTAAAAATCAATTAACTCGGACCGGGTATTATGTCTCACTTTTCGGAGCAGCTCTTATTTTGCTGTGGATTGGTATTTTCAAATTTACCCCTACAGAAGCTTCTGCAATAAAACCGTTGGTGGAAAACCATTTCTTAACTTTTTTCGTATATAAGATTATGAGCATTCAGGCAGTGTCAAATCTTATCGGAGCGATAGAAATTATCATTGCATTACTCCTGATATTTAGTGCGAAATTTGCTGTACTGAAGAAGTACGCTGGTGTAGGAATGATAGTGACTTTTCTGGTGACATTAAGCTATTTATTGACAACACCGGGAATCTGGAAAATAGTGGATGGAGTGCCTGTAACAGATTTCTTTATTTTAAAAGACCTTATGCTTTTAGGATTTGGATTAATGCTCGTTCAAAATAATAAGTAATGAAAAAAAAGATAAAAATGAAAAATATATTAATTGTACTCGGGATTATTCTGGGTATAGCAGTATTTGCTGCGGGATCCGGGCTTTTCAAAAAAAATAAGCCTAATGTTACGGAAGTAAAAAAAGAAAATGAGAAAATTATGGATAATAAAAACGTTAAAGAGATTTATTTTGCAGGGGGATGTTTCTGGGGAACAGAACATTTTTTTCAACAGATTCGTGGGGTTGTAGGAACAGAAGTGGGCTATGCCAACGGAAATACCCAGAATCCTACTTATGAAGAGGTGGTAAGCCATACAACAGGTTTTGCTGAAACAGTGAAAGTGAAGTATGATCCTGAGCAGGTAGATCTGAAACTTTTAATTGACCTTTATTTTAAAACCATTGATCCTACAAGCAAAGATCAGCAGGGAAATGACAGAGGAAACCAGTACAGAACAGGAATTTATTTTACCAACAAAACAGATGAAGCTGTAGTAAAAGATGAAGTTCAGAAACTGGCGAAAAACTATAGCAAGCCTTTATTGGTGGAAACCATTCCATTGAAAAATTTCTACAGAGCAGAAGATTATCATCAGGATTATCTGGATAAAAATCCGGGAGGCTACTGCCACATTGAACCGGGACTTTTTGAAATGGCAAAAAAAGCCAACCCGCTTCCAAAGCCAGCCTATCAAAAACAGGATAAAAAAGTTTTAAAAGAAAAACTGACTGCAGAACAATATAATGTTACTCAGGAAAACGGTACCGAAAGGCCTTTCCAGAATGAATACTGGAATGAAACCCGTGAAGGAATTTATGTAGATATTACCACAGGAGAACCTTTGTTTGTTTCTACAGATAAATTTGAATCCGGCTGCGGATGGCCAAGTTTCTCAAAACCAATTACAAAAGGTTTGATTGATGAAAAAATGGACCGTACCCACGGAATGACAAGAGTAGAAGTAAGAAGCAAAACGGGTGATGCCCATTTAGGACACGTCTTCACAGATGGCCCTGAAGATAAAGGAGGTCTTCGTTACTGTATCAACAGTGCTTCTCTGAAATTTATTCCAAAAGCTGAAATGGAAAGCAAAGGATACGGAAAATACCTTCCGTTGTTAGATAAAAAGTAATGTGAAAGGAAGGCTGCCAGATGGCAGCCTTTTTATTTTGAATTAATGGTGTAATTGAAATCTTTCTTTGATGCTGAGCATGGAGATATTCAGAAACAGGAGAAACCCGAAAATAATGTAATAAATTTCTTTTGGAAGTTCTGTGAGAAGCAATTGTATTTTTTCAAAAAAATCAGGTTTATATTCTGGTCTGATAACATCATTACAAAGCAAACATTCATATTCAGGATATTGCACCTTAGGGTCAATATAACTGTAAACAGCAAAAATATGTCCTGTTTTCTCCAGGTCAACGGCATATTGTTCCTGTTTAGCGATTGCCAGATCATTCAAAACTGAGACAAAATCGCCATAGCTATTATTTTGATCTAAAATGAATTCAATACCAGACTCTTTCTCATTTCTTTTCTGGAGATTTTTCAGTTCATCAACATATGATTTTGAATTTTCTTTGGCAGTACCGGGGGATACATTTATTTTTTTGTAATTCCAGTTTCTTACAGGTTCAAAACTTGCAAAAGTTCTTTTAATCCCTTCTCTTTCTTTGGCGGGAAGTCCAATATCTACCACAGAAAGGTTAATATCTTCAAACTTTTGGTTTCCGTAATACCAGAATAGAATAGGTATCAGCACAGCACTGATCAATCCTGGAAAATAGTATATTTTTTTCATAGTTAGTTTTTGGCAATACCTAATGAAAATTTTAAGCCAAAAAAAAGTGATCCGAAACGAACCACTTTAAAAATAATCTTTAAATATTTTAATTGTTCAATCTTTAAATTTTGAACATTGACATCTACCAGTCTTTCTTTCTCAGAATCCAATACGATCCGAATATAAAAATAGCACACCACACCAAACAAGCAATAAGGCTTTCTGTAGGGTAGTGGAATTCATATTTTACGCCCATCATTTTGGCCATATTCAATCTCATCATCGGATTAGGAATAAGATTAGACATACTTTCCAGCGGTAAAAGATGTGTTAAGAAAAAATCATTCTGAAGAACTTCATTTCTTTGTGGGCCCTGCATTCCTTTTACTTTTGAATAAACTTCAACAGCCGTTAAAATTCCTTCGCCAATCCAGAAAACAAAAAGAGCAAGAAATACAAATACCGATTTTCTCAGTAAAATGGAAAGAAACATTAAGAAACAGAAGAACGTAAATAATTTTACCAGATAATTTCCAATGAAGAAAATCTCAGCAAAAACCTTTGTAGACTCCGTTGTATTGGAGTATTGATATCCCAGAAATAAAGTAATTCCTAAGACAATAGCGGTTGAAACAATAGTAAAAATACTTATCGTCAGCAATTTTGAAGTGATGAATTCTTTTCTGCTCAATCCATCAATGGTATTCTGCTTGAACATTCGGTTGCTGAATTCCTGTGAAATGGAGAAAACAATAATCAATCCCAGGAAGATTTTCAGCAAAGCCACAATCCAGGTGGTGAAATTCCAGATTTCCGGGAAATTGTAAATTCCCTGTTCCTTTAAATTGATTGTTCCTCCAAAAACATCAAAGTCAACCAATCCAATGAAAAGCAAAGCGATAAGAATGGCGAAATAAAGTATCGTGAAAACCTTAAACGGTTTGTAGTTCAGGTTTTTGTAGTATTCCAGTTTTAATAATTTTATCATGACTAATTGGTGTTTTTTACAAGTTCAAGGAATTGAGATTCAAGAGACAGTTTTTTCTTGGTCAAATGGGAAAGGTAAATCCCTTTCTCTGCCAGTTTCTGATTCATCGCTGAAGCTGAAATAGAAGCATCATCGCGGATCTGGGCCTTAATAAGATCACCTTCCTGATTAATGGAAGAGAACCACTGAAGTTCGTTCAATGCATTCAAAAGCAACGTATTATTGTCAGCTTTTAGTTCAAAATATCCGTTGTTGGAAGTCATTTCATCCACTCTTCCGCAGTAAATGGAATTTCCTTCTTTCAGTACAATAACATGGCTGCAGATTTTTTCAATTTCATCCAGAAGATGGCTGGCAATGATGATCGTGATTCCCTGCTTGGCAATATTGCTGATGATTTCTCTGATCTGGATAATTCCTTCAGGATCCAGTCCGTTGGTAGGTTCATCTAATATCATTACTTCGGGATTGTTCAGCATAGCCGAAGCAATGGCCAAACGCTGTTTCATTCCCAAAGAAAAAGTTTTGAAAGTATCTTTTCTTCTTTCAAACAGATTCACAGTCTTCAGAACTTCATCAATCCTTGAATAGGGTGCTTTTTTGATTTCAGCTACAATCTTAAGATTGGTTTCTGCACTGAGATAAGGGTAAAAGTTAGGCTGTTCGATAATCGCTCCAATCTTTTTTAAAGTTTCCGGATCTGTACCTTTTTTTCCAAACCAGAACCAATCTCCGCTGGTAGGATTAATCGTTGAAAGCAGCATCCCGAAAGTGGTGGATTTTCCACTTCCATTGGGACCCAAAAGCCCATAAACATTTCCTTTTTCGACATCAAAAGAAATATTGTTGACCACAACTCTTTTGAATTTCTTTGTCAAATTTTTTACTGATAAAATCTTTTCCATGTAATTTGTTTTACATAGTAGTAGTCTATATAAATTAGATAATGTTACAGAATTATCATAAATCAATGTCAATTTATTTGTAAATACATTAAATTTGATAGAATTAATCAATACTTATGAAGCTAATTGAACTGGCAGAAGAACTGAATGTATCTGCAGAAGCCATAAAACAGTTTATACAGGATTTTGATCTTGAATTGGTAGACTGTGTCAGTACGAATTTTGAGGTAAAGGAAGATTTTGAAAAATTTGCCCGCGAAAATGTAGACTTTTTAAGATTATACGAGAAAGATCTGGATAAAAATAAAACTCTGGAGCAGATTGCCAAAGTAATCAATCAGCCTAAAGACAAGGTAGAAAAGGTAATTAAAGATAATAACCTCAATATCTTTGATAACGGTTTTTTCAAATCTTCTATCTCCAGCTACGGAATTGATAACAAATTAGGCGGAAACTATAAGTTTGTTTATGATTATTTCGGTAGTAAAACCAGTCTTCAGCAAAGAGATTTTATAGGATACAGAGATCTGTTTTTTTATACATCTTCTGTTTTGGAACCCTTCCTGAATCCACAGCAGATCAAAGATTGGGGGATCAACAAGCCTGCAGGAATTATCCTGTATGGCCCTCCCGGAAGCGGTAAAATATTTTGGGCCAATAAAATTGCTGAAATTATTGGCTATCAGTTTAAAGAAGTCAAAAAACATTATTTGGGAACTTCCTTGATTGACGGAAATGAAATCAACTTCAGTGATTTTCTGTTGAACATGATGAAGGAAAACAAAATGCTGCTTTTCATGGACGATTTTGATGAAATTATGATGCAGAGAAGAGCAGAAACAGATGTTGCATCCTGTAATCTTGAAGCTCAGGAGCTTATTCTTCATTATATCGGAAAATTTGAAAAAGAAGGCGTTCTGATGGTTGGTTCTGCTAATTCTGTTTCAGAAATTGATGAAGAAATCCTTGCTCCGGGAAGATTTGATGTGATGATCCCGATCTTTCCTCCCAATGCTTCAGAGCGGTCAGAAATCATTTTATATGCCATGACGAGAGGATTGGAAGAAGATTCCTTACTTTATAAAATATTGAAAAATAACAAAGCAGATAAAGTTCCTTTCTGGCATGAAATATCGTCAAAGATGAAAGCCTTCAGCAATACGATGCTGATAGATTTTACACAAAGTCTAAAGAAAAGAATTAAAAACCTTTATCAAAGAACCAGAAATGAGAAGTTGAAAATTGATCAGAATCTTTTGAGTGGCGCCTTAAGGGATGCCGGTTCCAAGCTTACCGAAGAATACCTTGATCAGGTGGCCAGGTTCTTAGCCGATGCTATTATCAACAATTTTGATGATTTTAAGTTTAGAATTCAGGCATTGAAGACCGAACTGGAAACTTATAGAGTTGTTGAAGAACCACAAAGAGCCATCGGATTTCAACATAATGAGGAGGAGAAAGGGAAAGACAAAGGGTAAAGAGGTTTAAAGTTCAAAGTTTAAAGTTTCTGGTTTAAAGTTTCTGGTTTTATGATCCAACTTTTACCAGATATGAATTTGTCATGAATACATTTTACTTTTTTACATAAATACATTTTATAAAAATCACTCATGAACAGCATCTGGGAACTGGAAACTTTCTACAGGAAAAGAGATATCATCATCATTGGTGCCGGGTTTTCCGGGCTTTGGACAGCAATATCTATCAAAGAGAAATATCCTGAAAAGTCGATTTTAATCATTGAGCGGAATACCATTCCTCTGGGAGCTTCAACGAGGAATGCCGGGTTTGCCTGTTTCGGAAGTCTCACCGAAGTCATTGCCGATTCGCAGAAAATGGGTTGGGAAAAAACGCTGAAGCTTGTTAAAATGAGATTTGAAGGCCTTCAGAAAATCAGACAGTATTTTAAAAATAATGAAATTGATTTTGAATTGAATGGAGGGTATGAGGTTCTAAATAACAAAGAACCTTTATCCCATATTGACACCGTTAATGAAAAGTTAAAGGCAATAACCGGTCTGGATCAGACATATACTCTGAAGCAGGATAAAATACAGGAATTTGGGTTAGGGAAATCTGCTTTTCTGATTGAAAACCCTTGTGAAGGAAGTCTGCATTCGGGAAAGCTGTTGCAGAAATTGTTGGAAAAATGTCATGAATTGAAGATAGAATTTTTATTC
Organism: Chryseobacterium viscerum; assembly: GCF_025949665.1. Lineage (NCBI taxonomy): Bacteria > Pseudomonadati > Bacteroidota > Flavobacteriia > Flavobacteriales > Weeksellaceae > Chryseobacterium > Chryseobacterium viscerum. The sequence continues at coordinate 2,835,340 of NZ_JAPDFT010000001.1, read as the reverse complement.
GGAACAGAGGTTGAAAATATTGAAGAAACAATCCATGAGGTTGAGCTTCGTCTTTCTGATGATATTGCTGTAAAAGCAGATAAAATGGTCTATTGTACCAATGCTTTCACCTCCGGATTTCTTGAGAAAGAAAATATCATTCCTGCCCGCGGACAAATTCTTCTGACAGAACCCATAGAAGGATTAAAGCTGAAAGGAACTTTTCACTATGATGAAGGATATTACTATTTCAGGAATGTAGGAAACCAGGTGCTGTTGGGTGGTGGAAGAAATCAGGATTTTGAAACGGAAGAAACAACTGTTTTTGAAACGACAGAGTTCCTGCAAGATCATTTGGAAAATTTTTTAAAAGAAGTGATACTCCCTCAAAATGACTTTAAAATTGCACTTCGCTGGTCAGGAATTATGGCTATGGGGGCAGAAAAAACACCTATTGTAAAACAGCTTTCGGAAAGGCAGTTTTGTGCTGTAAGACTTTCAGGAATGGGCGTTGCACTGGCTCCTAAGATAGGCGAAATAATGGCTGATATGATTTAAAATAAAGAGGTGTACCAATGAAATACTTACCCTACGAACGCATTACTTACAAAACAAATTTATCTGAACAGGAAGTTTTAACAAGACTTTCAGGCTTTGTAGAACCTAAAAAATTTGGTTTGGGAAAAAATTATATAAAAGAATATGAAGGAACTGTGAATAATAATAGCTTTGAAATAAGCAAAGTTATTCAGTACAGAAACTCATTTCTTCCTCAGATAAATGGTAGAATTCAAAATGAAAATAATGGAACCCAAATACAGGTGACCATGTCGCTACATGCATTTGTATTATTTTTTTTAATTGTCTGGTGTTCATTTGCCTTATTTTTCTTCTTAGGTATTACTGCGAGAGATATAGGAAATAAAAAAATATCAGTAGAATTTTTCATACCTCTATTGATGTTGTTATTTGTGTATGCTTTAACAATGGTGGGTTTCAAAATGGAAAGTAAAAAATCGAAAGAATACCTCAGAAAAAGCTTTGAAGCTGAAATAATAAAGGAATCGTAACTTTTAAGTCAATTTCTGAAATCTTTATTAACTCTAAAAGTCAAAATTCCGAACCTTAAACCCCGGAACCCGAATCCCTAAAACTCGGAACACTCCACTCTAAAAGAATTCCTTATTTTTGCAAAAAGAAAAAAATCGTGATTAACAACGACCAGATAAAAGAAGTTCAATCCAGGATTGAAGACTTACACAGATACCTTCAGATTGAAAAAAAGAAGATAGAAATTGCCAATGATGATGAAAAAACTGCGGCACCCGAATTTTGGGACAATCCAAAAACTGCTGAAGCATTTTTAAAACAGCTTCGTTCCAAGAAAAAATGGGTAGAAAGCTACGATGAAATTCAGACGCAGTTTGAAGATATACAGGTTTTAGTGGACTTTGCTAAAGAAGATCCGGATTCTGAAAAGGAACTGGATGAGACATTTCCGCAATTGGTTGAAAAAATTGAGGACCTTGAATTCAAAAACATGCTTTCCAATGAAGGAGATGAGCTTTCTGCCGTACTTCAGATCACCGCTGGAGCTGGAGGTACAGAAAGCTGCGACTGGGCATCCATGCTGATGAGAATGTATACGATGTGGGCAGAAAAACAAGGGTATAAAATCCGTGAGCTGAACTTTCAGGAGGGTGATGTAGCAGGTGTGAAGACGGTTACCCTGGAAATTGAAGGGGAATTTGCTTTTGGATATTTAAGAGGTGAAAATGGAGTACACCGTTTAGTAAGAATTTCGCCTTTCGATAGTAATGCGAAACGTCATACCAGCTTCGTTTCCGTATATGTTTATCCTTTGGTAGATGATACTATAGAAATTAATATTAACCCCGCTGATATTTCTTTTGAAACGATGAGGTCTTCCGGAGCAGGAGGGCAGAACGTAAATAAGGTGGAAACCGCTGTACGTCTTCGCCACGCGCCAACAGGAATTATTATTGAAAACTCAGAATCCCGTTCCCAGCTTCAGAATAAAGAAAAAGCCATGCAGCTCCTTCGTTCAAGACTATACGAAATGGAACTGGAAGAGCGTATGAAAGCAAGAAACGAGATAGAAGCCAACAAAATGAAGATCGAGTGGGGAAGCCAGATCCGAAATTACGTAATGCATCCTTACAAACTCGTAAAAGATGTACGCTCAGGTCATGAAACTTCAGATGTAGATGCTGTAATGAATGGAAATCTTACTCCATTCTTAAAAGCATTTCTAATGGCCGATGGAACCGCGGTTTCCGATGATGACCTCGACTTATAAAAATCATGTTTGAATTTTAGTTAAAATCTTATAATTAATTTTTGTTTCAGACATTTTAGACCTACTTTTGTTGTTCATCGATATTTATGGAAGATTTCAATAGCTGGAAGGATTTATTAAACCCGGAGTTTTATATTAAAATGGGAGGGTTTTGGCTTATTTTATTTATTGTATTTGCTGAGACAGGACTTTTTGTAGGGTTTTTCCTGCCGGGAGATTCACTTTTGTTCGTTTCAGGAATTTATGCCGTTGAAATCATCAAAGAGACTTTTGGCTCTACAGGGAGTGATTTCTTAGATACTACATTATTAGCTTCGGGAGTAGCTCTTGCCGCTATTATTGGAAATGAAGTAGGATATTATTTTGGAAGAAAGGCAGGACCTGCTTTATATAAAAGGCCGGATTCAATGCTTTTCAAGAAAAAATACCTTTACCAGGCGCATGATTTCTTTGAAAAACATGGAGCTCTGGCTATTATTATGGCTAGATTCTTACCTGTTGTAAGAACTTTTACCCCAATTGTAGCAGGAATTGTGAAGATGGATAAAAAGGAGTTTTTAAGAGATAATATTATTGGTGCTGTATTATGGTCATTTCTTTTGATCTTTGCCGGGCATTATCTGGATAAACTGTTTATGGAGCAGTTTGGAATCAACTTAAAAGAAAAACTGGAATATATTATCATCGTTATTGTATTGGTAACAACACTTCCGGTAATCTTTAAGTTTGTTTTTGGAAAAAAAGAAGATCTTTCTAAAAAATACGAAGACCAGGATTTTGAATAAATAAAAAAATCAATCAAAATATAGAGCCGTCTCAGCAATGAGATGGCTTTTTTATTACTGAGAATAAGTTACTTTGTTTGAATGTTTTTTAACGCAAAGATTAATTATTATAAGAAATCATTTTAAGAAGGCAAAGAACGGAATCAATGAAATTGATTCTTTTTAAGCAGATGTATATTCGTGAGCTTCATCAGTGACAAAGTCACTTCTCTTTGCTTCCTTAAAAATAAGACGTTCGACTTATTTATCCTTTGCGTTTAATAGAAAAAGCTATAAACTTTTATTTTTTGACCCATTCCAGAATATTCGGATAGATGATGCTGTCTCTTTTTCTTTTACTGAAGAACCTTGGTGCATGGCCTGCTCCTTTCATAAAGATAAACTTGTGCGGAATATTCATCTGGGTAAGCGCTGAGTCCATGGCTATTCCCTGATGCTGATTGACCAGAAAATCATTGTTTCCCTGAAACAGCAAGGTAGGAACATTGGTAATATTGGCAATAGGGCTGGCTTCCTTAAAGGCTTCAGACACTTTTTTCCGGTCAAATTTACGGCCGACTACCTTTTGAAAAGTTGGAGAAGTATATTTGGAATAAAAAGATTTAAGATACTCAGAACTGTAAAAATCTGTAGGTCCGCTGAGAGAAATAATCTTTTTGATCTGATCAGAATGCTGATATCCGTAAAGCAATGCCAAATGCCCGCCGGCACTTTCTCCCAGAAGAATATAATTATTAGGCTGAAGTTCTGCCTTTTCCGTTAAGGAATTGAATTTTTCAATGGCCAGGCCAATATCTTCAAGTTGTTCTTTGTAGGTGATTTCTTTCTTTGCAGAAACCAATCTGTAATTCATATTGATACTCGGAATCCTGTTTTCAAAAAGCATTTTCTGAACCTGTATCATATGTTCTTTTTTGCCTAAAGTCCAGGCTCCACCATGAACGATAAGAACTACGGGAGAATTTTCAGCATAATCTTTGGGAAGAAAGACATCCATCTTTTGCCTTTTGTGTTCACCATATTTTAAATTATAAATTTTCTGCTGGCCTCCCGGACCTACCCAGACTCTGAACTTCGTATTGCAGGACTGCAACAGAAAACTGAAGCATCCCATCACAAAAAAATGATACCGGAGAATGAGCTTTTTCATTACTTAAATTTACAAAAAATTCTATTGATTATGACGCAGTCAATGTTTGATTATAACTTTTCTGCTGTTTTTGACGAAAGCCCTTTTTTGATTGTAATAATGTCTTTTTCTCCTTTTTTGAAAATGAAAGAAATCTCGGTGTCATCATCCTGCAGGAAGAATATATCCTCTTTTTCAGCCAGCATTCTTATTTTAGGATCTTTATTGTTTTGTATAAAAAGCTGGCCGTTTTCGTACAAAATATGAATCACACTGTCATCAGAAAGCTGATAGTCACCCACGTATTTTTTAAGTATATCAGTACTTAATACTGCTTCTTTTTTAGGTTGTGGAAGAGTATAAGGCTGTTCTAAAAGAGCTGCTAAAATAGTGTTACCTGCTTTCTCCAGCTTTTTACTTGTGATATTGTTCAGAAGGATAATGCATAGATCATCCTCAGGGAGCATGGCAAAATAACTTGTAGAACCCTCTATATTTCCCCCATGGTTAATAAGTTTTTTCCCATAAAGATCATCAATAAACCAACCATAGCCATAGCCGCTCAAAAAAGGTGTGGTAGCTTTTTTAAATGCTTCTTTAGAAACAATTTTATAATCTCTCAATCCGATATAGTAATTGTACAGGTCTTCCACTGTACTGTAGATTTGTCCTGCGGGACCGGTTAAGGTGGAATTCCATACTTGCGTTTTTTCCTGTTTTGTCTTTGAGATATAAGAATATGGAACCGTTTTGTATGGGCTTTTCAGAGCCATATAGTTAAATCCGGTATGAGTCATTTTAAGAGGGTTTAAGATAGTTTTTGTTACAGCATCTTCATAAGAAAGTCCGGTTACTTTTTCAATGATCATTCCCAGTAAAATATATCCAGAATTGGTATAAGAGAATTGAGTGCCGGGCTCAAAATCCAGAGGTTCGTTTTTAAAAAAAGAGAGTTCTTTGTTTTTAGCAATGGTCTTTCCGGTGTGAAGCAGGCTGAAATATTCTTTGTTTCGTAATACTTCATAAATTCCCGAGGTGTGGGTAAGAAGATGCTCAATAGTGATTTCATTTCCTCTTGGATAATCGGGAATAAATTTTGAAAGAGGGTCTTTAACAGAAAGTTTCCCTTCTTCGCTTAGCTTTACAATCATCAAAGCCGTGAAAGATTTCGTTAAAGAAGCAATCTGATACACACTTTGGTTCTGATTGGGTATCTTTTTTTCCGCATCCTGCCAGCCGTATGATCTTTCAAAAATGTTTTTATTCTGATAATGGATCAAAGCAGTTCCATTAAATTTATTAATACCAGCAAACGCCTTTATAATGCTGTCTATTTCTTCTTTTTTCTTTTCCTGATTAACATTGTTGGGATGAGTTTCTGTCTGAGCTTTTAGAGCAGAACAGAATGTACTGAACAAACAAAACAAACATCCTAAAGTTAAAATATGAAATTGACGTCGCATAGGTATCAGGTTTTAAAAACGGTTAAAATTAAGCTTACTATTGATAGTGTTTAGGATTTTATAGGTTTTCAGCATAACGGCTCAAAGAATTATTGTATCTGGGCAGATATTTTGATATTGCTTTTAATGCTATAGATAGCGCTTCCTTGTGCTTTCCTGCTGAAGAAAGAGACAGTGCTAAAAAAGAATCTACCGCATCGTTCAGCTCATCAGAATAATTAGCCTTTTCTTCCCTTAAAATATGGATGCTTTCTTCTATTTTTCCGTTATTTCTTAAGGTGCTTGCCAGCTGAATTCTTGCTCTTCTTCTTCGTAAGCCGGTTAATCCTTTACCTAATGCCGATCTGTACAAAGGTTCCGCTTCCTTTTCATATCCGGTAGAGTCAAAAGCGCAGGCTCTTTCAAAATCTGCTATGGCCAGGGAATCCGTATCCGTAAGTCTTTCTACATGATTTTTAATCTGCTGGATAAACTCCTCACTGCTTATTGTTCCAAGTTGCAGCCATATACTTTGTAATTGGTTTTCCCAGTTTTGATCCATTGAATAGATTTTAAACAAAGATATAAAATATTGAAAGTGAGCATTGCTTAATTATTCTCATAAATTTCAAAATTATTGTCAGATTATGAATCCAAAAACGGAATTAAATATTTATTTTTGCTGAACTTAACAAAGATTAAAAAATTATTAAAATATGGCATCAGGCTTTTTTGCAATTTTAGATGATATTGCAGCATTGATGGATGATGTAGCGGTTACCAGTAAGGTTGCTACCCAAAAGACAGCAGGGATTTTAGGAGACGACCTGGCTGTAAATGCAGAAAAAGCCACTGGCTTTCTTTCCTCAAGAGAAATTCCCGTTTTATGGGCAATTACCAAAGGATCATTTATCAATAAACTGATTATTCTTCCCATTGTTTTTTTACTTAATTGGTTGTATGCTCCAGCTATTAATTATGTATTGATCCTTGGAGGATTCTATCTGGCTTTTGAAGGCGTTGAAAAAGTAATAGAATTTCTTTTTCACCGTGACAAAAAGGGTCATGAAGTTATAGAGGAAATTGAAGAAGACGAGAAAAGTTCTGAAGAAATAGAAAAAGAGAAAGTAAAATCGGCAATTACAACTGATTTTATTTTATCAATAGAGATCGTTATTATTGCTTTAGGAACCGTATTGGAAGAAAGTCATCCTTTCATTACGCAGATTTTAGTAACGAGCTTGGTTGCATTTATCGCTACTGTTGGAGTTTATGGAATTGTAGCTTTGATCGTAAGAATGGATGATGCAGGGTTTAAATTAATAAAGAAAAGTAACGATAAAGGTTTTTTCGGGAGGCTTGGACATCTATTGGTGAAGGCTTTACCTATTGTTATTAAAATATTAGGAGTCGTAGGAACAATTGCTTTAATAATGGTTGCAGGTGGGATTTTTCTGCATAGGATTGAATTTTTCCATGGCATATTACCAACTTGGCCAGATGTTTTGAAAGAGCTTACGCTTGGTGTTGTTGGTGGATTGATAGCGGTTGCCGTATTTACTTTAGGAAAAGGGGTCTATTCTTTAGCGACAAAAAAATAAAACAGAATTAGAATTAAATAACCAAAAAATCCTGTACCCGAAAGAGTGCAGGATTTTTTATTAAGTTTTTTTCTGAAATTTTGCAACAAAAGTCTTTGATAGATGGAAAATGCAATGTAAATGTTAGTTTGGTTGCAGCTGCTTTCAGGGCAAAGGTTATCTTTGCAAAAAAAATAAACATGACAAAAAAATTATACTATGTAAGCTTTTTATTCTCTTCATTTTTTTCAAATGCACAGATGCTTGATGCTTCTTACAGTACTTACGGAATCAATTTCTATAATCCATCTACAACTTTTGACAAGTCAGGTGATATTTTTGTAGAGTCAGATAACAGTGCCGTTGTACTTGGAAACATTGGCCCGGGAGCAAAAAGAGCTATCTATAAAGTTGATCCTAATGGGAATCTGGATACTTCATTTGGAAATGCAGGAATTAAAATCACCCAAAATCAATCTTCACATTATAAAATAATTAAATTAAGCAGTGGTAAATATTTAACGGTCGGAAATGTAGGTTATATGTATAGTCAGAATTTTTTTATTGAAAGATTTAATACTGATGGTACTTTAGATTCAACATTTGGAAACGGTGGAGGACTTGCTGTTGATATGGGCTATCCAGCAACTATTGAGACCATTGATATAGCTTATAACGCTGTTGAATTACCTGACGGGAAAATTATCATATGCGGAGGTGCTGAATATGGATATCCTAAAAGAAGAGCATGTTTATTGAGATTGAATCAGGATGGTACCGTGGATACAACCTTTGGTACCAATGGAAAGTTTTATTTTACTATAAATACCGGACTTTCTCAAGAAAGAGTGAGTGCTATGAGTATTTTTGCAGTGAATAATAAACTAATTGTTGCCGGAATAGGAAGAATTACCGATACCACAGAGGCTACAAACGGCTCTAATGATATTTTCGTAGTAAGGCTAAATCTGGACGGAACTTATGATACTACATTTGGAACCAGTGGGAAACTAATTTTCAGTTTGGGTAATCTCCTTGAATTTGGAAATATGATTCAGGACACCAACGGAAATTTTTATATCACAGGATCTGCATATGTAAATAACATCAGAGAAACCTGGGTAGCGAAAATAAGCTCTGATGGGCAGTTTGTCAATAACTTTGGAAACAATGGTATTGCGAAACGTAAGGTTGTTAATATTCCGGATGCTGAACGTGAAAGCTCTAATTCTATCCTTTTAGGTAATAATGGGATCTATGTGGGGGGAACATTCTTCTTTGCTGGAAACTATTATGAAAGCGACTGGATGTATATGACCAAATTTAATTTTGATGGAACTCCGGACTTATCTTTTGGAACTAATGGATTGTTCAGGCTTCCAACTTATAACTCTTTGAGACGAATAGCTGCAATGAAATTTGATAACAATAAAAGAATCCTGATTTCAGGAGATTCTTCTCATAGTGACAGACAATTTGCGTTGGCAAGAATTATTTTAAATAATGAAACTTTAAATACCGCTGAAATAGGTAAAAAAGAAGTACCCTCATTCTATCCAAATCCTGTAACAGATTTTCTATATATTGATTTAAGCACTGAAAGCAGGTTGGAAAATATATCTTTATACAGTATGGAGGGGCAACTGGTTAAAAATCTGGAATATACCAGACAAGATGGTAAGATAAAGATTGATCTCAAAAGCCATTTGTCTGGAACCTATCTGCTTCGCTTGAAATATGATAAGAAAGAACAGACCATAAAGGTTATTAAAAAATAAATTGAAAATAAAAAGCCGGTTTTAAAAGATTAAAACCGGCTTTTTTATATTAATTGAATAAATCTTTTACTTTATCAAAAAAAGTTTTTTCCTTTCCGGATGGTTCTGCAACCATTTCTCCGCTGGACATCTGCTTTTCAAAGAAATCTTTCTGTTCTTTATTAAGCTTCTGAGGTGTCCATACATTGATGTGGATGAACATGTCTCCTTTTCCATAGCTGTCAATGCTTGGAAGTCCTTTTCCGGCCAATCTTAGGATCTTTCCGGATTGAGTTCCCGGATCAACGGTAATTTTTACTTTTCCTCCAACAGTAGGGATTTCTTTTTTAGTTCCTAAAGCAGCTTCAGCAAATGAAACATACAGTTCCTGATGAAGATTATCACCTTCTCTCTTGATTACCTGATCTACTTCCTCTTCAATGATCACCAATAAATCTCCCGGAATTCCACCAAATGGCGCATCATTTCCTTTTCCTCTTACATTAAGCTGGATGCCGTCTCTTGCCCCTGCAGGGATGTTGATTGTGATTTCCTCCTCATCTTTGATAAGACCTTGCGCATTGGCTCCTGCAGGAATCTTGTCAGCAACTTTTCCAATTCCCTGACAGGTACTACAAGTTGTCTGAGTCTGCATTTGACCAAACATGGTATTCATTACTTTAAGCTGAACACCGGAACCGTTACAGGTAGGACATATTTTTGAAGTGGCACCTTCTGCCATCTTCATTTTTTTTACCTTAATGGTTTTTTGAGTTCCGTTTACCATTTCCTCAAGGTTCAGTTTGATTCTGATTCTTAAATTAGAACCTTTCACCTGCTGACGGCCGCCACCGCCACCACCGAATCCTCCGAAACCACCACCGAAAATATCTCCAAACTGACTGAAAATATCTTCCATGTTCATTCCGCCTCCGAAGCCTCCGCCTCCAAAACCGCCGTTTCCACCTACTCCGGCATGACCAAACTGGTCGTAACGAGCACGTTTCTGATCGTCGCTTAGAACTTCGTAAGCTTCAGCTGCTTCTTTAAACTTTTCTTCAGCCTCTTTATCACCAGGATTTTTATCCGGGTGAAATTTGATAGCCATTTTACGGTATGCTTTTTTTATTTCGTCGGCCGATGCAGATTTGCTGATCTCAAGAACCTCGTAATAATCTCTTTTTGACATGACAATTTTATAATTGATTGTTGATAAATGATAAAAGATATTGTAAAGCTAATAAGTGAAACATTCATCAATTATCACTCACCATTTATCATTTATGAATTTTAATTTCCTGTTACTACTTTTGCAAAACGGATTACTTTATCACCTAAAGTATATCCAGTTTCAATAACGTCTACGATTTTTCCTTTCAAATCTTCTGATGGAGCAGGGATTTGAGTAATCGCTTCATGGAAATCAACATTAAAGCTGTCACCAGCTCTCACTTCCATTGTTTGTAAGCCTTTTTCGGTAAGTTTATTTTTGAATTTCTGATAGATCAGTTCCACCCCTTGAAGGTCAGCCGGATTTCCGTTCTTAGCGATTTCCTTTAATGCTCTTTCAAAATCATCTAAAACGCCTAACATTGAAACCATCATTTCCTGGTTGGCATACTGGAAGAATTCCATCTTCTCTTTGCTCGTTCTTTTTTTATAGTTTTCGAATTCAGCATATAATCTGATGTAACGGTCTTTTTCTTCTGCCAAAAGTTCTTCTGGTGAAGGAGCAACTGTCACATTGTCCTGAGATGCTGCGTCATTCTGAACATTGTTTTCTTCCTGATTATTGATGCTTTCTTCGTTAATATCCTGGTTTTCCATAATTCAATATTTATTTACTGATTGTTTGACAAAGAGCCTGCCAAATCTGAAATCAGGACATTAAGGCAGAAAAATGAGTAATGGTGAATAGTGAATAAATCAATTCGCTTCGCTCATGAATTTGTCGTAGTGTAAGCTTTAAAAATTGACTTTGCGAAGCAAAAACTGACCATTGACCATTGACTTTAACAATGTCCAATTAAAAAACTAAAGTTGCGTTTTTCTATTCTCCTGCAAACGTCTGGTACAGAAGGTACAGGTTTAAAACAATGATAATAATAGAAATTGCCCATACGCAGATTTTAAGAACCGGCTTATTGACAAATTCTCCCATCTTGGCTTTATCATTGGTGAACATCACCAGTGGAACAACAGCAAAGCTTAGCTGCATGGAGAGAATTACCTGGCTTAAAACCAATAATTCGGTCGTTCCCTGTTCGCCATAAAGAATAGCGACAATAAGGGCAGGAATTACAGCAATAAGTCTTGTGATAAGTCTTCGCAGCCATGGCTTTAATCTGATATTCAAGAAACCTTCCATTACAATTTGTCCTGCAAGCGTTCCTGTCAATGTAGAATTCTGTCCTGATGCCAATAAAGCAATAGCAAATGCAATACTTGCCATAGAAGCTCCTAAAATAGGAGTCAACATTTTATAAGCATCATGAATGTCCGCAACATGCTCATTTCCTGTTGTATGGAATGTGGCAGCTGCAAGAATAAGGATTGCAGCATTGATGAAGAATGCCAGCATCAATGAAACTGTGCTGTCCAGGGTGGCAAACTTTATAGCTTCTTTTTTTCCTTCGGTATCGCGGGTATAATCTCTGGTCTGTACAATACTGCTGTGCAGATACAGGTTGTGGGGCATTACTGTAGCTCCTAAGATCCCAATGGCAATATAAAGCATTGCAGGGTTCTGAATGATTTCTTTCTGAGGAACCAATCCTCCCAGAATTTCATTGAAAGCAGGTTTAGAAATAATGATTTCATAGACAAAACAGGCCAGGATAATGAATATAAGACCTCCTACAATACTTTCAATCCATCGGAAACCTTTGGCCTGAAGTAAGAGGATAATTAAAACATCCACTGTTGTGATGACAATTCCCCAGGTGAGCGGAATATGAAATAAAAGATTTAATGCAATGGCAGAACCAATGACCTCGGCGAGATCACAGGCGGCAATGGCTATTTCACAAAATACCCATAGAATAAAATTGGTAGTAGGGCTGAAGTGATCTCTGCAGGCCTGCGCAAGATCTCTTTCTGCAACAACTCCTAGTTTCACGGATAAATGCTGCAGAACCATTGCGAAAATATTGGAAATAAGAATTACGGAAAGCAGGGTATATCCAAACTGGGCTCCTCCAGCGATATCCGTAGCCCAGTTTCCCGGATCCATATATCCTACAGCAATCATCAGTCCCGGTCCGGCAAATGCAAGATATTTCCTCCAGAAATTTGCATTTTTAGGAACTTTGATCGATGAATAAACCTCTGATAAGGAATGAGATGTTTTATCTTTTCGCCAGGCGCTTTTTATATTGAAATTCATAAATGTTAGAAATGACTAACAAATTTAATTAAATAAATGTAAACAAAGAAATCATGGCACAAAAAAATCCCGGAAATTATTTCCCGGGATCTAATTTTTATTGAATCTAAAGATTATTTTGCAAATCTTACAGACATTTTTCTGTCAGCAGCTCTTTCTGCATCAGAAGCTTTTGCGTCTACTTTTGCAAATTGACTTCCGTAACCGTCTGCAGCAATTACCTGTGCACCAACGCCAGCTTTAGCTAAAGCAGCTTTGATAAATTCAGCTCTGGCTTTTGACAATTTTACGTTAGAAGCTTCGTTTCCTGTTTTATCAGTGTAACCTCCAACTTTGATTTTTGCATCAGGGAAAGCCTTAAGGATAGCTACAAGGTTATCCAATTGTCCTTGTGAACCTGCTTCCAGTTCAGTAGAGCTTCCCATTTTGAAATTAACATGGTCGAAATCGTACCACTTATCTTTCAATGCAGAATCATCAGCTGCATTTTTGTAACCACCAGATTTCAGGAATGAAATCATCTGATCCTCCATACCACCTTTATAACCTTTTAACATTACACCATTAAGATCAATGTTTTCGTCGGTTTTAGCGGTAGCCGGAACAGGTGTTGCAGTTCCTGTTGCAGCTGTATCTGTCGTAGAACTGGTTGCTGCAGAGTCAGACGTACTGGTAGTTGTAGTAGTTGTCTGCTTTTTCTCGCACTGTTTCCATAGGAAATATCCGGCTGCCAATAACAGTAAAAGCGGAAGCAACCATTTCCAGATTGAGCCTCCGCCTTGATTATTGTTATTATTATCGTTAAATTGTTCTCTTATTTCTCTTGCTCCTTCAGAAACATTTTCTCTTGCCGTAGCAACACCTTCTGAGATATTATCTTTAGCAGTAGAAGCTACCGAAGAAACTGTTTCCTTAGCCTGGCCAAACCAATTTTCAGCTCCTAATCCAAAGGAAGCCAAAGAAAGACCTGCCGGCAATAAGGAAGAAATAATGCCTTTCTGATCACTCAGTAAGCTGGAAATACCTGAAGCGCCCAAATTATTGTCTGCTGCATATTTTCCAACCGTGCCTACTGTAGCTCCAGTCACCAGGTTTAACAAAGAACCTGCAGAGGTATTGCTTACTCCTGAAAAACTAGCAATGGAATTGACTAATCCACTTACTTTATCTCCAAAAATTGAAGACAACAACGTAGAAATAATAGGATTGCTAGACGATCCGCCTAATAAATTTCCTAAAATTCCACTTGAAGAGGCTTGTGTAATAGCATCCACAACGCCAGGCTTATCTGCACTATTAGCTAATCCGCCTACTACAGCAGGTAATAATCCACCAATTGCTTTAGAAATACCGGATTCACTTTCTCCAAACTGCGATGCAGCCTGTGAAACTAAAGCGGGACCTAATTGTCCTTTAATTAAATCAATGACATTTAAAGACATAATAATAAATTTTTTTGATTAATGTTGAGATAAATTTAAACAAAAATCCGTCCAAATGTCATTTTTTTTTGAATATTTCTTTAAAAATTGACGATTTATTTTTTAATCATTAAAATTATTAATAAGCTTTTGCGAATAATACACGTCTCTTAGATGGTTTTCCAGAAACCAATGAAATTCCTTCTTCTACATCATCATCCAAAGGAATACATCTGATAGTAGCCTTCGTTTCATCCTTGATCTGTTCTTCTTCTTCAGCTGTACCATCCCAGTGAGCATAGATGAAACCACCTTTCTCTTCAAGAACTTTTTTGAATTCTTCGTAAGTATCTACTTTTGTGAAATTATCTTTTCTGAATTCTAAAGCTTTGTTGTAAAGATCCTGCTGAATTGTTTTCAATAGATCTTCGATATAAGTATCTAAACCATCGATAGAACGAACTTCTTTCGTCAGATTGTCTCTTCTGGCAATTTCCACAGATTTGTTCTCAAGATCTCTTGGTCCCATTGCTATTCTTACAGGAACTCCCTTCAATTCGTATTCTGCAAATTTCCAGCCCGGTTTGTTCTGTGTGTCATTATCAAATTTCACAGAAATACCTTTTGCTCTCAGTTTAGCCTGAATATCCAAAGCAACTTCACTGATTTGCTCTAGCTGCTCTTCTCCTTTAAAGATCGGAACAATCACCACCTGAATCGGTGCCAGAGTAGGAGGCAGTACCAATCCGAAATCATCGGAGTGTGTCATAATCAAAGCTCCCATCAAACGGGTTGATGTTCCCCATGACGTAGCCCATGCATGTTCTATTTTTCCTTCTTTATTGGTGAATTTTACGTCAAATGCTTTTGCGAAATTCTGACCTAGGAAGTGAGATGTTCCTGCCTGTAAAGCTTTTCCATCCTGCATCAGTGCTTCGATACAGTATGTTTCATCAGCTCCTGCAAATCTTTCAGATGGAGTTTTTAATCCCTGAATTACCGGCATCGCCATAAAGTTTTCTGCAAAATCTGCATATACTTTATTCATCTTTTCTGCTTCTTCAACAGCTTCATCCTTTGTAGCATGAGCAGTGTGGCCTTCCTGCCATAAGAATTCTGCAGTTCTTAAGAAAAGACGGGTTCTCATTTCCCAACGTACAACATTCGCCCATTGGTTGATCAATATCGGTAGGTCTCTGTAAGATTGAATCCAGTTTTTGTATGTATTCCAGATAATAGCTTCTGAAGTAGGACGAACGATAAGTTCTTCTTCCAGTTTCGCATCCGGATCCACAATCAGTTTAGACGGATTGTCCGGATCGGTTTTTAATCTGTAATGAGTAACAACAGCACATTCTTTTGCAAAACCTTCTGCATTCTTTTCCTCTGCCTCAAACAAGCTCTTGGGCACAAAAAGCGGGAAGTATGCGTTAACGTGACCTGTTTCTTTGAACTTTCTATCCATTTCATCACGCATTTTTTCCCAGATTGCATAGCCATACGGTTTGATCACCATACATCCACGCACACCTGAGTTTTCAGCTAAATCAGCTTTTACAACCAGCTCATTATACCATTTGCTGTAATCTTCGCTTCTTGAGGTTAATTTTGCCATTATTTTTTTTAATTTTTTTAACTTTTGTACATTATTGTTATCTAAAAATAAAAATCTATTTTTGATAGATTTTTTTACCAGTATTTTGGTACATTTTTGGTACAGATTGCAAATATAATTTAAATTAAAAATTTTTACGTTATCATGAAAAGAAATATACATAAAAATTTGCTTGGTCTGCTAAGATCCAAAGGGGTGTTGGCAATATCAGGCGGATTATTACTTGTGTCTTGTGGTGCTCAGATGGGAGGGTATAGCGAGACAGATGGGGTGTATTACGACCCCAATAAGGATACGCTACCTGAAGGAGTTATCATCAATGATAGCGGAAACAGAGTAGGAGAATATTATGACTATTATCAGGATTCCAATGTCATCCAAAATGCACAGACGAATTCCAGAGAACAGCAAAACAGATATAATGACTGGAGTGGTACCAATCCGAATTGGAACTCCAACGCCACAGATTCAGATTGGGGGCTTTATGCAGGTTCTCAGACGAACTATTATGACAACTCATGGGGATGGGGATCTCCTTGGGGATGGTATGGTGGTTATAGCCCATATTGGGGCTGGGGCATGAACCGTGGCTGGGGCTGGGGTGCTAGTATGTCCTGGGGTTGGGGCGGATCATTCGGATGGGGCTGGGGAGGCTCTTACGGATGGGGAAGCCCATACTGGGGATATGGTGGATATTATGATCCATTCTGGGGCGGTTACGGAAACCCTTACTGGGGATACGGAGGCGGTTACTGGGGTGGTGGCTACTACAACAGACCTGTTTATAGAAGAAGCGGTACCAGTGGAGGAGGATTCCAGAATACAGGTGTAGCCAACGCAGTATACAGAACCAATACAGCCAATTCAGGCTTCAGAAATAGTAATGGTGGTTTCAGAAACACAAACAATGGTGGTTTCAGAGATTCTAACTCAAACGGAGGCTTCAGAAATAATAATGGCGGTTTCAGAGACGGTAATTCCGGAGGCTTCAGAAACGGTAATTCCGGAGGTTTCAGAAATACACAACAAAATGGAGGATTCCGTAATACTGCACCACAGACAAGACCTAATTATAATTATCAGCAATCACAGCCTAGAAACAATGGAGGTTTCAGATCCAATGATTCAGGAGGTTTCAGATCTAGCGGCGGCTTCAACTCCGGTGGAGGCGGCTTCAGAGGTGGTTCTTCTGGCGGCGGTGGCGGAATGAGATCCGGCGGCGGAGGCAGAGGTGGATTCAGATAATTTTCAAACGAATAAACTATTAAAAAATAATGTTAAAAAAATCTTTAGTATTAATGAGTATTTCTGCTGCATTTTATGCGCAGGCTCAGGATGTTTCTGTGATAAGAAATACCGTGGATGTTTACTCAAGTACTCCTATGGTGGGATCGGCTAAATTCAATGCAATGGCAGGATCTAATGGTGCGCTGGGAGGTGATGCAAACTCTTTGCTTACCAACCCGGCAGGTTTAGGGGTAGCTATTTCAGGAGAGGTTTCAGGAACTTTATCTATTTTAGGCAATAAAAACAGCAGCTCTTTAGCTGGATCTACTATAGACTATAGCAAAACTAAGGGAGACCTTGGAAATGCAGGCGGTATCATTGCTTTCCCACTGATGACAGAAACGGGTTGGAAGTTTATTAATATCGGTATTAATTTTTCCAATCAGACTCTTGATAATGTAATCCAGTCACCAGGTAATAACAATGTTGTTTACGCTTTTGATAAAGATGATATAACCAAGGACGCAGCATTGGCAGGACATATCTATGAAAGATATGGTAATTTGTCAAAGATGAGCTTTGGGGTAGGAGCGAATTATAATCATAATTTATATTTAGGGGCAGGTTTCAATTTTTTCAACGCTTCAGTTGATCAATATGATACCTTATTTTACCGAAATCTTACCAATAATTCTACAGAAGGATTCAGTAAGCAGGATACTCCTTACTCAGAGAGATCTTCAGGGTTTTCAGCTTCATTAGGGGTGATCGGAAAGCTAAGTCCTAATTTCAGAGTGGGAGCATCTCTTGAAACTCCTACATTCTGGACGATAGACAGAAATTACTATTTCTATAATGATCCTGTTTACGGAGACGATATGGGTGCTGAAAACAGAAAATTTACTTCGCCTCTTAAAGCAACAGTGAGTGCTGCATTTGTAGCAAGTAAAAATTTCTCTTTAAACGTAGATTATACCCTTGGACTTACAAAACCTGATTATAAGGTATATGGTGGTGCAGAGAGTGTGTTGAATGACTTCTTTAAAGAGAATTATAAAAACCTTTCTGAAGTAAGAGTTGGAGCTGAGTATAGAGTACAGCAGTTCAGACTGAGAGGAGGTTATGCTTACCAGTCAAGTCCTTTTGATGCGCTTACAATCAGCAGATTTAATGATGCAGGCAGCGTAGGAGATCAATCATACAGCAACATGATGCTAAGCGATAGAAACACACTTTCTTTCGGTATTGGGTATGATTTCAAATCATTCTATGTAGATGCATCTTATCAGAATATCTCATCTAAGTATACCAACCCTTTTATGAGAGGATATATGGATGGTAATTCAGATTCATCTTATTATTCTGCTAATAATATCTTTGAAAGTGATTCGTATGCGGCAAGTGAGGTTAAAAATAACAGAAACAATTTCTTCCTTACAGTAGGATGGAAGTTCTAAGCTTTAATAAGCTATATACAATAAAAAAGCTCCGGATTTTCGGAGCTTTTTTTATTTTTTAATGAGAATGAGCAACAGGATGTTGATGGAAGAAATGCATCATCAATGCAAGTGAAACTCCTAAAACAACCAGTCCGATCTTTACCCAGTCAATATTGTGATTTTTATTGCTTTCAAAAATGATCACCGATGAAATATGAAGGAAAATTCCCCCTACAATCGCCAGGAAATAAGGCTGAAGATCAGGATTGAAATAGTTTCCTAGCAGCATTCCCATTGGGGAAGCAAGGGCAAATAAAGCTACAATGAGAATAGAGGGATAGGATGAAGAACTTTTTGATTCTCCTTTTCTGTTGAATAAAAATGCTCCCAGAATAAACGAAATAGGAAGATTGTGAAATACAATTCCCCAAAGATAAGGAGACATCTCTTGCTCTTCATTGGCAAGAGGAATCCCTTCAATAAATGCATGGATGAATAATCCAACCATTAAAGCAACGGGAAGAATATTATGCTCACTATGATGATGGAAATGTCCGTGTTCAAAACCTTTGGTAAGAGCTTCCAGAATCATCTGTAGAAGAACTCCTGCAATTACAAATATCCCAAGATTACTGTTTCCGGAAGAGGTGTAAACCTGTGGAAAGACTTCGTTGAGACAGATTGTAATCAAAAAACCAGCACTTAGTATCAGTAGATTTTTGGCCAGTTTTTCTTTTTTACCAAAGTGTTTTCCCAGAAATACTCCAGTTATTACACTTAAAATCAGTAAAAGTACTGTTGTCATTATTTTTTCTTAAATAAATTGATACAACGTGGGGAATTTTCTTTATTAAATTCATTCAGCTGATAGTCTCCCCATATTTTTATTCTTTCAAAACCACACTCCGAAGCATAAGCATGGATGGCTTCCAGTGTGTGAAGCTTTACTTTCTCAAAGAAATGAAAAGGTTTACCGTCTGCTTCAAAACGGATATCTTTGATGACATGTCTGCCCTCTATTTTTTTCAGGATTTTAAAGTCTATATCACCGCGGGTGACTGCTGTTTCCGGAACTAAAGTATTTCTTACATACTCTTCATTCAGATAATCAAGTACAAAATATCCTCCGGGCTTCAATGCATTGTAAACAGACTGGAATACTTTTTTATCATCATTTTCATTATCAAAATACCCAAAACTTGTAAATAAGTTGAATACCGCATCCATAGGATCTGCATCAATTGGATTTCTCATGTCATGAACTTCAAAAATCAATGTTTGATTTTCATATTGTTTGTCAGATTCAATGCTTTGTCTTGAAAGGTCAAGCCCCAAAACATCATACCCTAATTTATTAAGGAAAACAGAGTGTCTTCCCTTTCCACAGGCAAGATCTATGATTTTCGACTGAGGCGGCAACTGAAGGTCCGCAGTGAGCTTTGTAATGAAGTTTTCTGCTTCAGTATAGTCTCTGTTGCTATAAAGCAAATGATAATAAGGGGTATCAAACCAAGATTCAAACCATTCCATAATGCAAAAATAACTAAATTTGTGCGGTTAAAAGCAAAGTATTTTACAACATTAAGAGATTGAAAAATTCAATTGGACAAGAAGTTGGATAGCTAATCTTTTAATTTTTAAAACTTTAAATCTTTTAATTCATACTTATGGATACAGAAAATATTAAAATACAGATAAAGACATTCTTCGGATTGGAGCAGATTCTGGCAGAAGAAATCAAAAAACTGGGCGGAAGAAATGTTGAAATTAAAAACAGAGCGGTAAATTGTGAAGGAGATCTTGGTTTTCTTTACAAGATCAATTACTCTGCGAGAACAGCATTGAAAATTTTAGTGCCGATTCATGAGTTTAAGGCTTTCAACCAGCATCAGTTTTATGACAGACTATTCAAATTTGAATGGGAAAACTTCATGGATGTTGATCAGTCTTTCTCTATTGATGCAACGGTAAACTCAGAAACATTCAAACATTCTCAGTTTGTGACTTTAAAAATGAAGGATGCCATCGTGGATTATTTTCAGGAAAAATTCAAAAGACGTCCGAATGTAGAAACAAGAAATCCGGATATCAAATTCCATCTTCATATTGACAGAGAATTGGTGATGATTTCAATGGACTCTTCAGGAGATCCTTTGTTTAAAAGAGGGTACAGAAGAGAACAGGGAGAAGCTCCTATCAATGAAGTTCTGGCTAGCGGAATGCTTCAGCTGGCAGGTTGGGACGGAAAAGGAAATTTCCTTGATCCAATGTGTGGTTCCGGAACATTACTGATTGAAGCGGCTATGATCGCGATGGATCTTCCGGCTCAGATTTTCAGAAAGAGATTCGGATTCCAGAACTGGAATAATTATGATGCAGAACTGTTTTCGAAAATTAAAGAATTCAGAATTAACAGAGTCAGACAATTTGATGGAAAAATTGTTGGGTATGACATTGATGCAAGAATGCTGAATGCTGCAAGAATGAATGTAGAAGCAGCAGAAATGGAAGACGTTATCGAGATTAAAAAACAGAACTTCTTTGATTCCAAAAAAGAATTGTTCCCGTTATTAATGGTATTCAATCCTCCGTATGATGAGAGAATTTCCATTAATGATGATGATTTCTACAAGAAAATCGGAGATACCTTCAAGACCCATTATCCAAATACATTAGCATGGCTGATCTCTTCTGATCTTGAAGCCGTGAAGAAAATCGGTTTACGACCTTCACGAAAAATCAAACTTTTCAACGGAAAGCTGGAAACGAGATTTTTACAGTACGAAATGTATGAAGGAACGAAGAAAGTGCATAAGCTGGAAGATAAATAACGAGAAAAATGTTAGGAGGTTTTTTTGATCTGTTAGATACTTTATTTAGTGTATCCGGATTGTTTCAGTCTGGTTCGGGATCATCGCGTTCAAGTTCTGACAGAAAGAGCCTGAATTACGATGAGAAACCTCAAAAGAAAGTATCTAACAGATCAAAATACTTCACAGAGAAAGTAAGTGCTGTAGCTTTGGTATTGGCAGCATTTTCTTTTTTTATTGTTTTTAAAGATCCTTTACCTGCACAAAATTATACACAAACTTTAGTGATAGCTTCTTTAATAGGAATTGGTATTTCATGTATAGCATTTTTTATTTTGCATGTTTTGGAACTTTATTATTTTAAAACCTTGTTTAAACTGATTCTTTTCAGCTGTTCAGTAATTGTTTTTTTAATTTCTGCAGTATTATATCTCTACTTTAGGTCGGGATTGTTTATATAAAAAGGACAAAATAGTATGAAGGAGCGAAGAAAATGCATAAATTGGAAGATAAATAGCGATTAGAAATGTCCTGGAATTTTTTTGATATATTTGATATAGTTTTGGATGCATTCGGCCTGTTTAGTTCCGGATCAAAATCATCAGTTTCAAAACCTAAAAAAAAGGCTCTGAATCATAATGTAATCTCTCAAAAGAAAGAATCAAAAGATTCAGATGTTTCACAGAAAAAATAAGTGTAACAGATTATTAGTTTAATCAAAATAATAAAAATAGGTTGTACAAATGTGTACAACCTATTTTGTTTATCGTGCCAGTGACGGAGCAAAACCATACTGTTTTTTAAAGGCATGTGAAAAATGTGACAGGTCTTCAAAGCCTACTTCCAGAAAAACATCGGAAGGTTTTTTATTCTTTTCAGATAAATGATAATAGGCCAGTTCAAGACGTTTTTGAGTAAGCCACCTCTGTGGAGTGGTTTGAAAAATCTTTCTGAAATCACGGTTAAATGTTGATAAACTTCTTCCAGTCAGATACCCGAATCGTTCCAAAGGCATGTTGAACATATAATTTTTTTCCATAAAACTTATCATATCCACTTTTCCCGGCTCATCAAAATCAGCCAGGACAGCATCTATATTCTGATCAATTTCCCTTAAAATACTGATGGCTTCAGTGATCTTTAAATGAGCTATATTTTCGGGAAGAGAACCCTCCATTTCAAAATAAGGAATAAGAGAGGCAAGGCAGCTGTTCAGAAGCGGATGACTGCTAAAGCTATAAATACTGGATTCCCGATATCCTGTTTTCTTTTGATTATCTACAGTGCTGTAAAATGCTTTCAACCGTTCTGTGGTGAGGTGCATTACTACTGCTTTATGAGGAAGCCCGTCCTTTGGATAATTGATAATCGTGGCAAGATGATTCCTCGGGATCAGAAAAATATCTCCGGCTTTGAACAAATAGGTTTTATCGGCCTGAATAATTTTCGTTTCCCCTGATATAAACCATACCAGCATATGATATTCAAAAACGGTTTCCGTTTTGAACAGTTTGTCATCATAGCTGGAAAGCTTAATATCCGGTGTGAGGTATTGTATCTGGAAATCCATTGTCAAAAGTTTTTCATTACAAATGTATTTAAAAAACACTTATTTGGTTTCAAAGTTGAATCCTAACATCTCTTCGCTCAGTTTCCATAATTGTTCAGCATTGTTTTTGTCGATAGAATAGGGCTGTACTCCACGGATGGTAGCCGGCTCATCAAACCTGTGCTCAATCTGTCCTCTGTCGATCTCTGCAATATCACAGTTTTCACAATAAACTCCACCTATTTCGTTGAGCTGAGGACTTACAGAACACCAGACTGTTGTTGCAGCTCCTTGTGATAAGGTTTTCAGTCTTGCTTCCACTTCCGGTTTGATATTTCCGTTTTCATCATGGGTTCCAAGCTGTTTAAAAAGTTCAATAGGTTCTTCTCTTCCCAGATCAGTTCCATATACAGAACCCGGATGAAGGGAATAAGCTCTGATATTGAATTCTTTTCCTCTCTCATCAAGTTCTACCGCAAATAAATTACAGGCTGTTTTGGATTGGCCATATCCGGAGAGGGTATCATAATCTCTTTTCTCAAAATTGGGATCTTCAAAATTAAACGGAGCCATCTGATGTCCGTAGGATGAAACACTTATGACTCTTGCTCCATCTGCTTTTTTCAGAGCCGTCCATAGTTTTGCGGTAAGATGAAACTGTCCTAGGTAGTTCGTTGCCAGTTGAGATTCAAGCCCTCTGGCGTCTCTGCGGAGAGGAACCCACATAATTCCTGCATTATTAATAAGAAGATCCAGGCTTCTGCCGGACGAGATAAATCTTTCTGCAAAAGCGTCAATAGATGCCGGGTCCATCAGATCCATTTTTTCAAGTTCAAAATTTTCAATTCCTGTAAGGTTTTTCTCTGCTTTTTCAATATCTCTGGCAGGAATGATAACATGCGCTCCGGCTGAAGTAAGGGCTTTTGTGGTTTCAAGGCCGATACCTGCGTATCCTCCCGTAATGATAACGTTTTTTCCGGTAAGATCAATTCCCTGAATAACTTCCTGAGCTGTTGAAAACGCATTAAAGCCAGATTGAATAGGTTGCTGCAATGAGCTGATAGTTGGTTTCATTTTTTTGTTGTTTTAAATTTCTATAGCAAAATTAGGATGAATTCCCTGTCTTCATTTTGTTTAAAATGTCAAATAACTTGGCTCAGAATTTCATTTGTAATCTCCATGTATTAAGGCAAATAGAATTATATATCGTTAATTTCCCTGAATAAGCTGTTAAACTGTTTGTAGGTTGTTCTGTGAATAAGTAATTTTGAAAAATTTTCAATTTGAAGCCTACTATTTCCATTGTCGTTGCCATTTACAACCGAAAAGATGAACTTTTTGAGCTGCTGACCTCTCTTACCCAGCAGACAGATAAGGATTTCGAGATCATTATCGTAGATGATGGTTCTTTGATTGATCTGAAACCAACCATTAAAAACTTTGAACAGGGTTTAGATATTAAATATTTCAGAAAGGATAACTCAGGGCCCGGATTGACAAGAAATTACGGTGCGGCAAGAGCAGCGAATGAATGGCTGGTATTTGTAGACAGTGATGTTATTGTTGAAAAGGATTATATTGAACATATTAAAAACGATATTCTTACCATTCCTTGTGACGCGTTTGGAGGAGCAGATAAGGCGCATAAAGGGTTTAATCTGATGCAGAAGGCTATTTCTTATTCTATGACTTCTGTTTTTACTACCGGAGGAATAAGGGGAAGTAAGAAAGCTGTTTCTAAATTCCAGCCCAGAAGTTTCAACATGGGTGTGAAAAAAGCTGTTTTTGAAAAAGTAGGTGGATTTTCAGAAATGAGAATAGGTGAGGATCCGGATCTTTCCATGACCCTTTGGGAGAACGGTTTTACTACTGCTTTTTTTGATGATATTGCCGTATATCATAAACGTAGAGTTGATTTTGGAAAATTTTCCAAGCAGGTTTATCAGTTTGGTTGCGCAAGACCAATTCTTAATCAGAGACACCCTAACTATGTGAAGATTTCTTTTGCATTTCCTACTTTATTTATGCTAGGATACGGAATGGGCTTTCTTGAGTATTTTATAATGGGAAGAGGGGTTATCCTTTCTTTTTACGGATTATATACCTTTTTGGTGTTGTTTCACGCTTTATTACTGACTAAAAATATCAGTATTGCTGGTATGGCAGTTATTTCCACTTATATTCAGATGTTTTCTTATGGATATGGTTTTTTAAAATCCTGGATTCTGCTGAATGTTCTAAAAATGAAACCTGAGGAGGCTTTTCCTCATCATTACTATAAGAAGTAAGAGGGCTGATCGTTTGCAAAAGACATTCAATAGGAATGGGCTTTAGCCCATTTATCAAATAAATAACATCTTCCAATGGCTTTAGCCGTAATCTAAAGATAATACACAACGTTTGCTATTCCGTAAGAATTCAGATCAGAGGTCGTAATTTAAACCAAAATAAAAAAAGGCTGTTTCAAACGAAACAGCCTTTTTACAATAATAAATTTAGGATATAGAAATGTTTTCATGGTGGTTAAGAACACCTACTTTCAGCATACACTCCTTCATTTTATGGTAAGTTCTTTTAATATCGTGGTCAAGGCCGATGGAGAATCTGATCAATCCGTCAGAAATCCCTATGGAAGCACGTTCTTCCTCTGGAATTTCAGATGAAGTAGATTTTCCTGAGCATGAGAATAAGGTTTTATAGAACCCTAAGCTTACTGCAAGGTAGCCAAGGTTTTCTGCCTGCATCATTTCCATCAGTTCGTTCGCTTTTTCTGTTGTGCCTGCATCCAGAGTCAGTAATCCTCCGTATCCGTATTCTTCATGAATCATGCTTTTCATTAATTCATGGTTCTTGTGTGATGGCAATCCCGGATAAGATACCATTAAACCATCTTCCTCGAATCTTTCGGCAAGATACATGGCATTATGGCTGTGCTGTTTTATTCTGATATGCAATGTTCTCAGGTTCTTTAGGATACTTGAAGACCTTAGACTGTCCATAGTAGGACCAAGAAGCATACACGCTCCGGAATTTACATTTTTAGTATCATCAATAAATGCCTGTGTTGCACAATATACACCTCCTACAGTATCACTGCTTCCGTTGATGAATTTCGTCAAACTGTGGATTACAACATCAGCCCCGAATACTGTCGGTGAGATTGAAAGAGGAGAGAAGGTGTTATCTACAATCAGTTTCAGATTGTGTTTTTTACAGATTTCGGAAAGTTTTCTAAGGTCTGCTACTTCAAGAAGCGGATTGCTCACACTTTCACAGTAGATCACTTTAGTATTGGGAGTAATTGCATTTTCTACAGCCTCAAAATTGTTGATGTCAACAAAGCTGGTTGCTACATTAAACTGAGGCATGAAGTTTTTAAGAAAAGCATAAGTTCCTCCGTAGATGGTTCTGCTTGAAATAATATGGTCTCCACTTTTGCATACCTGCATCAAAACAGAAGTAATAGC
This sequence comes from Chryseobacterium viscerum, assembly GCF_025949665.1. Lineage (NCBI taxonomy): Bacteria > Pseudomonadati > Bacteroidota > Flavobacteriia > Flavobacteriales > Weeksellaceae > Chryseobacterium > Chryseobacterium viscerum. The sequence continues at coordinate 2,809,435 of NZ_JAPDFT010000001.1, read as the reverse complement.
TCCCATTCCGGATGCTGTAACGTTGGCAGATTCCGTGTTTTCCATCTTGGCAAGAGCCTGAGCCAGATAAAGGTTCATCGGGGATGAATGTCTGGAATACAGGTAGCATCCTTCCGCATTTCCTTCAAAAGTATCAAACATAGTCTTTGCAGAAAGGAACGTATAGGTAGAGCTGTCAGAGATAGAAGGATTCACTCCTCCGAATTCACCAAAATACTGAAGATCCTGGATCTCGTTGGCTGCGTTAAAGTTTTCCATAAATATTTGTTTTTATTTTATTGTCACAATTTGCACTAATTTGCTAATTATTACAACATAAATTTGAATTTATAGAATATAAAACTGTAAAATATTGTTTATTTAGAAAAAATATTTAGTATCTTCGATATTATTAAACTTTTACCAAAAAAATATCTATGGAACTTGACGAAACTGATAAGAAACTCTTGTTTTTTCTACAGGAAGACTGCAAACAAACCACCAAAGAGTTGTCCGGGAAGCTTGGATTATCTGTTACAGCTGTTTATGAGCGAGTGAAAAAGCTTGAAAATTCAGGCGTTATTTCAAAATATGTAGCCTTGCTGGACAAAAGCAAAGTTAAGAAAAATTTTATCGTTCTGTGTCATGTGAAATTAAGCCAGCATAAAAAAGAATTTGTACTTCAGTTTGAAAAGGAGGTGATGGATCTGCAGGAAGTGACAGAGTGTTTCCATGTAAGCGGTGATTATGATTATATCCTTAAGATAGGCGTAAAAGATATTGAAGATTATCGCAGTTTTATGCTGACAAAACTTACGACGCTTCAGCACATCGCAAGCACACACAGCTCATTTATGATTTCTGAAGTAAAAAATACAACGGCGATCGTATTATAGATTATTGGACTGCCTTATGATAAAAAACGATCGGTTCAGATCGTTTTTTCATTAATAAAAAAGGAAGTTACTTCCGGTTTTTGTATCAGCTGTTCCAGATATGATTTTAAGGTTTCAGAGGTCAGATCAGTTGTATTATTGATCTGTATGCTTCGGAGGCTTCCGTCTTTCTGTGGGGCAATCAAAATGATATTGCCATATTTCAGATGATAAAGTTTCATGTTTACAATGGCAAAGTCTTCCTTTTCAAGAGTGGTGAAGGCTGAGAAGTCGATTCTGTTATCAGAAGTCTTTATAAATCCTTGCCCGATTACATCCGGAAAGTTCCTTGAGACAATATTCATTTTACTGGATGTATATTCTTTGTCATCAATGAAATCTGTAAGAACAAGAATCGTAAAGAATACTCTGTCTTTATTTTTGACCTTATGTGAATTTAGAGTTCCCCAGTTGTTTTCAAGAAAACTTGTATAGACAATCCTTTTGCCCTGAAGTTTTAATCCGAAAAAATTTCCCAGTGTTCCCACTCCTTTAAAGCCGTCTTTCTGAATACTGTCATAGATAGGATAAGGAAATACACCGTATGTAAAGGGCCCTGAATCTTTGCCCTTTACTTTGAGTTCTTCTTCCATTCTTTTAAAATCTAAATCTTCCTTTTGATTTTGTATTTTTAACTGTTTTTCTCTTACGTTTTTGATGTTTTCGGAGGACTGCGCGAAAGACAGGTTTGCAATAAAGATTAAAGTAAAAGCTAAATAGAATTTTGTGTTCTTCAATTGGTATTAGTTTTATATTGGTTGTTATAGATCTCCTTTTGTCATTTTATCAATGAAATAATGAAGTTTTTTAATCTCGGTTCTGCCTTTGTTTTTGTCATTTAAAAAACAAGTGGTCACAATAACCATTTTTAAGTCTGGAATGACGCATATGAGCTGGCCGCCATAACCTGTTGCTACGAAAGCCTGATGTCCGTTGGTCTTCCTTCGCCACCAGTAATAGCCATATCCGTTGGCATCCGGCATTACATCCCAGTAATCCAGTTTTACATGCTCTGCTGTAGATTCCTGAATCCATTTTGAAGACACGATCTGTTTGCCGCTAAATTTTCCGTTATTCAGAATCATAATACCGAATTTCAGCAGATCTTCAGGTTTCATAAAAAGCTCTGAAGCTGCAAAGTTTCTATCCATTGAATCCGTATCCCATCGGGGAATATTCATTTTTAAAGGTCTAAAAAGATTTTCTGCAGCAAATTGTTTCAGATTCGTTTTTACAATTTTTGCCAAAGCAGCCCCAAAAAGATGGCTTTCACCGCTGTTGTAATTAAAAACTGTTCCCGGATATTCTTCAAAAGGCAGATCCAGTACAAATTTTACGGGATCACCGGAAAAAGACATCGCTGTTGAGATTTTTGAATTTTCAACCCAGTCAAAACCACCTTGCATGGTCAGTAGATTTTTTAATGTTAATGTATTTCTAATGGAATCATGAGTTACCTTTCCTTCAATGTTGGAAATATTTTTAAATCTGCTCCTTGAGACATTGTATTCCGGAAGAATTTTTAAAACCGGAGTGTTGAGGTTGGGCAGGATGTTTTTATCCTGTGCAATACCTGCCAGAACAGAGACAATACTTTTGGTAACAGATTTTACACTGAAGATGGTTTCTTTATTGGCTCCGTGAAAATAGTGTTCGTAAATTATCTTATTGTTTTGCGAAACCATAAAAGATCCCAGAGAAGGAATGCTATCAGTGATTTCTTTGGTGAACTGGTCTGTAAATTCTTTCGGTAATTCTTTGTTAAAGGCAACCTGTGAATTCACTTTAGGGCAGAATAAGGTAAGACATAGCATAGTCAAAACCTGCAGTACTTGCTTGGATCTCATTGTTTAAAAAGAAGGGATAAATTATTAGCTGATGAAAAAAGTACAAGCCAAATCTATCCGGATGGATCAACATAGCCAATGCTTTCAATGCCTCTAAATTATGAAAAACAATGAACTTTTAAAATATATTTTACCGAATATTTTTATTTTTTAGAAAGATTCTGAAATTCGGTTTTATTAAAAAGGATAAGTGAAAAATTATACCAATACACCATTTTTAGAAGAAATAGGATCAGGAAGGTCTGTTTCTCCGCTCATCTGAAGAAGATCAATTTCAATTGTTCGGCAGATAGAAAGCATAGGAACATCAAACATTAATCCTGCAAAAGGGTTTTCAGAATAATCTCCCACCAGTTCCATGATAATGTAGATCCATCCGATGATGATACAGAATGGAATAGAAGTCCAGATTCCCCAATCGCCAAGTTTTGCAAACTCATTGACTAATCCCAGAGGAAGAAGCATGATAAACAGGATGTTAAAAACAAAGGCTGTACTGGCAAACTGTCTTGGGGAAGGGAATTTTTTGATTCTTTCTGCCTGTCCCTGAAAATTATAGAATTCATTCAAGGCGTTCTGCAGCTGAGTCTGGTTGAATTCTGTAATGGCTCCCATATTTTTCAGCTCATTGATGTCTTTTGCCTGTTGAGATACCAGGTAAGTGGCAAAATTTTTATAATCATTTTTAAGTTCATATTCTTCCTCCGAAAGATATTTGTGGAGGAAAATAGGGGCTCTTCCGTAATCCGGAAACCCGGCTTTAATCAATCTGTTTCTTCTCAGGTTAATATTCCCGAATTTATTATTTTCCGTACTGATATGCTCCCATTCTGTAGGAACCAGAAGCTGTTCACGGAAAGTGTATAGCCACGCAATATGACGATAAACGATTCTTCTTTTACGGTCTTCAAGATCAAAAACACCAATTTCTTCATTTTTGGTATCAAAGGCATACACCATAGATGCAAACGAACGGCTGGAATTCACAATGCCACCCCAGATTTTTCTGGCTTCCCAAAGTCTGTCATACGCCTGGTTATTTTTAAAACCCACAAGGAACGCTTCTGCTGTACCAATCAGTGCAACAGGAACCCAGGGAATCGTCATCCAGTGCCAGTTGAAGAAATAAAAGAAAACAGCAATCAATGTACACCAGATAGAGATGAGGATAAGATGCACACCGGCAAGATTGAGAACCTGTTTATAATTGACGTATTTGGTTGTGATCATAAAGAAGAATGTGTTTTGCGTGTAGAGACAAAATAAATACCAAACTGTGATGTGCTTTGTTTTGTAATGCCTGCCAGGTAATGAATAATTGGGTTTTCTTGGTTTATAATAGTCTAAAATTGAGGTTGATAATCTTAAATAAAAGTAATGAAAAAATTGCATAAAAAAAACCTCTAAAATTTTTAGAGGTTTTAATTTTATATAAATTTAATATTTCAATATTTCTTCAATCTTACTGCTGAGCTTTTCAGCATTTGGAAGCATTTCTTTTTCCAGTACCAGATTGATCGGAACAGCAGGTACATCCAGTGATCCCATTGTTTCTACAGGTGCGTCAAGATACTTGAAGCAGTTTTTAGAGATACGGTGTGCGAAAGCTTCTGCAAAAGAGTTGTTAAGCTGTTCTTCGGTGAGAACGATACATTTTCCATGAGCTTTTACTCTTTCAAAAACAAGTTCTTCATCAAGAGGAATTAAAGTTCTTAAGTCAATCACCTCAACTCTTCCGTTGAAATTTTTAGCTGCTTCTTTCGCCCAATAAACTCCCATTCCGTAAGTAACTACTAGTAAGGTTCTGCCTTTTTCAGTTTCATCCTTATCAGCTTCAATGATTACTTTTCCTTTTCCAAACGGAAGAACATAGTCTTCAGCTGGTTCTATTGTTTTAGCATCTTCGGTTCCCGGAACTTTACTCCAGTATAATCCTTTGTGCTCCAGCATTACTACCGGATTCGGATCATAATAAGCTGCTTTTAATAATCCTTTGAAATCGGCAGCATTACTTGGATATGCTATTTTGATTCCTTTTATATTGGCTAAAATACTTTCAACGCTTCCGCTGTGGTAAGGACCACCTCCTCCATATGCCCCGATAGGAACACGGATGATGTTGCTTACAGGGAATTTTCCACCGCTTAAGTAGCTCGACTTTGAGATCTCTGTGATTAGCTGGTTTATTCCCGGGTAAATATAATCTGCAAACTGAACTTCAACAATTGGTTTCAGTCCCACAGCACTCATCCCAGCTGTAGATCCAATGATATAAGCCTCCTGAATCGCTGTATTGAATACTCTTTTGCTTCCGAATTTTTTCCCTAAAGTCACTGTTTCACGGAAAACCCCACCAATTCTTTCTCCTACATCCTGTCCGTAAAGAAGAGCTTCAGGGTGTTTCCACATCAATTCCTGTATCGCGTGGATAGCAGCATCTACCATTACAATTTTTTCTCCGTTGGCGGGTTCACGTGTTCCTGTTTCCTCTGTAATTGGAGTAGGTGCAAAAACGTGCTGCATTACGGTTTCAGGTTTCGGATCTTCTGCATTTTTAGCTTTTTCAAAAGCTTCTTCTGCTTCAAGGCGGGCCTTTTTAGTGATTTGCTTCAAAAGATCTTCATCAATGCCTGTTTCCAGTAGATGTTTTCTAAGAATTTCTCCCGGATCTTTAGCTCTATGTTTTGTTAAATCTTCTTCGTCTCTATAGAATTCTCTTCTTACTCCGGAAGTGTGATGCCCGATCAATACTGTTTTTGCGCAGACAACCAAAGGTTTTCTTTCGGTTCTTACAAAATCCACCGCTTTTTTCATGGCTTCGAAACTTTCCACGAAATCTGTTCCGTCTACTCTCATCCTGCTTAATCCGGTGAATCCTGCTACAAAATCATAAGCATCACAGGTTCTTGCCTCATCCTTTGTTACGGAAATTCCCCATTCATTATCCTGAACCAGGAATATGATAGGAAGCTGATGTAATGCGGCAAACTGTAAAGCTTCACTCACTTCACCTTCTGTAACAGAATTGTCTCCAAGGCTGCACACAACAACAGGGTTGTTTTCGAACTCCTGAAGATTAAAGTCCTGTATGTATTTGATTCCCTGAGCTACTCCTGTAGTAGGGATAGTCTGCATCCCCGTAGCGGAGCTCTGGTGAACAATTTTGGGTTTGTTTTCGTCCCTGCTTGAAGGGTGGGAATAATAAGACCTTCCTCCTGAAAAAGGATCATCAGCTTTAGCCAGTAATTGAAGCATTAACTGATAGGGTTCAAAACCAATTCCTAAAAGAATACTTTCGTCTCTGTAATAAGGAGAAACCCAGTCTTCTTTCTTTAGCTGATAGGCTGTTGCAAGCTGTATAGCTTCGTGGCCTCTTGAAGTACTATGAACGTATTTACAGATATTTCTGTTTTCTTCGTAAATATCAGCCATTGCTTTGGCCAGCATCATGTGATTATACGCTTTGAGCAATATATCCTGAGAAACTTTTTCGTGAAGTGCATTTTCCATAGGAAGCAAATATACACAAAAAAACAAAATACTAACAACTGTTAGTATTTTGTAAAAAATCTTTGTCTATATAGGTTATTCCTTGATCACTTTTTTAGAAATAACATCTTTGTCTGTTTTTACTTCAATGATGTAAATTCCTTTGGTGTATGTGGATAAATCTATCTGTTCTTTGTCATTGTTGATGATTCCGTTTTGTAATTTTTTCCCTGTAAGATCATATACATTGAAAGTGGATTTTTTAGGTGCTTTCAGGATGTTTGTAAAGTCCTTCGTAATCGTAGGGGAAATTGCGAGATTATTAAGAGGGTTTGCAGTGTCCTTAGTTCCTAATAGCTCAGTAAATCCTGTTACAATAATAGAGTAGTTTTGAGGAGCATTTCCGCCTGAGTTGTTTTTGAGTATCCCTTTATTGGTAATCTCTATTTTATAAGTTCTTCCTGCAACCGGGGCATCAATGATAACCTGTTCCACATTATCTACAGTGTTATCTCCCTTGGTAGCCGGAGTCATTGGGTTGTTGGCATCCAGTTTCCACGGATAATACACGGTGTTTGTAGTGGTGTCTGTAATTTTCAGATCCAGATCATTAATTAATTTGGAACTTCTGTTATTGTAAATATTTCCCCATTGATTTGTGAAGTTGGTAAACTCAGGATCTATCCAGGATATGGTCACCTTTAACGGTTCTGAGCCTGATGCTTTTACTGTTTTTACATTGGCAACCCCGCTATTTAAGGTTTCATCATTGAAAATGATACTATTGTTAGATTTTCCAACAAGAAGTTCAGCTCCTTTTTTAGCATCAATAAACCCCCAGCCAAATTGTGGATCAGGACCAATATTTCCTGCTTCTTTTGCTGAGTGTACCATTAAGGTTTTTGCTGATGCAGCATTTAATAAGCTTCCGGAAAACAGTTGTTTGTTAATCTGTGTCCAAAGTCCAACAATACCTGTTACTACAGGTGCAGAATAAGAAGTACCATCTCCTATATCAATTTTACTGCCTCCTGTAGCATTATTATCTGTCCATGCACTGGCAACACTTGTTCCTACAGCAGTGATGTCTGGTTTGATACCTCCGTCATCTCTTGGTCCTGCACTGCTATAAACGGAATGGATAACATCTGAAGAGTTTGTGTATCTTCCATCATTAGTTGTAATTCTATCCGCTGCTGCTACAACGATAATATTTTTCCCTAGAGAGCCAATTCCTATACAGTCATATCCTTGAGCGCAATTATTGGGAGGTAAAACATCGGTTGCTGCGAATTCAACTAAATTTCCTGAACTATTTTTATAATACTTTTTATAAGTACTTGTATCAGCACTAGGTCCTTCACCAAATGAATTTCCTGCGGACTTTATGATAATGTATGATGGGTTGTTGTATACAATCTGATCATAATCACGGTCATTGGTATGATAAGTTCCCTGAGCATCAAATGTAGTATTGGGGCTTGAAAACGCCCCATTCCATACCCATGAAGGTTCATTATTAATCAGTTGAGGGTCTGCCCATCCCTGATTAGTTCCATATGAGTGATTTGAAATGTTAGGTTGAGCTGTTGTGATTTTTTGAAATACTGTTTTTTGGGTAGTTTCACCGTCCAGAACAGAAGTTCCAAAAGCATATGCATCTATAGTAGAATTAGGTGCAATTCCTTTGAAATTAACCTGTCTTGTTGTACCATTTGTAAACGTTACAGTGTATGGGTAATCTTTTGCTCCTATAAAACTGGAAACAGCTGTTGCGTGGTCACCATAGTTGACAGTGCTGCTTTCTTTATTCGTTATTCTATTCGGTAAATTGTTAAAAAAAACATGACCAGCAAATACTCTTGCTACACCGGATGAGGTGCTTCCGTCGAAAATGGTAAACTTAATGCCTTCTCCATTAAACGATCCCGTTAAACCTGTAATAGTTCCTCCCTGTAAAAAATCAGAATTGGAGTTTTTAATCTGATCCATGTCATGAGCTTGAAAAAAATAAGGTCTGTTATCGGGTAAAAATCCTGCCAGATTGGTTCTTTGCTGCTCGATTTCTTTTAAAACTTCAGGAGTTTTGTTAGCGCCATATCGTTTAGATACATAAGAATCAAACCTCTCATTGTTGTCTATTCTTTGGCGTTCTAACTTTCTATTCAATTCTTCGTTGTTTTGCGCACTTGTTAATGTAATAATCAATGTGCTGATTAAAAGTAATTGTTTCTTCATTTTGAGTAATAAATTGTAAAAATTATAGTTAGTCAAAATTATAGCAAAAAACTGATAATTAGTTAGTTTTGGTAAATAATTCTAATTTTTTTAATAATATTTTAATATTTTATTTCATGTTTGTTTGAGTTGTTTATTTTTTTAATAAGATGTGCATGTTTTTGTTATTTTCAATATTACTGTTTATTGCTTTTTTAGTATAAAACAATAATTGGAAAAAATGGTATTTAACATTTGAAACAGAAACGACCAGTTTATCAAAAAACTCAACGCTTTGTTTTCAGATTCTGATAACTGGCTAAAATGATTCAGGGTACATGGTTGTTGTTTGTTTTTTGGAGATTGGTTGAAAATAAGTCTAAATAAACCTAATTGTAATTAACTCATACAGCCAATATTTAAGGTATAAGAGTGTTTAGCATGAGTTCTTGATTTATCTTGAGAGAATGGAAGTAAGTATGCAAAAAAACAGAATACTAACTGTTGTTAGTATTCTGTAAAAATTCTATGTAGATACAGGTTATTCCTTGATCACTTTTTTGGAAATAACATCTTTGTCTGTTTTTACTTCAATGATGTAAATTCCTTTAGTGTAAGTGGATAAATCAATCTGTTCTTTATCATTGCTGATGGTACCGCTTTGTAATTTTTTTCCTGTAAGATCATACACATTGAAAGTTGATTTTTTAGGTGCTTTCAGAATGTTTGTGAAGTCCTTCGTAATCGTAGGGGAAATTGCGAGATTATTAAGAGGGCTTGCAGCATCCTTAGTTCCTAATAGCTCCGTAAATCCGGTTACTATAATAGAGTAGTTTTGAGGAGCATTACCACCTGAATCGTTTTTAAGTGTCCCTTTATTGGTAATCTCTATTTTATAAGTTCTTCCGGCAACCGGAGCATCAATGACAACCTGTTCCACATTATCTACAGTGTTATCTCCTTTGGTAGCCGGAGTCATTGGGTTGTTGGCATTCAATTTCCATGGATAATACACGGTGTTGGTAGTGGTGTCTGTGATTTTTAGATCCAGATCATTGACTAATCTTGAATTTCTGATATTATATAAATCTGCCCATGTCGTGTTGTCGGTTATATTTACGTTGTATGCAGGGTCTATCCATGATATGGTAACTTTTAAAGGTTCTGAACCTGATGCTTTTACTGTTTTTACATTGGCAACCCCATTATTTAAAGTTTCATTATTAAAAATGATACTGTTATTGGATTTCCCTACCAGCAGTTCAGCTCCTTTTTTTGCATTAATTAAACCCCATCCGAAATGTGGATCCGGACCAATATTTCCAGCTTCTAATGCAGAATGAATCATTAATGTTTTTGCGGAAGCTGCATTAAGCTCGGTGCCGGTAAAAAGCTGCTGGTTGATTTGTGCCCAAAGTCCAATAATTCCGGTAACAATGGGTGCGGAATATGATGTTCCGGTTCCATATTCATAATCTTCCTGATTTGCACTGTTTACACTGGCAGATAGAACATCTGTTCCTGTTGCTGTAATATCTGGTTTTATACCACCATCGTCTCTCGGACCTGCACTGCTGCTGGCAGAATGAATGACATCAGCAGATGCTGTATATCTGTTTTCATTATTGTTAATGACATTATTATTAGCAACAATAATAATATTTTTTGCTAACGATCCTATACCTATGCAGTCATACCCTTGAGCGCAGTTATCGGCTGGTTTAGTATCAGTAGAAGAAAATTGAACAGGATTCCCGTTATTGGTATAAAAAGCGGGCAAAAAATTATATGCTGTGGGCCCCATTCCATAATCATTTCCTGCAGCTTTTACTATAATATAGGAGGGATTATTATATACAATTTTATCATAATTTTGATCTTCTGCAAAGTATGTTCCATTTAAATTAGCTGAGTTATTTGGGCTTGAGAATGCTCCATTCCATACTAAAACATATTGACCCTGTGATACTTCTACAGGTTCCCATCCGGCAGTCATTCCATATGAATGATTTGAGATTTTAGGTTGGGCAATTAATATCTTTTGAAAAATATTACTTTGAGTTGTGTTTCCTGGAAGGGTGGAAGCGTTCATGAAATAGGAATCTATTGTTGAGCTTTTTGCTACTCCTGCAAGATTTAAATTATTGAAAGTAGCATTTACGCTTCCATCTGGATTATAAAAAGTTTTTGTAAGACTATAAGGTTTAGCTCCTATAAATCCTGATACGGCAGTTGCATGAGAATGGTAAGCTATACTATCCGGATTTTCTTTGTTGGTAATCCGATTTGGCAAATTATTGAATAATTGATGAGATTCTAAAACACGGCCGCCATCAAAAACAGTATACTTGATATTTTCTCCATTGAATGAACCTGATAAACCATTAATTTGTCCATTTTGAATTTGGTCAGCATTAGAGTTTTTAATCTGTCTTATGTCATTTAACTTTTGAAAATAAGGGGTTCCATCGGGAGTAAATCCTGCAACGCTGCTTTTTTTGTTTTCAATATTCTTTGTAATTTCTTCTAACAGTTTGTTTGGAGCCTTTTGGGTTTCATCCTTTCTGTTTCTTTTTAATTTTTCAACATAGTTGTCAAACTTTTTATTATTTTCTATTCTTTGTTTTTCAAACTCATTCATTAAAGCTTGATTGTTTTTTTGCGCACCCACCAAAGAAATAACTAAAGTGCTGATCGAAATAAAGATCTTCTTCATAATTTTTGATAAAAGGTTAAATGTTGTATTGTTATTCAAAATTATCAGTACTGTATTTTATTTCCAATTTTAATGCTTGTAATTTTACTATATGCGCTGTTTGGTGTATTTTAATTTGTATTTTGTTTATAATTTTATATTATATTTAATTTTTATAGGTTTATTTTCATTCAGTTTGAGAGTAGAAAACTGAAAAAGCTGATCAGATTACTTTTTTTCCATACAAATTGGGACCGAAAACAAGAATTTTAATGAAATCAACATCAGGTATTACTAAAAATTGTGTCTTTTTTAATTTCTTTTAAGCAAAACGCTGACTTCATAATGACCTTTTCAAAACAAATAATTGGAAAAAATGAAGTAACTTTACATTCTCTTTTTTATTAAAAAGTTAGAACATTATATGTATTTAATTTTTGACACAGAAACAACCGGTTTACCAAAAAATTTCAACGCTCCGCTTTCAGATTCGGAAAACTGGCCAAGAATGGTTCAGATTGCATGGCAGGTACATGATGATGATGGGAATTTAGTTGAAAATCAGGATTATATAATAAAACCTGAAGGGTATGATATTCCTTTCAATGCAGCCCGTATTCATGGAATTACAACGAAAATTGCCAATGAAGAAGGACGTGACCTTGAAGAAATTTTAAAAGAATTTGCTGAAGTTTTAGATAGAGTAAGAGTCGTTTCCGGACATAATGTGGAATTCGATTACAATATCGTAGGAGCAGAATTTTACAGAAAAAACCTTAAAGATAACCTACAGGAAAAACCCAGAGCAGATACCATGATTTTGGGAACCGACTTCTGTCAGTTAGGCGGAGGAAGGGGTGGAAGATACAAATCTCCGAAACTTGAAGAACTTTACGAAAAGCTTTATGGAAGCAAGTTTGATGAAGCGCATAATGCTGCTGCCGACGTAAATGCTACGGCAAGAGCTTTTTTTGAAATGATAAGAATAGGAGTTGTTCCCGCAGAAACATTGAAGATTTCTGAGGATCAGCTTGCATATTTCAAGAGCCTTTATCCTGATCCGATAAAACCTTTTAATATTGTTATCAGAAGGCAGGTTGCGGATTTTCATAACAAGAAAAAGCAGCAGGATTTCGGAAGTGTTGATGAAATTGATCTTGGTAAATATTTCAATTTTGACAATCATAGTGTTTTCTCAACATTAATGGCCACTTCCAGTATTAATGATTTAATTAAAAAAGCTACGGATGATAATTTCCCTGCCGTTGGAATGGTAGATTTGGGAAATATGATGGGCGCTTTTAAATTTGTTTCAGCAATTGAAGGTGCAAATGGTGACCGTGCAAAAAAGCATAAAGAATATTTAGCAAAAAAGCAGGAAGCTGAAGAAAACGGAGAAGAATTTAATGAGGCTGAACCTGTTTCTGAACCTTTAATTCCTGTTGTGGGTTGTGAATTTTATATTTCAGACCGTTACGAACAGAAGCAGTTTACCAAAGATGATCCTGACAGAAGAACACAGGTGGTTTTGCTGGCGAAAGATTTTGAAGGATATAAAAACTTAGCAAAACTTTCAAGTATTGGATTCTTAAAAGGATTTTATTTTGGAGTTCCCAGAATCAGCCGTGAATTGATTGCTGAATATAAAGAAGGGTTAATTGCTCTGACTTCCGGAATTCTGGGAGATGTTCCGGATGCTATTTTAAATACCGGTGAACAAAAAGGAGAGGAGCTTTTCAAATGGTGGAAAGAAACTTTTGAAGATGATTTTTATGTACAGATTCAAAATCATAAACTGCCTGAAGAAGAGCATTTAAATGACGTTTTACTGCATTTTGCAGATAAATATAATGTTAAGATTTTAGCACAGAACGAAACTTTTTATACCAATAAAGATGATTCTAATATTCAGGATATTGTAAGCTGTATCAAAGACGGTGAAAAATTGACAACTCCTGTCGGAAAAGGCTTTGGGAAGAGAAGAGGATTGGCTACAGGAGAATATTATATCAAAAATTCTGATGAAATAAAAGAAGCTTTTTTAGCTTATCCTGATGCTTTTGATGCTTATGAAGAATTCACTGCAAAATTCAAACCCTATACATTAAAAAGAGATGTATTGCTTCCAAAATTTGATATTCCGGAAGAATTTATTCATGCTGAAGATGATATTGATGGAGGGAAACGGGGTGAAATGGCGTATTTGACTCATTTAACCTATGAAGGGGCGAAAAAAAGATATGCAGATACCGGAATCACAGACGAAATTAAAGAACGTTTGGATTTTGAACTGGAAGTAGTTGCCAATACAGGATACCCTGGTTATTTCCTGATTGTACAGGATTTTTGTAATGAAGCAAGAAAAATGGGCGTTTGGGTTGGTCCAGGCCGTGGTTCTGCTGCAGGTTCTGCCGTAGCTTACTGTACCGGAATTACCAATGTGGATCCTATTAAGTATGATTTGCTTTTTGAAAGATTTTTGAATCCGGAAAGGGTTTCCATGCCGGATATTGATATTGATTTTGATGATGAGGGACGTGATAAAATCATCAAATGGGTAGTTGAAAAATACGGTAAAAACCAGGTAGCTCAGATTATTACGTACTCGGTTTTAGGAGGGAAATCTGCAATTAAAGATGCGGGAAGGGTGCTGGATGTTCCGATTCCTGATACCAATAATATTGCAAAATTAATTCCGCCAAGTCCGGGGATGAACATTGCAAAAGCTTTATCTAAATATGATAAACTAAAACCGGAAGAACAGATGCTTGTTGATGAAATGAGATATGTTCTGAACAGTCCGGATGATGCCCGTCATGATGTACTTGCGAGTGCAAAAAAAATGGAGGGCTGTATCCGAAATACCGGTATTCATGCCTGCGGGGTGATTATTACACCAGAAGATGTAAGTAATCTGGTTCCGGTGACTATTGCTGCAAAAGATGCAGATATCCTGGTTTCGCAGTTTGATAACTCCGTGGCAGAAAGTGCAGGTCTTCTGAAGATGGACTTCCTGGGGTTGAGAACTTTGACGATCATTAAAGATGCATTGAAGCTGGTGAAAGCAAGATATGATATAGATATTGATCCGGATCTTATTCCGCTTGATGATACGAAGACTTATCAATTATTTAAAGAAGGAAGAACAGTAGGAATTTTCCAATATGAAAGTCCCGGGATGCAAAAATACATGAGGGAGCTTAAGCCAACGGTTTTTGCCGACCTTATTGCAATGAATGCTTTGTATCGTCCGGGTCCGATCAAATACATTCCAAACTTTATCAACAGAAAGCACGGAATTGAAGAGATCGTTTATGACTTACCTGAAACAGAAGAGTACTTAAAAGAAACATACGGGATTACTGTTTATCAGGAGCAGGTAATGCTTTTGTCTCAGAAGCTGGCCAATTTTACAAAAGGTGAAGCCGATACTTTGAGAAAAGCGATGGGTAAAAAGCAGATCGATGTTCTTAATAAAATGTACCCGAAATTTATTGAAGGAGGTAGGAAAAACAATCTGAATGAAGAAAGGCTGGAGAAAATCTGGAATGACTGGAAAGCCTTTGCGGAATATGCCTTCAACAAATCTCACTCCACTTGCTACGCATTTATTGCTTACCAGACAGCTTATCTGAAAGCCAATTACCCTGCGGAATATATGGCAAGTGTGATGAGTAATAACATTAACAATACGGATTCAATTACCATGTTTATGGAGGATTGTAAAAGTATGGGAGTGGATGTATTAGGACCGGATGTGAATGAATCTCAATATAAATTTTCTGTAAACGAAAAAGGACAGATCCGTTTCGGATTGGGAGCAATCAAAGGGATTGGAGAAGGTCCGAGTGAAGGAATTACACGGGAAAGAGCGAACGGAAGATTCAAAAATATTTATGATTTTTTTGAAAGAATTCTGCCTTCGCAAATGAATAAAAGAGTAGCGGAAAGTTTGGTGCTTGCAGGAGCTTTTGATGAATTGGATTCTTTCCATAGAGGTCAGTATTTTGATATTGATATGGCTGGAAGAACAAATCTTGAAAGATTGATCAGATACGGACAAAGCTTTCAGGAGAGTAAAAATGAAATGGAACACTCTCTTTTTGCGGATTTTGCAGAAGAAGTTCAGATTGAGCAGCCGAAACTGGCACCATGCCCGGAATGGCCAAACATGCATAAACTTAATAAAGAAAAAGAAACCATCGGATTTTATCTTTCCGCACACCCTTTGGATGAATTTAAATACCAATATCAGTTTATGCAGGGGCAGCTTTCTAAAAAGGCGGTGTTGGAAAAGGATGAGGAAAAAGTAGTTATAGATGAAGCTCCTATTTTGGAAAAAGATTCTATTGATGAGGTTGCTGATCTTGTAGAAATTGTTTCTGATGACATCGTTGCCGGTGAAGAAGAGGAGATTATAGAAGAAGTTATAAAAAAAGCTGAACCAAAAGGGGTTTTTCATTTTTTGAATCTTGATGAAGTGGATGCCTATAAAGAACAGGCTTTCGCCAATAAACAGGAAGAACTTTTTGAAGAAAAGAAAAAAGACTGGAAAACTTTACAGAAAGAAAGAGAAAACGGTGGTGGCGGAAAAGAATATACTGTCGCTGGTCTGATTACGGAATATGTGGTAAAAGATGGTTTCAGAAGCGGTGAAAAAGTAGCTTTTGTTACGCTGGAAGATTATTCGGGATCTTATTCATTCAGATTGGGAGACAGGGATTATATGAGGCTGAAGGAGAAACTGGAGGTTCAGAGATTTGTAATTTTCAAAATAAAATTTGCTCAGGTGAAGGATGGAAGAGTCTTCGTTAATGTAAATGATGTGATAGAACTACAGGAAGCTTTTGAAAGGTTTGCGAAGAGTATATCTTTGGTCATGGACGTTATGGATGTAAGAGCTGAAGATCTGGATTTTTTCAGAACGGTGCTTGATAGAAATAAAGGAAATCAAAAGCTGAAGTTCTTTATCAGAAATCTTGAGGATGACTCTCATATCGAAGTGCAGTCTATGAAGCATTCGGTAGATCTGAATGGAGATTTGATTAAAGAAATTCAGTTATTGAATAAATATGAGTTCTATTTAAATTAAAGTAAAATATACTATTTAAAAAGAGTGGCTTAGGTCACTCTTTTTTTTGTTTACATATTGAGAATATTTATGAAAAATTTTAAATGCTTTTTTGCAATAAATAGAAAAATATTCTGAAGTCTATTTTAATTATATAGTAATTTAAATCGTTGATTATTAGTATTTTATTATTTTTCAACGTATTGCGAAATATCTGTTAAAATTAAATAAACGTTTGATTTTATTGTATTTTATTGCTGTTTTTATTTGTTTTTGTTTATTGTTTTGTGATATTTTCTGATTTTTTAGTTAAAATTTAAATTAATATTTATACATTTATCGCCCTAACTTTTATTATTAACTATTTATGAAGAAATTACTACTATTAAGTCTATTTTTAATAGCTTCCATTACCAATGCCCAGATAATGCTGGGAAGCGGGACTACCCAGGGCGGATATGTTCCTATTGATGTCAACTACGGATACAACTACACGCAGCAGATTTTTACTAAAAGTGAAATTAATGCTAACGCTGCGGGGAATATCACCGGAATGAAGTTTTATTTACCAAATAATGCTGATATTACAAAATCAGTAGATTGGGTAGTGTATGTAGGCCATACTACTAAAACATCTTTTTCCAGTACTACAGACTGGATTCCTACATCTGGTTTGTCTCAGGTGTTTTCGGGGACAGTAAGTGCTTCCGGAGGAGAAGTGACTGTAAACTTTACCACACCTTTTACTTATAATAATACGGATAACCTTGTTGTTGCTGTTGATGAGAATACTACAGATTATACAGCAACTTCAAACAGGTTCTATACTTTTACAGGAGCTTCCAATTCAACTTTGTATTATAGAAGCGATACAACCAATCCGGATCCGGCTTCGCCACCTACGGGAACAAGAACAACAACGAAATCTATTACCAATCTGCTGGGGCTTACTCCGGGAGTTCCGGCTTGTCCTGCTGTTTCTGCACCTGCCGCTGCTGCAACGGGCGTTTCGGTATTGCCTACCATTAGCTGGGCTGTTGCAAGCTCTGCATCATCATATAAGATCAGCATCGGAACAACGCCGGGTGCCACCAACGTGATGAACATGCAGGATGTAGGAAATGTAACTTCCTATACTTTAACGAGTTCTCTGAGTTTTGATACTCAGTATTATTATACAGTATATGCTGCCAATTCTACCGGAGTTTCTGCTGCATGTACAGAAAGATCTTTTACCACCATGGCTACCTTAGGATGTCCGTCTGTGAGTGCGCCTACAGCTGCTCAGGTTGGTTTACCTGTGTTGACTACTTTTTCCTGGCCTGCAGTAAGTGGAGCGTTGGGATACAACTTAAGTATTGGAACATCAGCAGGTTCATCCAATGTTTTGAGTAATTTTAATATGGGTAACGTTACTACTTACACCCTTACTCCTGCACAGCAGCTGAACCCTACAACACAGTATTATTATACTATTACAGCTTATAATGGTGGTGTTGTATCAACAGGTTGTACTGAAAGAAATTTCACAACTACTGTTGTACCTCCGGCAAATGATAACTGTTCAGATGCTATAAATTTAACAGTAAATCCTTCTTTGGCTTGTACTGCTACAACTCCTGGTAATACATTGGGAGCTACAGAATCTATGGCTGCCGGTGCTTGCAACGGAAGTCCAAATGATGATGTTTGGTATAAATTTACTGCAACAGCTGCAAGCCATGTTATAGCGATCTCTAATGTAACTTCTACAGGAACTACAACAGGGATTTCAGATATGTATTTCCAGGTATTATCAGGAAGCTGTGGTACTATGACAAGTATGCTGTGTTCTGATGCTGATACGAATATTGTTACCGGTCTTACTCCGGGTCAGACGTATTATATCAGAGTATACACTTATTCATCTACTGTTACTGCCAATGCAAGTTTCAATATCTGTGTAAGTACACCACCGGCACCACCAGCTAATGACGACTGTGCAAACGCGGTGGCTATTACTATTAACCCTGATATGAGTTGTGCTAGTGTTACAGCAGGGACTACATTGGGAGGAACAAGTTCGGGAGTTGCTCTTGGTTCTTGTTCAGGAACAGCTGACGATGATGTTTGGTATAAATTTACTGCAACATCAACAGGTCATACTTTCCAGCTGAAAAATATAGTTTCTGTAGGAAATGTTTCTACAACATCTTTGTATGCCCAGGTATTTAGTGGCGCTTGTGGCGCTTTGGTAAGTACTAATTGTATCAGTTCAAATACAAGCTTTACAAACTTAACGGGTCTTACTGCAGGTCAGACTTATTATGTAAGAGTATACACTTATGATTCTAATTCAGGGGCAAGTTTCTATGCAAACTCTTTTGATATCTGTATGGGAACGCTTCCTGCAGCTCCTGCTAATGATGAGTGTTCTGCTGCTGTTTCTTTATCTGTGAGCCCAACACTTACATGTGCTTCACCGGTATCCGGAACAACTTTAAGTGCAACTAATTCAGGATTGGCGGTAAGTCCGTGTACAGGAACAGCAGATGATGATGTTTGGTACAAATTTACAGCTACAGGTACTGATCATGTAGTATTGCTTTCAAACGTTACAGCGGTTGGAACTTCTACATCAACGAGTGTATATACTCAGGTTTTCAGTGGAGCTTGTGGTACTTTGACGAGTATTAAATGCGGTACGGCAGTAAATACACCGCTTACTGGTCTTACTCCAGGGCAGACTTATTATGTGAGGGTTTATAATTCCAATACAAATGGTAGTACACTATATGCTAATAGTTTCAATATCTGTATTGGTACACCTCCTCCTCCGCCTGCAAATGATGATTGTGCAAACGCTACATCTCTTTCTGTAAGCAGTACAGATGCTTTTGTGAATGCTATGAATGGTTCTACTGTGAGTGCTACTCAGAGTTCAGGAGTTACAGCACCTACATGTAGTGCATCAGGTATCAATGATGATGTTTGGTATTCATTTACTGCAACAGGTGCAACACATCTTGTACATGTTTTATATACTGATAATGCGACAAGTACACAGATCTATTCTGGAACATGTGGAGCTTTAACAGCTATGACTTGTTTTGATGGTGCTTATGGAAATTCCAGTGTATTATTGCAAAACCTTGTAGTAGGACAAACGTATTATGTTAGAGTGTATTCTTCTACAAGTACTGCAACTACAACATCCAATTTCCAGATTGCTGTAACCACTCCTTCACCTGTAATTAATGATACTTGTGATACAGCTATTGCTCTGGCTTGTAATGGTACTGCTCAGGGTGTTAATGCTCTTGCCGGGGATGAAACACTTCCTGCTTCAACATGTGGTAGTTCTGGAAGCACGGCATCTTATAAAGGTGTTTGGTATACCGTAAAAGCTACTGAAAATGGTCCTATTACTATTGATGCTTGTGGTACACAATATGACGCCTATTTAAGAGTGTATACAGGTACTTGTGGTTCACTTACTTGTTTCAGCAACAGTTCAGGTGTAGGATATGCTGATGCCGGTTGTGCCAATACTCTTTATAATGCTCCGACATTAACATTTACAGGAGTTGCGGGTACTACTTATTATGTATTACTTACAGGATATGCTGCATCTAGAATTGGTAATTATAACATTTCTGTTACACAAGGATGTTCAGGGCTTGCAACAGCTGAAGTTGAAAAGAAAAACAATGAAATTAAAGCTTACCCTAATCCATTTGTTGACGATCTGAATATTTCAGATGCTTCTAAAGTAAAATCTGCTTCTGTAGTTGATGTTGCGGGAAGAATAGTGAAGACTATTGACAATCCTTCTTCTGCGCTTCACCTGGGAGATCTGAAACAAGGAATGTATTTAGTAGTACTGAATATGAAAGATGGATCTAAGCAAACGATAAAAGCGATTAAAAGATAAAATGTATTAATTATATAACATGAAACGACAGCTAAACAGCTGTCGTTTTTTTATTTTTAAACATTCTGAAAAAGTGTTTTAAATTATTGTAAATTCGTAGACGTATTAATAACCAAAAACTTATACATGAAGAAAATCTTATTTTTATGCTTACTGATGGTGAGTATTGTACTAAGTGCTCAAATCAAATTAGGCGCAGGAAGTACAGACACGGGTAATGCTCCGGTCAATAGTGGTTTTACCTTCTCTTATTCTCAGCAGATTTATACAAAACAAGAAATCAATGCTGATACAGCCGGGAATATTACCGGGCTTAAATTTTACTTAACGTCTTCTGCAAACCCTGCATATTTATCAAACTGGGTAGTGTATTTGGGGCACACCACAAAAAACTCTTTAGATTATCAGACAGGTTGGATTCCTGTTGCAGAAATGACACAAGTTTATTCAGGTACAGTGACAAATGTAAACGGAGTTGTAGAGGTGACATTTACGACCCCTTTCCCATATGATAATGCAAGAAATTTGGTTGTTGCAGTAGATGAAAATGGATTTAATTCTAATTCAAATAATCCGTTTTTTGTGTATAATACTATGGAGCAGGCTCTTTATACTGAGAGTAATACTGTTAATCCGGACCCTGCCAATCCTCCAATTGGCCATTTTTTACCTTATAAGCCTGTGGTGAGTCTTATGGGGTTAGTTCCTAATCCATTACCGGATTGTCCGATCATCAGTTATCCTGCAAACAATGCTTCGTCTGTACCGGTTCTTCCTAATTTTACGTGGGTTGCTGTACAGGGAGCTACAAGTTATAAAGTTTCTGTCGGAACAACTCCAGGAGGAACAGATATTGTTAATCAACAGTCGGTAACGACAACAAACTTTACTCCGTCATCTCCACTTTTAGCAAGTACAGTTTATTATCTTAAAATAACAGCAGTAGGGCCGGCAGGAGAGTCTTCCGGTTGTGTTAATCAGAAATTTACAACAGTGCCGGGTATACCCTCCAATGATGAGTGTATGAATGCTATAACTCTGCCTGTAAATCCAGATCTGAATTGTATTGACTTTACTTCTGGAACTACTGTGATGTCAACTGTATCGTCTCCTGCATCATCATGTAGTACGAGTACTGGTGACGTATGGTATAAGTTTACAGCTACTTCTTCTACGCATACAGTTAATCTTAAGGAGGTAACCTCTGTACCATTAGGAGGTGGGTATGTTTATTTTCAGGTTTTAAAAGGTGATTGTGGTAATTTGACAAGTATATTATGTTCTGGTTCTGGATGTGGTTATGTGACAAGTGCATCCTGTCCTGTTTCTGTTGTTAATAACCTTACTGTAGGAGAGACCTATTATATAAGAGTATTTAGTGGATCAGGCTATTCATCTCATAAATTTGATATATGTGTAGGAACAGTTCCACCGCCGCCATCCAATGATAATTGTATCAATGCTATAAGTGTTCCTGTGAATTCTGGGATGGATTGTATCAATGTTACTTCCGGAACGACTTTATCATCAACGAAGTCTGCTGTATCTTGTGACAATTTCTCCAGATATGATGTGTGGTATAAATTTATAGCAACCGATACCAAGCATATCATTAAATTGATTAATAAAGTTGCTGTGGGAGAACCAAACTCTTTGGGAGGATTAAATTTTAATGTGCTTGGTGGCAGTTGTGCTAATCCTGTATGTGTAGGAATAGGAGGGGCTGTTGGACTTGTTACTGGTTTTACGGTGGGAGAAACTTATTACCTCAGAGTATTTGATGTACAAGGAACACCCCAATCGGGTTTCAATTTTGATTTATGTATTACAAAAGATTTGACACCGCTTCCAGCAAATGACGAATGTGCAAATGCGGTCTCTTTGGTCGTTAATCCGGATTTGACCTGTGTCGGGGGACTTGAAGGAAGTACTTTGGGAGCAACAGTTTCAGCGATGTTACCAGCAGCTTCGTGTGCCGGAATTGGGGTTCAGAATGATGTTTGGTTTAAATTTGTTGCCACAGGAACCAGCCACAGAATTAGTTTTAAAAATATTATTGATGTTGGAGTGAGTGGTACACAACAAGATATACGATTTGAGGTTTTCAAAGGTAGCTGCGGGGCTTTAACAAGTGTAAAATGTGGTGGAAGCGTTAATAGTTCTAGTTATATTAATAATGTTTCAGGATTGATTGCGGGTGAAACCTATTATATAAGGGCATACAGTACAGGTATTGGTATTGCTGTCAAATTCAATATATGTGTAGGAACATTGCAGCCTCCTGTTAATGATGATTGTACTGGTGCTTTGCCGGTTTCAAATTTCCCATATACTTATACGCAGATTGATGCTGAGCATACTACCAATAATAACGGATTTATAAACTCTTGCAATTCTGCAATGAATGACGGAACATGGTTTACTTTCGTGGGTGATGGTTTTCTGCATAAGATTACAGTTTCAAGACCTTTAAATAGCAGATTTAATTTTGGTATTGGTGCATATAAAGGAAGTTGTGGAAACTTGACGTGTGTAAAAAGAGTAGATTTTACTGGTTCAAGCCCAGTTATTATGGATTTGCCAACTGTTGCGGGAACCGTTTATTATATAAATATTGGAGATCGGGATTACTATACCGATACAGTAGAAGGTATTTTTACTATTACTATAGAAAAAGTAACCAGTCTTGGTACTTCTGAGGTTTCCCAAAATACGGAAAGTATAGAAGTGTATCCAAACCCATTTACAAACGTACTGAATATTGCAAAACCAGATAAAGTAAAATCAGTTTCCATTCTGGATTCTACCGGAAGACTGATTAAAACAATTGAAAAACCTTCTTCTGAACTTCAATTGAGAGATCTGAAAGAAGGATTGTATTTAGTTGTTTTGAATATGAAAGACGGATCTAAACAAACCGTTAAAGCAATTAAAAGATAAATAAATTCTTAAAAAAATAAAAAAAGCGACTGCTCAATTTGGGCAGTCGCTCTTTTTTTTTACGGAATTGCCTTATGTTAAAAGAAAAGTGGTATTTGTTATTATATGATGAAAAAAATATTTTTTTTGTTGCTGATTTTCACTAGATTTGAGTAACTAATACTGATTTATATGAAAAACTTTTTACTCGTTGGTTTTTTAATAACTGGCTTTTTATCTTCCGCACAGACTTACTGTACGCCGGCATTTGCTAGCGGATGTAGTGGAGGGGATATGATAGACTCTTTTACCATTCCGGGTGCCGGATTTAATCATGCAGATACAGGCTGTTCTGTTGATTCGTATGGAGATTTTACTTCTATGACAATTAACCTTAATGCAGGTTTAAACTATGATTTTAGCGTTAAACATGGTTATAGTGATCAGAATGTACGGATCTGGATAGATTTTAATAATGACGGAACTTTTGATGATGCAGCTCCAGAGCTTGTAGCTTCAGCAAGCAGTACCCTTGTAGGAGCAAACAATATTACTTCAGGGCTTATAACAATTCCTTCTACCGTAACTCCGGGTACTTACAGGATGAGAGTAGGAGATAGATTCTCCAGTGATCCTATCCCCTGCAATATATCTGGCTATGGAGAAGCACATGATTATACAGTTGTAATAGGAGCGGTTCCTACCTGCTTTGCTCCAACCGGTTTAACGGTTTCAACAGTTACCACAAATACAGCTCAGATTGCGTGGACAGCACCAGCTTCTGCTCCGGGCAGCGGCTATGAATATTATTACTCAACATCCAATACATATCCTACAGCGGCTACTGTAGTTTCCGGAACCAGTAATGCTTTAACGGCTAATTTGTCTACACTTGCTCCGGCAACTGTTTACCACGTATGGGTACGTTCTGCATGCAGTACTACAGATAAGAGTGCATGGTCTCAAATGGCAACATTTATGACAGCTTGTGTTTCTGTAGGTGTGCCATACGCACTGGATTTCGAGAGTGTAACTCCTCCTGATCTCCCGAATTGTACTTCAGTAGTGAATGATGGGTCAGGAAATATGTGGGAAACTGGCGATCTGGACGCTCAAGGATTTACAGGAAATGTTCTTAAGTATTCTTATGACTATGCCAATAATGCTGATACCTGGTTTTTCACTAATGGAATCAACCTTACAGCAGGAGTTACTTACAGAGTCAAATATAAATATGCAAATGCAGAAGGATTTGTATATGCTGAAAAATTAAAAGTAGCCTACGGAACTTCAGCCACAGGTGCAGGAATGACCAATGCACTGGCAGATCACCCGAATGTAGTTACCAGTACTGCAACAAGTGCTTTTGTGAACTTTACACCAACAACTACAGGTGTATATTATATTGGATTCCAGGCATATTCTGATGCTAACATGAACAAGCTGTATGTAGATGATATTAATGTAGATGTTGCACCTGCTTGTAGTGAGCCAACTGCTCTGGCTATCTCAAATATTACTGCCGGAGGAGCTACGGTTTCCTGGACGGCTGCCACTCCCGTACCTGCAAACGGATATGACATTTATTACAGCACAACCAATACAGCTCCTACAGCGGCAAGTACACCAAATTTCACAGGAGTTACAGCAATTACTTATAACATTCCAGGTTTAGCACCAGACACTGTCTACTATGTATGGGTGAGATCTGCATGTAGTGCAACAAGCAAAAGTGCATGGAGCGATCCTGTTACATTTACTACATTATGTTCAAGTGCGAACCTTCCTTATCTTGTAGATTTTGAGAGTGTTACTACTCCGGATCTTCCTGGTTGTACTATGAATACCAATATGGGATCGGGGAATGACTGGGAAACTTCAGACCCACCTTCTGATAGCCAGGGATTTACCACCAATGTACTAAGGTATCATTATAATTCTTCCAATGCTGCCAATGCATGGTTCTTTACCCAAGGATTGAATCTGACAGCAGGAGTACAGTATACAATCAGCTATAAATATGGGAATAATTCATCAACTTATGCTGAAAAACTAAAAGTAGCTTACGGAACTTCACCGGTTGAATCTGCGATGACAAACTCAGTGGCAGATTATCCTTCAATCAACGATGAAATGGCTCATACAGAGTCTATAACGTTTACAGTTCCTGTTACCGGAGTGTATTTCTTTGGATTTAATGCCTATTCAGATGCAGACCAGTTTAATCTGTATGTAGATGATATAAGCATCAGCAATGCGAATCTGGCAACATCTGAAGTTTCTGCAGCGAAAAACAGTATCAAAGTATATCCTAATCCATTTACGGATGTATTAAATATTTCTGATGTGAAAAATGTGAAAAATGTATCAGTAACGGATGTTGCAGGAAGATTAGTGAAAACTATTGCAAACCCTGAATCTACAATACATTTAAGAGACTTAATGCAGGGCGTTTACTTAGTAACTTTAGAAATGAAAGACGGATCTAAGCAGACCATTAAAGCCATTAAAAAATAATTTATCATTTAAATAAAAAAGAAAGAGACGGGTCAGTGATGATCCGTCCTTTTTATTATAATGACATTGACAATCAATGGATCAAAAGAAAGATGAGCGAAATATTTCACTCATCTTTTTTATTTTGTACTAAAGTTCTAGTTGATTACAAATTATTTCCCCATCGCTCATTACTCATCATTTGTTGGGTACCGGTTGTATCTCTCCCTTATTCATAAGGTCAAAAACAGTAGGGAAGAACATTACTAATATAAAGTAGACGATGATCATCAGCACCACCAGTGCAAAAAGAATGATCACTAGACTATTCGGTTTGTTTTTCTTTTTTGGTTCCATGATTTTCTGGTATTTGGTGAATAAATTATATTGATATTCAATATCAAGCTAATTTCTTGCCACATTTCTTGCAATACCTTGCATCATCATCAATATCTTCGTTACCACAGCGTTCACAGATCAGTTCCAGGTTTTGTCTCTTGTTTCTCATTTCTGCCGTTACAATACCGGTAGGAACTGCAATAATAGAATAACCGGCCAGCATCAGAACAACTGCAAAAAACTTTCCTAAAGGTGTGATTGGGGATACATCACCATATCCTACAGTAGTTACGGTAACCACCGCCCAATAGATAGATTGTGGGATGGTTTCAAATCCCTGCCGCCCGCCTTCCACCATAAACATCAGTGATCCTACAATCACGGAGAATATAATCAGAAATAAAAGGAAGATGTAAATTTTTCTCGAACTGTTTTTCAGAGCCCTTACAATAAGGTAGCCGTCATTCATAAAATCCAGTAAGTTGAAAATCCTGAAAATCCTCAACATTCTCAGCATCCTGAAAATCAGGAAATACTTAGTGATAGGAAAGAAAAAGCTAAGGAAAAAAGGAACCAGTGCAAGAAAATCTATAACTCCGAAAAAACTGAAAATATAATTTCGTTTATTTTTTACCACTGCAATACGCATAGAATACTCAAGAGTGAAGAAAATTGAAATCACCCACTCCAGAATCAGGAAGGTATAATGAAACCTTTTATCAAGCTGAGGTACACTTTCCATCATAATGATAGCAGTACTTGCAAGAATTAAAGATAATAAGATGATATCAAACAGTTTTCCGAGCCTGGTATCGGAACGATAAATGATCCGGTAAAGGAATCTTTTCCAAAGTTTGTCCTCAGGAACAAGATTATGTTCTCTTTCCATTTATATAGGTTATTTCACAGCGAAGTTAGTAATTTCTATAAAGTATAGGGTAAAGATATGATTGTTAAAAGAATCCTGCAAATGTTAAAAGTATTTCTATCATTAAAAAGTGAATTATTAATACTTAATTTAATGATTTTCAATACATTATAATATACAAAATACAAATAAAATATGACATATAAAAATTTATTTTTTAACATAATACTAACTCAAGTTTGTAATTTTATCCAACAAAAGCTTTATATCATGAGAAAAATTTTAACCTTGTTTATTCTGTTTTTCATAAGCAGTTTTGTACACGCTCAGGTTGGGATTAATACTTGAACACCCAATGGTGCTGCAGTACTGGATATAGTCTCCAACCAGAAAGGGATTCTCATTCCTCGTCTTACTGATACTGACCGGGATACATACCTGGCAGATAATAACGCTTCCACAGTACCGCCTGCAGGTGTTGCGAATGCTAACCTTACTGCAGGAACACTTATTTTTAATACGACAACGAATAACTTCCAGTATTGGGATGGTACCCTCTGGAGACAGCTTTTTGTTCCCACATCTTCTCAGGCTGGTAACGACGGTGTCGTTAAAATAAATTCTGGAAACGCAAATGTAAAACCTTCATTCAGTTTAAGTGCAGCAGGAAGCGGGTATGGCCCAAGACAACAGGTGCTTTATGCCACACCGCTGGTCTTTGCAGCAAGTCCTACTACAAGCTGGCCGGAAACCACAGTTCCATTTCCGGGAGTTACATCCAATATTTATGTTGCTGCTACGGGTAAATGGAGGGAAAATGAAATTAACGGACAGGTCCATGTCTGGAGGGCTATCGCTACGATTACTCCGGGGTCCAACTCTTCAGGATCCGTAAAAGCTACTTTTAAAAACCCTGATTCCGGTTTTGAAATTAACTCTATCCAGTTGCTGCCAAGTGGTTCAAGTGGATCAGGTAACATCCTTACGTTCTATTTCTATACCATTGCAGATCCTGCGAGTCTTGATCCGGGAAGAGGCTATCAGCTTTTTATGGAAGCCGATATCAACTGTAGTGTGGTAATGGAATCCTTTACAAGAGTATCGCTTTTCAAAGATTAACAGTGTCTATTTATTTTTTTAATATCAAATTGAAACCGGCCGATGAAAGCCGGTTTTTTATTGAATCAGAAATATGCTTTGGATTTTTAGTAAAATTAATATCTTCGCTGTAACTGTAAAATATAAATTAATGAAGCTAAAAACTGTAATTGCAAAGATTGAAGAGGAAATAAGTATCAGACAGGCAGAAGATTTTGATAATGTAGGTCTGTTGTGTGGTATTTATGATCGTGATGTATCTGGGATTCTGGTTTGTCATGATGCTTTGGAAAATGTTGTAGATGAAGCTATTGAAAGAAACTGCAATCTTATTGTATGTTTCCATCCGATTATATTTTCCGGACTCAAATCTTTAACAGGGAAAAATTATGTAGAAAGAGCTGTTTTAAAAGCTATCGAAAATAAAGTGGCGATCTATGCCATTCATACAGCATTTGATAATGATTTCTTTGGGGTTAATTATGGAATTTGCAGTCAGTTGGGATTAAAGAATATGAAAATTCTTCAACCGAAAGAAAATAATTTAAAACAGCTGACGGTTTTTGTTCCGAAAGAGCATTCCGAAAAAGTAAAAGAAGCTATGTTTTCAGCAGGAGCAGGAAATATAGGTTTCTATGACGAATGCAGTTTTACGGTCAATGGTAACGGAACATTCAGACCGGTAGAGGGTTCAAATCCATTCTCAGGACAGCAGGGCATTCGTGAAAATGCAGATGAAGATATGATCTCTGTAATTTTTGAAGGCTTTAAACAAGGTCAGATTGTAGGAGCGATGAAAGCCGCACATCCTTACGAAGAAGTAGCTCACCAAATATACAGCCTGGATAATAAAAACCATCATGCCGGACTGGGAATGTATGGTGACCTGGAAGAAGAAATGGATGAAAAAGATTTCCTGGGGTTTGTAAAAGAAAAGTTTGGTCTTGAGGTGATAAAACATTCTTCATTTAACAATAAAAAAATCAAAAGAGTAGGGGTTCTGGGAGGTTCCGGAGCGAGTGGAATAAGATCTGCTGCTTCCAGGAAATGTGATGCTTATCTTACCGGAGATCTTAAATATCACGACTATTTTTTAGCTGAGTCTAAAATGCTGATTTGTGATATTGGCCATTATGAATCGGAACAATTTGTTACCCAACAATTATTTGAAATTTTATCACAAAAATTTAGTACATTTGCAATTTCAAAATCTATTGAAAAAACAAACCCAGTAAATTATTTCATTTAAATATGGCAAAAACCAACGATATTTCAGTTGAAGAAAAATTAAGAGCTTTATACGATTTACAGATCATTGATTCAAGATTGGATGAAATCCGAAATACTAGAGGAGAATTGCCAATTGAAGTTGAAGATCTTGAAATCGAGATTGAAGGTCTTGAAAAAAGAGCTGAAAAATTTCATGCTGATATCAAAGATCAGGACGATCAGATCAAAACAAAGCATGAAGTTATTAACCATGCTAAAACTTTAATTGAGAAGTACAAATCTCAGCAGGATAATGTAAGAAACAATAAAGAGTTTGAAGCATTAGGAAAGGAAATGGAATTCCAGGATCTGGAAATTCAGCTTGCTGAAAAAAGAATTAAAGAATTCGGAGTGAAAATTGCTCACAAAAACGAAACTTTAAGTGAACTGAATACTAAGATCGACGATTTGAAAAGCCACTTGAAATTCAAGAAAGAAGAATTAGATGGTCTTATCTCTGAAACTCAGAAAGAAGAAGAATATCTTTTAGAGCAATCTAAAGAATATGCAGGTAAAATCGATGAGAGATTATTGGCTTCTTACAACAGAATCAGAACAAATTCTATTAACGGTCTTGCAGTAGTAGGATTAGAAAGAGGAGCTCCAAAAGGATCTTTCTTCACCATTCCGCCTCAAAAGCAAATGGAAATTGCTCAGAGAAAGAAAATTATTATTGATGAGCATTCAGGGAAAATCCTTGTTGATGACGAACTGGTAATGGAAGAAAACGAAAGAATGAAATCTGTAATTAAATTCTAATTATTGATTTTAAAACAATACAAAAGCTGTTTCATTTCTGAAACAGCTTTTTTGTGTATATGTAATAGGAACAGGCTTACCCCGTTTAAACTTTTAGCATAATGTATTTTTTGCGGTGTCTCTGTCATTCCGCAGAAATCTCAACTCTACTTTTTGATTATAGTATGGATTCCTACGGAATGACAAAGGTTGGCTATAATTAGATTAAAAAAATCAATGGTGGTGAATCAATAGAAACGGGCTTTAGCCCGTTTAACTAAAAAAATAAATCTTCCTATTGGCTTTAGCCAAAACAGAAAAAAACCGCCTCAAAATGAAGCGGTTGATATTATTTACTCATGATGATCATACATCTTATTATACAAAGCAATAAACTTCTCTTTTACTGCCTTTCTTTTTAGTTTTAAAGTTGGAGTAAGCAATCCGCTTTCAATGCTCCATACTTCAGGAGTAAGCTCAATCTTTTTAATTTTTTCCCAGTTTCCAAGATGTTCGTTGATTCCTTCGATTTCCTTTTCAATCCTTTGCTTCAGCTCAGTACTTTTTGCAATCTCTTCTGGTGTAGAGCCTATATTCAGATTATTTCTCATAGCCCAGCTTTTTGCAAATTCAAAATCAGGCTGTACCAAAGCACATGGCATTTTTTCACCATCACCTACAACCATGATCTGTTCTATGAACTTAGAAGCTTTTGCTAAATTTTCAATCGTCTGTGGGGCAATATATTTTCCACCAGAAGTTTTGAACATTTCTTTCTTACGGTCAGTGATCTGTAAAAACCCGTCACTATCAATATGTCCGATATCTCCGGTTTTGAAAAACCCATCTTCTGTAAAGGCTTCTTTGGTCATCTCTTCATTTTGGAAATACCCTTTGAAAACAGATGGTCCTTTTACTGTAATTTCACCATCTTCCTGGATCTTTACTTTTAAATTATCCAATGGAATACCTACCGTTCCTACTTTCATTTTCTCAAAGCTGTTTACGGAAATTACCGGGGAAGTTTCTGTTAAACCATAACCTTCCAAAATTGGAATTCCTGCATTTTGGAACATTAAGTTAAGTCTTGTAGATAATGCCGCAGATCCTGAAACTAATGTCACAATTTCACCGCCTAAACCTTCTCTCCATTTGGAAAATACCAGTTTGTCTGCAATGATTTCCTGAAGTCCGGATGGTTTCGAGATTACTTTTTTCTTGCTGATCAGATTCAAAGCCCAGAAGAATATTTTTGATTTTAATCCTCCGGCAGAAGATCCCGTATTGTAAATTTTATCATATACCTTTTCTACCAACCTTGGGACTACAGTCATATAATGGGGCTTCACTTCTTTCACGTTTTCCCCCATTTTCTCGATGCTTTCAGCAAAATAAAGAGAAAAACCGTTGTATTGATAGAGATAGAAAAGCATCCTTTCAAAGATATGGCAGATTGGCAGGAAGCTTAATGCTCTTGTTTCCTTATAATCCAAGCTCTTTTTCTTTGGAATTCTTGGAATAGCACCCAATACGTTTGAAACAATATTATTGTGAGTAAGCATTACTCCTTTAGGTCTTCCGGTAGTTCCAGAAGTATAAATAATAGTCGCAAGATCCTCTGTATTGATGGCATTGGAAAGGTCGTCTACTTCAATTTGTGTAGATTCATCTTTACCCAGATCCAGAATTTCTCTCCAGTTGGCAGCGCCGCTGATGTTGTCGAAAGTAAATATTCCCTGTAGACTTGGGATATTATGTTTTACTTTCATTACCTTAGTCAACAGCTCTTTGTCAGAAACAAAACAGTACTGAATTTCAGCATTGTTGAAGATAAATTCGTAATCTTCAGGTGAAATGCTCGGATAAACAGGTACAGAAACAACTCCGATCTGAGAAAGACCAAAGTCCATAATTGCCCATTCAGTACGGGAATTGGTAGTAATCAAAGCGATTTTATCACCCGGTTTTATGCCCAGCTTCAGTAACCCTCTGGATATCTTATTTCCCTCATTAATAAACTCCTGTGTAGAAGTTTTTTTCCACTCACCCTGATACTTAGTTACAAACATATCCGTTTTCGGATATTTTTCTAAAGCGTAGTGCGGAATATCGAATAATCTCTTGATCGTCATGATTTTTTAAATAATTTATAAAGAAATTTAAATATAAGCATTTTTTTTAATTGAAAACATAGGAATGTAATAATTAGGAATTAGTTAAATGCTTGCCATAATATATTGAATCAAAAAGAGGGCTGGAAGCCTTTAAAGGGTGGTTCCGGGGGCTCATTACAGATCCGGTATACCTTAACCTGCTGTTTTTACTTTCCCTCCTGAATTGGATGGTATTCCCGATTGGTAAACCGGGATGTCATTTGTAGGCACTTTGAACCTTAGAATCTGTTTCAACTCCCTTTTTCTGTGCGTTTTTCCTGTCTTTAATTTATTTTTTCAGATTTGCTTAAAAAGTGTAAATTTACGGCTATCTAATTATTTTTTTTATGGACTTTAATTTATCGGAAGAACAGCTGATGATTCAGCAGGCAGCAAGAGATTTTGCACAGAACGAACTATTACCTGGAGTGATTGAAAGAGACCGTGACCAGAAATTCCCTGCAGAACAGGTGAAAAAAATGGGAGAAATGGGACTTTTAGGAATGATGGTAGATCCACAATACGGAGGAGCAGGTATGGACAGCGTTTCTTACGTGCTGGCAATGGAGGAGATTGCAAAAGTGGATGCTTCTGCAGCTGTTGTAATGTCTGTAAATAACTCATTGGTTTGTGCCGGTCTTGAAAAATTTGCTTCTGAAGAACAGAAAGTAAAATATCTTACTCCATTGGCTAGCGGGCAGGTAATAGGAGCATTTGCATTATCTGAGCCTGAAGCTGGTTCTGATGCTACTTCTCAGAAAACAACTGCTGAAGACAAAGGAGATTATTATCTTTTAAACGGAATCAAAAACTGGATCACCAACGGTGGAACAGCTACTTATTATATCGTAATTGCACAGACAGATCCTGAGAAAAAACACAAAGGGATCAATGCTTTCATCGTAGAAAGAGGATGGGAAGGATTTGAAATCGGATTGAAAGAAGACAAATTAGGAATCAGAGGAAGTGATACACACTCTTTGATCTTTAATAACGTAAAAGTTCCAAAAGAAAACAGAATTGGTGCTGATGGATTCGGGTTCAACTTTGCAATGGCTGTATTGAACGGAGGTAGAATCGGTATTGCTTCTCAGGCTTTAGGTATTGCTTCAGGAGCTTACGAACTGG
Organism: Chryseobacterium viscerum; assembly: GCF_025949665.1. NCBI lineage: Bacteria > Pseudomonadati > Bacteroidota > Flavobacteriia > Flavobacteriales > Weeksellaceae > Chryseobacterium > Chryseobacterium viscerum. The sequence continues at coordinate 2,776,281 of NZ_JAPDFT010000001.1, read as the reverse complement.
CATTGAAATATGCTAAAACAAGAAAAGCTTTCAAAACTGAGATCATTAACCACCAGGCTATTGCATTCAAATTGGCTGATATGGCAACTCAGATCACAGCGGCAAGAATGTTATGTTTCAAAGCAGCATGTGAAAAAGATGCAGGAAAAGATATCTCTGAAAGTGGAGCTATGGCGAAACTATACTCTTCTCAGGTAGCAATGGATACTACTATTGAAGCAGTACAGATCCATGGTGGATACGGATACGTGAAAGAATACCATGTAGAAAGATTAATGAGAGATGCAAAAATCACTCAGATCTACGAAGGAACTTCTGAAATTCAGAAAATTGTGATCTCAAGAAGTATCGCGAAATAACATTTTATAAAACACACTACCTATGAAAAAATCTTTGTGGATCATCCTCGGTGTTGTACTGTTGTTACTAGGTGTATTTGTCTGGTATAAGTACTATTTTGTTTTCGGAGAAGGGGTAAAATCCGGATACCTGAACTATGCTATGAAAAAAGGTTATATCTTCAAGACCTATGAAGGTAAGCTGATTCAGGAAGGCTTCGGGAGAGGAAAAACAGGAACAATTACAAGCTATGAGTTTGAGTTTTCTGTAGATGATCCTGAGATTTTCAAACAATTGGAAACGAACAGCGGTAAAACCTTTGATCTGCATTACAAAGAATACAATGGTGCTCTTCCATGGAGAGGAAATACAAAGTTTGTCGTAGACAAAGTAGTGAATATGAAATAAAACAAATAAGGCTCTCAATCTGAGGGCCTTATTTTACACCAAATCACAAAATATTAATATATGAAATAAAAATTTCCAAACTTATTTTGAATCTTGTTTGACAACAAAGATTCATCACATTTTGCTTCTACTTAAAGTTAAAAGGAATTTTCCAGATAAGCAAACTGTTTCACTGAATATTTGATAAAATTAGACATTAGAATTGAAATTCAATTCTAAACCTCATTAAAAAAACATTAAAAATCCACCCTGAAGATGGATTTTAAACTTAGTGAGAGTCGTTATGAGGAATATTTTTATTTTTCTTTTTGTAAAAGTAATATCCAATACCGGCAATAAGAAATAAAGGCCATAACGGAAGAATAAAGAGGAAAATAGAAGTGATTACCTCCCAACCTGATTCAATGGCTGCCAATGATTTTCCACCGAAAGTTTTAGGTTCTTTTTCTGTTTGAGCCTTATCACTGATATTTACATTGATCGTACAGATTGTATTGTCTGTATAATTACGCCCTGAAACCTGAATATCCTTAGTATCTATGTCTCCAACATTATTGTTGATGGCATCCATTAAACCATCAAAATGCTGGATTGGAACTTTGATATCAAGGCTGTATGTCTTTTGATTCTCTCCATAAGGGCTGGCAGATTCCACATAAGAAAGATTTTCACTTTTGATGTAGCCGTTGTTTTTATGGGCTTCTTCTCTGATGATTTCCTTCACAGTTTCCGCATTCTCCGCTTTTATAACAAGATACCCTGATTTTACCATTTTATCTTTTGGCATATTCAGTTCATAACTGTCATTTTTAGGCTTGTCTTTATAAATGATTTTGGTTTCTTTAATCACCTTTGGAGCCGGAGTTTTTACTGCTATTTTTTCAGATGGTTTTTCAGCAGAATCTTTTTTCTCTAATTTGGATTCCAGTTTTGTAGTGGCTATTTTCTCAGATAAGGAATCCGCCATCTTCGAGGTGTTTTCTATTTTTTGCTGGATGTCGTTTTTAGTACTCTCAAAATCTTTTATTTTAATACTGGCAGAATCCATAATCTGGTTTGCTGTTTTACCTGCATTGTCAATGGTTTCTGTAGCAGCAGTAGCAGTACTGTCGGCTGTATTAATAACTTCATTGATTTTATTTTGTGCTGCTTCTCCTTTTTTACACATAATGAAGGTGCCTGATACAGCAATAAGTAATATGAACTTTTTCATAACATTAATTTTTTTGATGAAGTAAAATTAGTAGGGAAGTTCTTGTAAAGATTGTAAATAGAATGTATTGTGCTGGTAAAGTGCTAACTGTTTTATTTTCAGTATTTTGTATTTGTTTTACAAAAGATTTACAAAGTAGTTTCCCTGTTTAGGATACTAAAAGAGTAGGATATGTGTTCTTGGAGTGTTTGATAACAAAGTTTTATTAGATTAGATTCCTGCGGAATGACAAACAGAGCGATAAATTTATCCATACACTTTGTCATTCCGCCAAATATTAGTTCAGTAACCTAAAAATTCCCCTCCTCTGGAGGGGTGGCAAAAATTCAACGAATTTTTGACGGGGTGGTTTTAAAAAATACATAATAAAAAAATCCGCAGAAAACTTCTGCGGATCTATATTGTAAACAATTTCGGCCTTTTGTGATTTTGCCTGTTTATTTCTTAATTTTCCTGGAACTCACTAATGAAATGTAATTTTACATTCGGGAATTTCTCCTGTGTCATATGAATGGTGAAAGATGAGTCTGCAAGAAATACCAGTTGATTGTATTTATCTCTTGCCAGGAATCTTTGCTTTAATCTTGCAAATTCTTTGAATTCTTCAGATTTTTCATCTGCTTCTACCCAACATGCTTTGTGCATAGATAGAGGCTCATAAGTACATTTTGCACCATATTCATGTTCCAGACGGTATTGGATAACCTCATACTGAAGTGCTCCTACAGTTCCGATAATTTTCCTTCCGTTCATTTCAAGCGTAAATAGCTGTGCAACCCCTTCATCCATCAGCTGGTCAATACCTTTTGCCAATTGCTTAGCTTTCAACGGATCGTTGTTGTTGATATAGCGGAAATGTTCAGGAGAGAAACTAGGAATACCTTTGAAGCTCAATTTTTCTCCTCCTGTAAGTGTATCTCCGATTCTGAAACTTCCGGTATCATGTAAACCTACGATATCACCAGGGAAACTTTCTTCCACTACCTCTTTTTTATCTG